>JBKOUM010000199.1:0-12815 GCA_046723385.1 Actinomycetota bacterium
GCGGGGGGCAGCGGCGACTGGGGGCGATCCTCGAGGGTGAGGTGGTCGACCTGCCCGACGCCGTCGGGCATCCGGCCTTCCCCACCACGCTCGAGGGTTTCGTCACGAGCAGCCGAGGCACCGTCATGGAGGCCGCTCGCGCCGCGCTCGAGCGCGACGACGTCTGGGCGACCCGCGTGGCCGCACCGAGAGTCTTGACGCCCCTGTTCCCGCGATCGCTGATCTCACCCGGATCCGCGGACATCGAGCGAGCGACCGTCGGGCCCGAGCAACCCGTGCCCTGGCCGACCGGCGCTGCATGGCTCGAATACGAACCGAAGGTCGCGGCGGTGCTCGGCCGCGAGGGCCGGAAGATCTCCGTCGACGACGTCGCGGACCACGTGTTCGGCTACACGCTCGTGAACGACTGGCGAGCGCGAGACGCGAGCGGCGCGCCCGTGGAGACGGCGGAGGGATTGCCCATCTCGATCGGACCCTGCGTGGTCACGGTCGACGAGCTGGATCCACAGACGATGTTCCTCCGGGTGAAGGTCGACGGCGACGATGTGGCCAAGGGCAACCTGAACGGGGGGGCCTGGAACCTGGCACGGATGATCTCGGGAGCCTCCCAGCTCGGCGAGCTGGAGCGGGGCGACGCCTTCGCGTTGGGCCCGTTCGCGAGGCCGGCGTCGGAGGCTGGGAGGCAGCTGTGGCCGGGGGCCCTCGTGGAGCTTGCGGCCGAAGGGATCGGGACGCTCCGGAACCGGATCGCCACCCCGTAGCCGGGGACGTGCCTCAGGCGGCGCGATGCGGGCGCGCCGCCGTGTAGAGGTGCTCCTTGACCCGAACGATGTCGGGATCACGCGGGTCCAAGTCCAGCGGGCGGACCTCGCGCGGGCGCGATTTGGTGACCTTCGTGATGCGCACCCGCCGCTTCGTCACCTCGTGACCTCCTCCGAGGAGGCTTCGGTCGAGAGGTACCCGCGGATGAGGGTTCGGGAACGAACCTCCCTCGGATCGGGTATGCGTTAGCGCTTCTTCGCGGCCTTCCGTGCGGCGGCCTTCTCGGCCGCCACACGCTTGCTTCGCTCCTTCACCTTCCGCTGACGATCCTTGGCGCTCCGCACCCTCGCCATGTCGCCTCGTCCCATGAGCTACACCCTCTCCTCGTCGTCGTCACCGCGCGCGAGCTCCTCGCTGCGCCGTCTGGCCGCGTCGATCGCGTTCAGGAACGCGGCGCGAACGCCCGCCTCCTCCAGCCGCCGGATCGCCTCGATCGTGGTGCCACCCGGCGACGTCACCATCTCGCGGAGCTCGACCGGGTGCTTGCCGGTGTCCCGCAGCATCTTGGCGGAGCCGAGCATCGTCTGCACGATCAGCTCCGTCGCCACGTCCCGAGACAACCCGAGGAGGATGCACGCCTCGATCATGGCCTCGGCCAGCAGGAAGAAGTAGGCGGGACCGCTCCCGCTCGTCGCCGTCACGGCGTCCAGGTGCGTCTCCTTCAGTCGCAGCACCTTGCCCACGTAGCCCAGGAGCTCCTCCGCGATCGCCAGGTGGGACTCGCTCGCCCTGCTGCCCGCGGAGATCACCGACATCGCCTCGTCGACCATCACGGGCACGTTCGACATCACCCGCACGACCGGCACGTCGTCCGGAAGGTGCTTCTCGACGAAGGACGTCCGGATCCCGGCCGCGAAGCTGATCACCAGGTCGGCCGTCGTCACGTGCTCCCGGATCTGCTCGAGCAAGACTTCCATGTCCTGCGGCTTCGCCATCAGCACCAAGACGTCTGCCCATCGCGTCGCCTCGGCGTTGTCGAGCGTCGCGGTGACGCCGTACTTCCCCGCCAGCTCGCGCGCGCGTTCGTCGCGCCGGCACGTGACCATCAGCTCGTCGGGCGTCCTGCCCCCCGAGCGGATCAGCCCGGAGATCAACGCCTCTCCCATCTTGCCGCCGCCCAGGAACGCGGTGCGGCGGGCGTTCGTTCGATCGCTCATCGCGACGTCCTCACGAGGTTGGAGACGAAGAACCACACGTTCGCTGGTCGTTCGGCCAGCCGTCGCGTGAGGTACGGGTACCACTCGGTGCCGTACGGGATGTATACGCGGACGGGGTAGCCGTCGGCTGCGAGCCGGGACTGCAGGTCGCGGCGGACACCGTACAGCATCTGGAACTCCGCCCGCGTCCAGCCGTCCACGAACGCATCGACGCGCGTGCGCGCCCCTTCGATCAACACGGGATCGTGGGTGGCGATGTCCACGGGATGTCCGTGCGCGAACAGCGTCGTGAACAGCCGCGCGTAGTTGGCGTCGACGTCGCGCTTCCGCGTGTACACCACGTCCGAAGGCTCCAGGTACGCGCCCTTCACGAGCCGGACGCGACACCCCTCGGGGAGCCGGAAGACGTCCTGGTCGCTGCGGCGGAGGTACGACTGGATCGCGATCCCGACGTGGGGCGACCGGGCGAAGGCCTTGGCGAAGATCTCGAGGGTCGCGTCCACGTAGGTGTGGCTCTCCATGTCGATCATCAGCAGACGGTCCTTCTCACCCGCGCTCTCCACGATCGGTTCGAGGTTCGTCCAGCACGTATCGACCGAATCGTTCAGACCGAGCTGGGTCAGCTTGACCGAGATGGCGGCGTCGACGTCTTCTGCGTCCGCCGTCGCGGCCAGCGCCGAGAGGTACGCCTCCCGCGCGGCCAGCGCCTGCCGGGGACCTTCGACGTTCTCCCCGAGATGGTCGAGCATCGTGCGGAGCCCTCTGCCGTGCAGGTCGCGGGCGGTTGCGAGCGCTTCGGCGAGCGTCTCCCCCGCGACGAACCGCGACGCCACCATCCGTCCGGGGCGTGTGTCGGTGACGGAGGAACGGATCCACGGATGGCCCGCGACCCGCAGGATGGCCGGGCGGAACACACCGGTCGAAAGCCCCACCGCCCGAGTCTAGGCGCGATGGCCGGACGAACGGTCGTCCGCGGGTGTGCGGGCGACGACGTGGAAGACGTGCCAGTGCTTCGGCCCGTTGCAGGCCTCCCCGTCCTCCTCCTCTTCGTCGAAGCGTTCGATGGCCCATCGGTCGAAGAGCGCGCGGGCCGCCGATGCCGAGAAGGAGCTCGTATCGTCGTCCGGCGCCCACGTGTCGCGGTCGCCGAGGAGCTCCCCGACGAAGCGGCCGCCGCCCGCGAGCGAGCCGCCGATCTTCCGCCACACGTCGGTGAAGCGGCCCGGATCGCAGAAGAACAGGCTGAAGCTCGCGAGGAGCAGGTCCGCGGGAGGGAGCTCGACGTCCTCCATCCGAGCGACCAGCGTCTGCAGGCGCTTCGCGAGCTCCGGCGGGACCCGCCGGCGCACCCGCTCGATCGCTTCCTCCTCGGCGTCGGTCGCGAACACCCGCCAACCCCGGGTGAGCATGGCGAGCGTCTCGATCCCGGCCCCGCAGCCGAGGTCGACGGCTTGCCCAGGCTCTTCGTACGTCGAGAGCGCCTCGAGCAGCAGCTCTCGAGGCTCGCGGCCCTCGTTCTCCTCGTAGTAATCCGACCAGGTCGCATCGTCCGTCATGACCGCGCTCCGTCGCTCGCGATCCCCCCGCGGAGGATCTCCACGAACTCCTTGATCCGCATGTTCCGGCGCTCCGGCCGGCGGTGGATCAGCCCGGGGTCGAGGTCCTCGGACACGAGCGCGTCCTGGAACCGCTGTGCGAGCCAGTCGATCATCGACGCGATCATCTCGGCGTCGACGTCCTCGCGGAGCTCGCCGGTCCCGACCCCGAACTCCACGAACTCGAGGGTCCCGTACGGATCTTCGCTCCGCATGAAGCGGTCGATGGGGCGCCGGAGTCCGAGCCCGATGTCGTAGCGCCCGATCATCGCGAGCCGGTTGGGGACGGGATCCGAGTCGACGAACTCCTCCGTGCTCTGCAGCCACCAATCCAGGGTGTCCCAGAACCCGCGCTCGACCACGTCGGCGGGCGCGTCGAGCCACGCAGGCAGCATCCGGACGGCGTGCTGGTACGCGGCGAGGAACAGGCCCTCCTTGGAGCCGAAGTCCAGGAAGACCGTCCCCTTGGCGACCCCGACCTCTTGGGCGATGTCATCGACGTGGGCGCCGCGGTAGCCGTGTTCGGCGAAGTGGCGCATCGCAGCCGCGACCGTCCGCTCGCGTCGATCCTCGGTGTCTGCGGCTCGCTTGAGCCGACCGTCGGTCATGGCGAGACGGTAACGCACGAGCGCGGCGGCCTCGGAGAGGCAGCCTCGGGATGGAAAGAAAGAGCCCGAGGGACCTCCGGTCGCCTCCCGCCGAAGCGTTCGGTCCCCGTTGGTTCCTCGGGCTCAGTTGCCCCGAGCCGCCTTCCGCATTCGGTCGGGAGCCCGGATCGCCGACGGTCTGTTCGCCTCGCGGCGCCCATCCGCCTTCGTCACCCTCCGACATCGCCGTCCGGCCTCGCGGCCGTCCGACGATCCCGGTGGACCTCCTTGAGCCTCGCGGCCTTCCGGCGGTCCGGGCGACGGACCCCCGCTGGGTCGTCTTGCGACGTCCCGGCGGGTCGCTGGGCCCGGCCTCGCGGCCTTCGCCAGCGTCGGAGGCTCCGTTCCGGCTGAGTGACCTTGCAGCCTCTCTGCCCGTCCGGTGTCTCCGGTGCGCCTGGATCCTTCGGCTGGCGTTGCCGCCCTCCGTCGGGGCCCCTGGCGCCTCGTCCGGTCTCTCCTCCCGGCCACTTGGACCGCTCGGAGCGATGCGGAATGTATCGGCGGCCCCAGGCACGGTCAACCCGGCGTTCCCGCAGGTCAGTCGCTATATCTGCAGGTCACGGGTTCGGAACAAAGAGTGACAAAACGACGGCGCAGGGGTGAACGGGACCGACGAGAGGTCAGGCGGCGTGTACGACTTCGTCGTACACGCGCCTGACCTCGTCGGCGGTCACGTCCCACGTGAACCGAAGCGCCCGACGCGACGCCTCGGCGCCGATCGCGGCCTGGAGCGCGGGGTCGCGGAGCACGCGGAGCACCCGCTCCGCGTGCTCGGCGGCGTCGTGTCCCTCGACGAGGAAGCCGGTGCGACCGTCCTCGACGACGTAGCGCAGACCCCCGACCGACGCGGCGACGACCGGCGTGCCGCACGCGGCGGCTTCGAGGGCGACCAGACCGAACGACTCCGAACGGGAGGGCACGAGCACCACGTCTGCCGCAGCGTAGAACTCGGCCAGCTTCCGCTGGGTCTGCGGCGGGAACAGCACGACGCGCTCGCCCACGCCGAGGGCGTGCGCGAGCGCGAGCAGGCGATCGGCCTCGCCGTCGCTCCCGCTCGGTCCGCCGACGATCCCCAGGACCAGATCGCGAGAGGTCTCGGGATCGCGCGCGACCGCCTCCGCGAGGATCCTGATGGCGACGTCGGGGCCTTTGTGGGCCTGGAGCCGTCCGACGTAGAGCGCGAACCGCAGGTGCGTCAGGTGGAGCCGCTCCCGCGCGGCCGCGCGGTCGCGTGGCGCGAACAGCGCGTGGTCAACCCCGGGCGGGACCAGCCGAACGTGGTCGGGGTCCGCCCGGTAGAGGCCGACGAGCTGACCCGCCTCGACCGGCGTCGCCGCGAGGATCCGGTCGGCGGCGGCGATCACGCGCCGTTCGCCGTCGATCCGGACCGGCGACTCGGTCGCTTCTCCCCGCGCGAGCGAGTAGTTCTTGACCTTCCCGAGCGTGTGGAACGACGCGACCAGCGGCGCGCCCCACACCTCCTTGGCCGCCCGCCCGACCCACCCCGACATCCAGTAGTGGCTGTGGACGACGTCGTAGTCCGCGCCGTGCTGCTTGGCCTCGTGGAGCACGCCGCCCAGGAACTCCGGGAGGTAGCGCGGCAGCTCCGACTTGGGCATCGGGGCGCAGGGTCCCGCCTTGATCGGGATGACCCGGGCGTCGTAGGCGACCTCCTTGACCTCGTGGTCCGCGCCGCCGCGACACCGCGCGAAGACGTCCACGTGCAGGCCCTGCGCCGCGAGGCGCTCGGCGACCTGGAGGATGTAGACGTTCATCCCGCCCGAGTCGCCGATCCCCGGTTGATCGACGGGCGAGGTGTGCACCGACAGCACCGCCACGCGCGGTCGACCGTTCACGAAGAAACCTTCCGCTGCACGCGAACCTCCAACTGACCAAACCCCTCCGAACGATGCTACGAGGGTTCCCGCGAAAGCTGAGCAGCGACTACCGGCCGGCGCGCAACCGGAGGACGGGCTCGAGCCGACCGACCGGGCGCCCGCCGCCAAGCACCGGCGGGCTGGCGCGCGGGCCCAATCGGCGGCGGGCGCCCGGCGTCAGGAGCCCGAGCTGCTCCAGGACCGCGATCAGCGCGGGTCCCGCGGCCCGGTAGCCGCCGTCGGCGACCTTCACGGCGATCCCGAGCCCGGTCCCGAGCGAGACGGCGCAGTCGAGCGCCTCCGCGCCCTCCTTCACCACCAGGTCGTCGGTCGCCTGCATGAGCTCGGTGTCCTCACGGTCCCGACCGCCCACGAGGTACGGGTGTGCGCGCATCGACGCGGTGACCCGAGCGATCGACGGCGCGAGGGAACCGGCCCGATCGGGGTCGGAGAGACACGCGTACATCGTCGCGATGCCGCGCAGCGTCACTCCCTGGACCGGGACGCCGCAGCCGTCCACCCCGAGGGCCACGTCGTCCACGCCCGACAACAGTCGAACGGCGCCGAGGACGCGACGCTGCACGGGGTGGGAACGGCTCCGGTACGTCTCGAGCGCCCACCCCTGCCTCGCCGACGCGAAGAGCATCCCGGCGTGCTTGCCCGAGCAGCCGTGGTACAGCGGCGTCGCGCGCGACACCTTCCGAGCGCTCTTCGGATCCATCGGTCTGGCGGGCGGCGTTCGGAGGTCGCCGACGCCGAGCCCTCCCCGCCGCAGGAGGTCCCGGACCGCGCGGACGTGCACCGGCTCGCCGTTGTGCGATGCGCAGACGATCGCCACGAGGCGTTCGGGGAGACCGACGTCCGTGCCGATCGCGTCGATCGACACTGCGCCCTGGATCGGCTTCGTGCTCGACCGGATGAAGGCTCGCCGGTCCGGGTCTCCGACGGAGGCGACGAGACGGCCGGACGCGTCGCACACGGCGACGTCGCCCAGATGGACCGACTCTTCGAGCCCGGATCGAACGACGCGAACGAGCGGCGCCGGTGCTGCGGCCATCCGTCAGTTCAACGCGAGCGTCGGATCTTCCTTGTAGCGACGCTTGAGCTCGTCCTGGAGCGTGTCGAGGATCCCGATCACCTGCAGGCGAGCGTCCGAGACCGCGTGCTCCTCGGTTGCGAGCAACTCGATCGCGTCGGCGAGGGCATGGTCGTCGAGGGTCGTCGGGTCGGAGATCCCGGCATCCGATGCGAGCCGCTCGACGCGGCGGCGAGCGATCAACATCTCCTCCTCGGGCACGCCGACCCGGACCGCCTCGCCCCGAGAGGTGAGGGGATGCTCGTGCTCGTCGTCGCTCAGGATCGTGGTGAGGTGCTCGACGAGGTCGGTCCGATCCTCGCCGGCGGCGCGGCCGACGAGCTCGGCCCGGAGGATCTCGGCCCGCCCCTGCAGCAACCGCCGGAGCAACGAGAGGTACTCCCGCTCCGCCATGCAGTCGTCGCGCCGCTCGCGGAGGACGTCCAGCGGCAGGTTGTGGAGCGCCTCGAGGAACGCGGGATCACGGATCCGGTCGATGCGCCGGTTCGCGGGGTGATCATCCACGGTCGCGATGCTACACCGACCCCTGATCGCGCATCGCTGCGATCAAGATGTCGGCGACCTCGGGCCTCGAGAACTCGAGCGGCGGACGCTCGCCCGCGCGGAGCATCTCGCGAACCCTGGTGCCCGACAGGATCACGCGCTCGTCGTCGCCGTGGGGACAGGTCTTGGGCGAGCCCATCCCCTCGCACTTCAGGCAGAAGAAGGAGTGCTCGAACCGCAAGGGCGTGATGCCGAGCTCATCCGGCTCGAACTCCTCGAAGATCTTCTGGGCGTCGTACGTGCCGTAGTAGCTGCCGACGCCGGCGTGGTCGCGGCCGACGATGAAGTGCGTGCACCCGTAGTTCTTGCGTGCGATCGCGTGCCAGATGGCTTCGCGCGGACCCGCGTAGCGCATCGCGGCCGGGAAGATGCTGATCATCGAACGATCGAGCGGGTAGTAGCCGCCGAAGAGCGCTTCGTAGCACCGCATCCGAACGTCGGGCGGGACGTCGTCGGCCTTCGTGGCTCCCATCAGCGGATGGACGAGGAGTCCGTCGACGATCTCGAGCGCGCACTTCTGGATGTATTCGTGCGCCCGGTGGATCGGGTTGCGGGTCTGGAAGCCGACGACGGTCTTCCATCCGCGTTCGCGGAAGGCGTCACGCGTCTCGGACGGGGTGAGGCGGTAGTTGACGAAGTCGTCGTGCGCGGGGAGCTCGAGCACCTCGAGCGAGCCGGCCACGCACGTGTCGCCCGCGTCGAACAGCGCCTTCACGCCGGGATGCTCGAGGTCGTCGGTGCGGTAGACCGAGAGGGCCTCCTTGTGCTTGTCGCGCTTGAACTGCTGGGCGACGCGCAGGATCGCGATCGGCGGGGCGGTGTCGCTCGCGCGGAGCGCGATCGACGCCGCCCCGCCGATCCGGTGGATCTCGTCGTCGGCGACACCGAGCACGACCGGGATCGCCCAGGCGAGGCCGTCGGTGAGGTGCATCGTCTCCAGGATCGAGTGGTAGTCGTCCTCCGACTGGAAGCCGGTGAGGGGGCTGAGGGCGCCGGTCGCGAGCATCTCCAGATCGGAGAGCTCACGCTCGCCGATCGTCAACATCGGGAGGTTCCTGGCTTCGTCGCTGCGGGCCTCGGCGTCGGCGCCCGTGACCACCAGGTCGACGAGGGAACCGCCGTGAGGCGCGATCGGCGAACGGTCATCGGTCATGGCAGAGCCTTCCTTGGAAGTCGCTGTGCGTGCAGGATACGGAACCGAGCTCGCGGCCGACCTACGCCACGACCCAGAGCGCCTCGCGGGCCAGGTCGATCTGCAGCCTCCGGTGATCACCGACCGGGTCGCCGTCGACCTGCACCGGGAACGGGTCCGCGGACCGGACGACGACCCGCGACGCGTCGTGGACGTAGTCGATGTCGCGCCCCCGGACGTGCCGGGCCGATCCGAGGACCTGCCACGCGATCCGTGGGATGTTGCGCCGGTTGAGCTTGCGGACCGACAGCACGTCGAGGCCCGATTCGAGCGACGCATCCGGCGTCATCCGCACCCCGCGATCCTTATAGAAGGTGTACGGGTCGGTACGTCCGACCATCACCGAGAGCGACGGCATCGGATCGGCATCGTCGATCGACACCTCGAGGTCCGGATTCTTGCCGGCGTAGCCGACCATCAGCTCCCACGCGACCGCTCGGAAGGCGACACGTTCGTACTTCGCCTTCGTCGACGGGAACTTCTTCTCGAGCCGCCGCATCGCAGACGCATCGATGCCGGCGCCGCAGTTCACCGCGAAGTAGCGCCCGTCGGCACGTCCCAGGTTGAGCGTGATCGCTTCGTCATCGAGCGCCTTCGCGATCAGCACGCCCGTGCATTCCACGGGGTCGGTCGGGAGGCCCAGCGCGCGGACGAGCACGTTCGTCGCCCCTCCCGGCAGGACGCCGAGCGCGGTCTGCGTGCCCGCGAGCGCGTTCACGACCTCGTTGATCGTCCCGTCGCCGCTGAAGACCACGACCAGATCGATCCCGTCGGCGACGGCCTGCGCCGCCAACTCGTTCGCGTGGCCGCGGCCCTTGGTCTCGGCAACCTCCAGCACGAAGTCCGCTGACAGGGCCTTCTCGATCACGGCCAGCGTCGGCTTCGACACCGTCCGGGCGACCGGATTGACGACCAGCAACAACCGATGGAAGCGCATGCGGTCCCGGCAGTATCGCAGGGACCCGGGTGGAAGGCGAACCATGGCTCGCTAGGGTGTCGCTGTGGACAAGGACCTTTGGATCAAGGTCTTCCTGTTCCTGCACGTCATGGGGGCGATCGCCGCGCTCGGGCCGACGCTCACGTACGGCCTATGGGTCTCGCTCGCCGAGAGGGCGGACGCGAAGACCCGGGCGTTCACGCTGAACTCGATCTCGTGGCTCGACGGGCACCTGCCGACACCCGCGTACATCGCGCAGGCGATCACAGGCGTCTTCCTGATCGGCCTGGAGGGATGGTCCTTCTTCCACACCGGCTGGCTGGTCGTCGGCGTCGCGATCTACATCGTCCTCACCGTCACGGCGATCGCCGTGTACGGGCCGGCGTTCCGGCGGCAGCGAGCGCTCGCGGACGCGATCGCGGCCGACCCCTCGGATCGGAACGCGACCGCCAGGTACGCCGCGGCGGCTCGAACCTCCGGCACCTACGGCGCCGTCGTCACCGCCATGACGGTGATCGTCGTGTTCCTGATGGTCTGGAAGCCGAACCTCTGGTGACTACCCCGGCTCCAGCTCTCGCGGGGTCACGAACCGTGTGAGCTGGCCGGAGCCTTCTGCCACGTCGCTCCAGGCGCCGTCGGGCAGGCTGATCTCCGCGAGCGCGCCGGTCGGGAACTTGGTCGTGAGCTCGAGCCGATCGCCGCGCGAAGCGAGCGAGATCGCGAGCTCCTGCATCTCCGGGTTGTGACCGATCAGGAACAGCGAGCCGGCGTCGCGGACCTCTCGCACGATCTGCAACAGCTCTTCGGGATCCGCCCCGTAGAGACGCGGGTCGATCCGGATCGTGAGCTCGGTGCCCAGCGCAGGCAGGATGAACCCGAGCGTCTCCCGCGTGCGGAGCGCGGCGGAGCACATCACAAGATCCGGGTGGATCTGCTCCGCCTCGAGGTACTCGCGAACGAGGGCGGCCGCTCGCGCGCCACGGCGCGCGAGCGGTCGCTCACGATCGTCCAGGCCCGGTCGATCCCAGCTCGACTTTGCGTGTCGGAGGAGCCATACGCGCATCCCGCAAGTGTCGCGCACGGCGCGTGACGATGTTGTCATCAACCTGGCGTCCGCCGCTGCGCCGGGCGTATCGTCCGGACTTCGAACCGATCAGCACGCCGTTCGGTAGGGGGTTCCGGTGCTCGCTTCGGCCGTGAACGCGTGGCTCGTGCCGGGGCTCGTCTTCGTCCTCGTGATCGTGGCGAGCTGGCTGGGTCTCCGCTGGGTCAGATCGGAGCACCCTGGACGCGCTCGCGTCGGTCCCTCTGTTCAGTCACCTGTCGCTGAAGCGGTTGCTGCGCGTCTTGGACTCGACCCAGAAGGTCGAGTTCGCCCCCGGCGAGGTGATCGTGACGGAAGGCGAACGAGGCAAGGGTTTCTTCGTGATCGAGCGGGGCACCGCGACGGTGACCGTCGACGGCATCGAGCGCGCGACGCTCGCTCCGGGCGCGTACTCGGCGAGGTGGCCGTGATCGACGGCGGCCCGCGCACGGCCACGGTCACGGCGGCGATGCGGGTCTCGACGCTCGAGATCGGTCCGGCGGCCTTCAGGAAGCTGCTCCACGACGAGCCGACGATCTCCGACGCGATCGCCACGGAGCTCGAGGCGAAGCTCGAGCTGACCGGCGGAGCGGTCGTCGCGACGGGACCCGCCAGCGCGGGCCGGCCGACGTTGGAGGAGCTCTGCCGGCGACTCCGAGCCGCCGAACATCCGGATTGGGTCCAAGGAACGGCGGCCCCGCGGCGGGGACTCCAGAGGATGTTCGCGCGGACCTAGGCTGCGCCGCCGCTCACCGGTGGCAGGATCGCCACCTCGTCGCCCTCGGCGACCGGCGCCCCGCGCTCGGCGCGTTCCCCGTTGATCACGAACGAGGAGACGGCCGCGATCGCGGCGAACCGC
Organism: Actinomycetota bacterium; assembly: GCA_046723385.1. Taxonomy (GTDB): domain Bacteria; phylum Actinomycetota; class UBA4738; order UBA4738; family HRBIN12; genus AC-51. Next base: position 11,813 of record JBKOUM010000199.1, read on the forward strand.
TCCCCGTGGACCGCCGACAGCGCGTCGGCGACCTCGCCGGCTGTGCGCCCGGACGCTTCCACGTGCGCGGCGCCGGCGAGCTCGCGGAGCGCGGCGAACAGCCGCACGTGAACCGTCATCGCAGGTCAAGGGTACCGGCAGCGGGGCTGACCGGATATCGTGAGGACATCTCGATGGCGATCTGGGCCCTGCTCTCCGACCGCGGCGTGGACCGAGCGCTTCCCGCGCTCGCGGACCTCCGCGTCGACCTCAAGCACGAACCGCTGACGATCTCCTCGCTCGATCACGCGATCGGGATCGATCCCTCGGCGGTGCTGGTGGACGCGGTCGAGAACCCCGGACAGGCCTGGTCCGTGCTCGCCGAGCTCGCGACGAGGGCCCCCACGGTCCCTGGGATCGTCATCGTCGATCGCGACCAGCTGGAGCGGTACCCGTGGCACGAGGTGGCGGACGAGCTCGTGTTCCCGGGGGCCCCCGAAGCCGAGCTTCGGGTGCGCCTGGCGATGCTCCGGCGCCGCGCCGGCGCCGGCGACGGCTCCATCGTCCGGCTCGGACCGCTCGCGATCGATACCGAGACCTACCGCGTGACCGCCGGCGGCCGGGCGCTGGACCTCACGTTCAAGGAGTTCGAGCTCCTGCGGTTCCTCGGGCAGCACCCCGGGCGCGTGTTCACCCGCCCGGGCCTCCTCAGGGAGGTCTGGGGCTACGACTTCTACGGCGGGACGCGAACCGTGGACGTGCACGTCCGCCGCCTTCGAGCCAAGCTCGGCCCCGAGCACGAGCACCTGATCGAAACCGTTCGCGGCGTCGGCTACCGAGCGCGCGCCGAGGACTGACGCCCAGGCCGAAGGCCCCGAGCGCAAGCCCTTCGGCCTACGCATCCCCCGAGAACGCAAGACCTAGCACGCCTGCGCCAGAGAGGAAATGACTCCGACGGGGTCTGCGCCGACCCGTGTCGCTGCGCCGATGACTGCGGCATGAACGGCGTCCTGAGGATCTCGGT
>JBKOUM010000041.1:0-7563 GCA_046723385.1 Actinomycetota bacterium
GGGTGGGGGCCGCGAGCACGCGCTCGGCGGGCGCCTCGCGCAGCAACCCTCGGTGACGCGCGTGCTCGCGGCCCCCGGGAACGCCGGGATCGCCGAGGTGGCGGAGTGCTTCGCGGAGGTCCCGGCGGACGACGTCGAGGCGGTCGTGGCGCTGGCGGAGCGCGAGGACGTCGACCTCACGGTGGTCGGTCCTGAGGTGCCGCTCGTGGCCGGGCTCGCCGACGAGCTCCGCCGGCGGAAGCGGTCGGTCTTCGGTCCGTCAGCCGCGGCCGCCCGCATCGAGGGCTCGAAGGCGTTCGCGAAGGACGTCATGGCGCGCCGCGGCGTGCCGACCGCGCGGTGGGGCGCCTTCGACGACGCGGGGAAGGCCACCGCGTTCGTGGACGAGCTCGGCGGTTCCGCCGTGGTGAAGGCCGACGGGCTCGCCGCGGGCAAGGGCGTCGTGGTGGCGCGGGACCGGGACACCGCGATCCGCGCGATCGACGACTGCCTGGTGGGGGGCGCGTTCGGCGTCGCGGGGCGGACCGTCGTCGTCGAGGAGATCCTGGAGGGGCCCGAAGTCAGCCTGTTCGCCGTAACCGACGGGAAGGGTTCGTGCGTGCTCCTCGACACCGTCCAGGATCACAAGCGGGTCGGGGACGGCGACACCGGACCCAACACCGGTGGGATGGGCTGCTACTCGCCGGTGCCGTTCGTCGACCAGGGGACCGCGACCTGGATCCTGGACCACGTCGTCGCGCAGGTGGTGGACGAGCTCCGGCCGTACCGCGGCGTGCTGTACGCCGGGGTGATCCTGACGGCGGACGGTCCGAAGGTGCTCGAGTTCAACTGCCGGTTCGGAGACCCCGAGGCCGAGGTCCTGTTGCCGCGCATGCCGTATCGCGTCGGGGCACTCCTGCACGCGTGCGCCACGGGCCGGCTCGCGTACGAGGCCGGCCATGCGGGCTTCGACGAGGGGGCGGCGGTCACCGTCGTGATCGCCAGCGGGGGGTATCCCGAGGCGTACCGGACCGGGCTGCCGATCGACGGGGTGAGGGATGCCGAGGCCCGGGAGGGCGTGACCGTCTTCCACGCCGGGACGGCTCGCGACGATGACGGCCGGCTCGTGACCGCCGGCGGTCGCGTCCTGGCCGTGACCGGACAGGGCGGCTCCATGTCGGAGGCGCGTGCGCGCGCGTACCGTGGCGTCGCCGACGTCCACTTCGAGGGGATGCAGTTCCGCACGGACATCGCCGCGCACGCGGTGGAGGGGGTTCGGACATGACCGACGCGATCGACCCCATCCCGCTCGTCGGCGTGCTCGCGGCCTCGCCCGCCGAGCTCCCGATCCTCCGGCAAGCAGGATTGATCCTGGAGAAGTTCGACGCCCCGCACGAGGTCAGGATCATGTCGTCGTCGCGGAACCCCGACCTGGTCGACGAATACGCGCGGACGGCCTTCGAGCGGGGCCTCAAGGTGATGGTCTGCTCCACCGGCCTTTCGGGTCACTTGGCCGCAGCGGTCGCGGCCCGGACGGTCCTCCCGGTGATCGGGGTTCCGATCGCGACCGCGCCGCAGATGGTGGGGAACGAGGCGCTCGCGATCACGGCGCAGATGCCGACCGGGGTCCCGATCGCGACGGTCGGCGTCGACGCCGCGGTCAACGCGGCGATCCTCGCCGTGCAGATCCTCGGGGTCGCGGACGAAGAGATGCAAGCGCGCCTGTGGAAGTTCAAGGACGACCTGGCGGAGGGACTCAAGCTGTGATCACCCGCTACGAGGTCCCGGAGATCGCCGCGGTGTGGTCGGACGAAGCGCGCATGGCCAACTGGCTCGAGATCGAGCTGCTCGCCGTCGAAGCCTGGGTCGAGCTCGGGGTGATCCCGGACGAGGACGCGCGTGCGTGCCGCGCTCGCGCGTCGTTCACGGCCGAGGCCGTGAACGAGCGCGAGCGCGTGACCCGCCACGACGTCGCCGCCTTCGTCGACGTCGTGGCCGCGTCGATCGGCAACGCGGGACGATGGATCCACCACGGGATGACGTCCTCGGACGTGCTCGACACCGGGCTCGCCCTCCAGCTGCGCGCCGCATCCGACGTGATCCTGGCCGACCTCGAGCGGTTGCTCGCGGCGGTGAAGCGCCGGGCGCTCGAGCACCGCGACACGATCTGCATCGGCCGGTCGCACGGCGTCCACGCGGAGCCGACCTCGTTCGGGCACAAGCTCGCCGTCGTCGCTTTCCAGCTGGACCGCGACCGCGAACGGTTGCGCCGCGCGCGCGACGCGGTCTCGGTCGGCGCGATCAGCGGCGTGGTCGGGTCGTACGCGAGCGTCGATCCGCGCGTGGAGGAGCGGGTGTGCGCGCGGCTGGGCCTGCGGCCGGCGGAGGCGTCCACCCAGGTGATCCAGCGCGATCGCCACGCGGAGTTCGTGGCCGCGCTCGCGGTGTGCGCGTCGTCCCTGGACGCGCTGGCGACCGAGATCCGCCATCTGGCGAGGACCGAGGTGCGGGAGGTACAGGAGCCGTTCGGCGAGGGCCAGAAGGGGTCGTCCGCGATGCCCCACAAGCGGAACCCGGTCGTGTGCGAGCGGGTCAGCGGGTTGGCCCGGGTGATCCGCGCCCACGTCGTCACCGCGCTCGAGGACGTCCCCCTGTGGCACGAGCGCGACATCTCGCATTCGTCGGCCGAGCGGATCGTCTTCCCGGATGCGACCGGACTGCTCGCGTTCATGCTGCGGGATATGACGTGGGTGATCGAGGGTCTGGTGGTCTTCCCCCAGCGGATGCGAGAGCACGTCGACTCGCTGGGCGGCATCGCGTTCAGCCAGAGCGTGCTGCTCGCACTGGTGGACGCTGGCCGGCCCCGCGACGAGGCGTACCGGATCGTGCAGCGCGCCGCGGCCGCCGCCTGGGACGAGGACCGTTCCTTCCGCGAGGCGATCGAAGCCGACCCCGCGGCCGCAGGCGTCGACGTGGACGTGGTGTTCGATCCCTCGCGGTTCCTGGTGAACCTCGGACCGCTCTTCGACCGACTCGAGAAGCTTCCCGTGGAGGTGGCCGGTGGCTGAGCTCGCGGCACAGGGGAAGGTCCGTGATCTCTACGAGGTCGGTGGCGAGCAGCTCCTGCTGGTCGCTACCGACCGGATCAGCGCGTTCGACGTGGTCCTCCCGGACCCGATCCCCGGCAAGGGCCGAGTGCTGACCGGCCTGTCGCTGTTCTGGTTCGAACGCACGGCCGACCTGGTCCCCAACCACGTCGTCGGCTGGCGGCGCGACGAGCTGCCCGAGCCGTTCCGGAACGATGCGTCGCTCGCCGGGCGAGCAACGCTCGCCCGGCGAGCCACCGTGATCCCGATAGAGTGCGTCGTCCGCGGCTACCTCAGCGGCAGCGGATGGGCGCAGTATCGGGAAGGGGGCCAGGTGTGCGGCATCCCGCTCGCGGCGGGGCTGACCGAGTCCGCCCGTCTGCCCGAGGCGATCTTCACCCCGACGACGAAGGCGGCGACCGGACACGATCTCCCGCTCACGCCGGACGAGGCGCGCGACCTGGTCGGCGCCGGCCTGTACGAGCGCCTCAAGGAGCTCGCGATCGGGGTCTACGAGCGCATCGCCGAGACCGCGATCGCCGCGGGGGTGATCGTCGCCGACACCAAGTTCGAGTTCGGCTTCAGCGACGGCGAGATCACGCTGATCGACGAGGTGGGAACCCCCGACTCCTCGCGGTTCTGGCCGCTGGACGCGTATGAGCCCGGGAGGGTACAGCCCTCCTACGACAAGCAGTTCGTCCGCGACTGGCTGGACGCGTCGGGGTGGGATCACGAGCCGCCGCCCCCGACGCTCCCCGACGACGTGGTCGCGAAGACGGCGTCGCTCTACGTCGAGGCCTACGAGCGCGTCACCGGTCGGCCGTTCGACGGTTACCTCCGCGCCGCGGGGGTGGAGGGGGCGTGACGTCCTTCTCCTTCGAGGTCCTCGTCACCCTCAAGGACGGCCTCTCCGACCCACAAGGCAAAGCGGTCGAATCCGCGCTCCCGGCGCTCGGGTGGTCCAACGTCACCCACGTGCGCGTGGGCAAGCACATCCGGCTCGAGGTCGACGCCTCCGACGTTTCCGCGGCCCGGGCGCAGGTCGAGGAGATGGCGACGCGCCTGCTGTCGAACCCGGTGATCGAGGACGCGCAGGTGCTGGAAGGCGCGTCGCCGTGAGCGGCTCCTCCCCGAGCGTGGGGGTCGTGACGTTCCCGGGGTCGCTCGACGATCGCGACGCGCTGCGCGCGGTCGAACAGATGGGTGGCGAGGCCGTCCCCCTCTGGCACGCCGACCGCGACCTCCGCGACGTCGACGCCGTGATCCTGCCGGGGGGCTTCTCGTACGGCGACTACCTGCGCTGCGGCGCGATCGCGCGGTTCGCGACCGTGATGGACGAGGTCGTCGCGTTCGCGGCCGCGGGGGGACCCGTCGTGGGCATCTGCAACGGCTTCCAGGTCCTGTGCGAAGCGGGCCTCCTGCCGGGGGCGTTGATCCGGAACCGCTCCCTCCGCTTCATCTGTCGGAACGTCTGGCTGCGCGTGGAGACCTCGCAGACGTGCCTCACGAGCGCGATGACGCCCGGCGAGACGATCCAGATCCCGATCAAGCACGGGGAGGGGCAGTGGGTCGCGACCCCCGAGCAGCTGGACGTCGTCGAGGGTGAGGGCCGGGTCGTGTTCCGGTACGCGTCGGCAACGGGGATCGTGGACGACGTCCACAACCCGAACGGCGCGACCCACAACATCGCGGGGATCCGCAACGCGACCGGCAACGTCGTCGGTTTGATGCCGCACCCCGAGCACGCGGTCGACCCCGACGTCGGCCCCGAGGGGGGGCAGCCGCTGTTCGCCTCGCTGCTGCACACCGCGATGGCCGGGGCGGGCTCGTGAGTCTGGCCGTCGACGAGCCGCTGCACCGGCGGCTCGGGTTGACCGACGACGAGCACGCGCGGATCGTGCGAACGCTGGGGCGAGAGCCGAACCGAGCCGAGCTCGCGATGTACAGCGTGATGTGGTCCGAGCACTGCTCCTACAAGTCGTCCAAGCGTCACCTCCGGACGCTCCCGACCGAGGGCCCCGCGGTGCTCGTGGGCCCGGGCCAGGACGCGGGGGCCGTCGACGTCGGCGACGGGATCGCCGCCGTCTTCAAGATCGAGTCGCACTCGCACCCGAGCGCGATCGAGCCGTATCAGGGTGCGGCCACCGGCGTGGGCGGCATCGTCCGCGACATCGTCTCGATGGGCGCGAGACCGGTCGCGCTGCTCGATCCGCTCGTGTTCGGACCGCTCACCGACGAACGCAACCGGTGGCTGCTTGGCGGTGTGGTCGCCGGGATCGGCGGCTACGGGAACTGCATCGGCGTCCCGACCGTCGGCGGCGAGATCAGGTTCGCGGGTCCGCACACGGCCAACCCGACGATCGACGTGATGTGCGTCGGGGTCGCCGACGCCGACGAGCTGGTCACGGCGCAGGCGCGGTCGCCGAGCGCGGGGTCGGTGATGGTCCTCTACGGCGCGGCGACGGGACGCGACGGGATCGGGGGCGTGAGCGTCCTCGCATCCGCCACCCTCGAGGAAGGTTCGCACGCGTCGCGACCCAGCGTGCAGATCGGGGACCCGTTCGCCGAGAAGCTGCTGATCGAGGCGTCGCTCGAGCTGATCTCGTCGGGTCTGCTCGAAGGTCTTCAGGACCTGGGCGGGGCCGGCATCACGTGCGCCGTGAGCGAGTCGGCCGCGCGCGCCGGGCTCGGGGTCGCGCTCGACCTTGACGCCGTTCCGCTTCGTGAGATCGGGATGGACGCCTTCGAGATCCTGATCTCCGAGTCGCAGGAGCGGATGCTCGCGATCATCGAACCGTCCAGGCTCGACGCCGTCCGAGCGGTCTGTGATCGGTGGGGTCTGCGCGCGGCCGTGATCGGCGTGATGACCGAAGGAGGCGCGCTCTCGGTGCGGCATCGTGGCGAGGTCGTCGCCGACGTGCCCGCGGTGTCGCTGACGGACGACGCGCCCGAGTACGACCGGCCCCGGGCGGCGCCGGTCGCGGATGCCGAGCTGGCGGAGGATCCCACGTTCGCGGCCTTCGACGGCGACCTGACCCAGACGCTCCTCGCCGTGCTCTCGGCCCCCAACGTGGCGAGCAAGCGGTGGGCGTACGAGCAGTACGACCGCCTCGTGCAGGGGAACACCATCGCCGGGCCGGACTCCGACGCGGCCGTCGTCCGGGTCGAAGGCTCGCTGAAGGGGCTGGCGGTCGCGACCGACAGCAAGGGCCGGTTCGGCGCCCTCGATCCGTTCCTGGGCGCGGCGCACGCGGTCGCCGAGGCGGCCCGGAACGTGGCCGTGACGGGAGCGACCCCGCTCGCGATCACGAACTGCCTGAACCTCGGCAACCCCGAGCGCCCCGAGGTGATGTGGCAGCTCACGGAGTCGATCCGGGGGATCCGGGAGGCGTGCCTGGCGTTCGAGACACCGGTGACGGGCGGCAACGTCAGCCTCTACAACGAGAGCGGCGGCAGCGCGATCTGGCCCACCCCGGTGATCGGGATGGTCGGGCTGCTGGCCGATCACCGGCTCCGCGTCCCGAGCGCGTTCCCGCGGCCGGGGCTCGCGATCTACGTGTTCGGGGAGACCTTCGCCGAGCTCGGCGGCTCCGAGTTCGCCGAGTCCGTCTTGGGGGTGGTGGCGGGCAAGCCGCCCGCGCTCGATCTGGACAAGGAGCGCGCACTGCACCGACTCCTCGCGACGTCGGCGGCGCGAACCGTGCTCGCGAGCGCCCACGATTGCGGCGACGGCGGGCTCGCGGTCGCCCTCGCCGAGGCTGCGATCGGGCGCGGCCACGGCTTCGCGGTGTCGCTCACGACGGATCTGCCCGACCACGTCGCGCTGTTCAGCGAGTCAGCCTCCCGGGTCGTCGTCAGCGTCGACCCTGCGGACGAAGACGAGCTGACGCAGCTCGTCGGGGAACATCGGGTCCCGGCGGTGCGGGTCGGCGAGACCGGGGGCCCACGGGCACTGATCGAGGGGCTCGTCGACATCCCGGTGCGCGAGCTGACCGACGCCTGGGAGGGCGCGATCCCGCGACTGCTCGGCGAGTCGTAGCGTTTCACGCAGCGCCGTCCCCCATCGTTGTTCCCTGGGAAGCGAACGAGGAGGGCGAGATGGGCGACGATCGCGAAGGAGACTGCCACGCAGTCAGCCACGGGGACCGATGGAGGATGTGGCGGGTGACGGAGCCCGAACCCGAGTTCCTGCGGAGCCGCACGCGCCGGCCTCGGTCGCGATCGTCGCCCGAGGCGTCCGTGGGCCAGTGGCCGTTCCGCAGGTGGTGGCACGTGTGATCCGACGGCGGCTCCCGGCGTTCGAGGCGTTCCTCGAAGCGAACCGAGCCGTCGTGTACCGGTACCTGGTCGCGGCGGTCGGGCCGGTCGACGCGGACGACGTCTTCCAGGAGACCTTCCTGGCGGCGCTCCGCGCGTACCCGCGGTGCACCGAGCCCGACCGGCTCGACCGGTGGGTGCTGCGGATCGCGTCCAGGAAGGCGATCGACCACCACCGGGG
>JBKOUM010000193.1:0-3032 GCA_046723385.1 Actinomycetota bacterium
CATCAGCGCCACGAGCTCCTCGAAGCTCGTCCGTGCCTCCCACCCGAGATCCGCCCTGGCCTTGGACGGATCGCCGCACAGCGAGGCAACCTCGGCCGGACGGAAGTAGCGGGGATCGATGTCGACGTGGCGCTCCCAGTCGAGTCCGACTCGTTCGAACGCCAGCTGCACGAACTCCCGGACGGTGTGGGACTCTCCGGTCGCGATCACGAAGTCGTCCGGTTCGTCCCGCTGGAGCATCATCCACATCGCCTCGACGTACTCGGGCGCGTGGCCCCAGTCTCGCTCGGCGTCCAGGTTGCCGAGGTACAGCTTGTCCTGCAGGCCCGCCTTGATCCGTGCGACGGCCCGAGAGATCTTGCGGGTGACGAATGTCTCTCCCCGTCTGATCGACTCGTGGTTGAACAGGATCCCGTTGCAGGCGAACAGGTCGTACGCCTCCCGATAGTTCACCGTCGACCAGTACCCGAACACCTTGGCAACCCCGTAGGGGCTGCGCGGGTGGAACGGCGTCGACTCGCTCTGCGGCGGCGGAGCCGAGCCGTACATCTCCGAGGATGACGCTTGGTAGAAGCGTGTCTGGACGCCCGAAGCCCGTATGGCCTCGAGCATCCGGATCGCATCATCCCGGTGGCGTCCGCCGTGTACTCGGGCACCTCGAAGCTCATCTTGGCATGGCTCTACGCGACTCCCGGGATCATCTGCTCCAGGCACCCCTCTGCCCGGACGCGACGCGAGCGCCCCGCCGTAGAAGAAGTGGAGCAGATCCGCCTAGAGGCCGTGGGACGCCAAAAGCGGCATGAATTCGATGCCCGTTACCTTCTCCGTCTCGATGTGACCGCGACGCCGCAGGACGTCAAGGGCATCCCATCCAGCACGGAGAGAAACGCGTCGTCAAACCGCAGCTCGGAGCTCGGCCAAGTCTTGTGATTCCACGGTGGTATGGACGTTCGTCAGGCAGACATAGGCACCACGTTCGCCCGCGAGGGCGCGATGGACGACCGCGTCCGTCGCTTGCTTCTTGGTCACAGGATCGACGCGCTGCCCGAGCACTCGCTCGCCTCACGGACGCCCGGTCGAGCGGATCTGCGTGGCCAACTCAGTACGCGCCTCTGCGCGTGAACAGCGCACCGATGGTTCTCAACAGGATGTAGGCATCGAGAGCCGGCGACCAGTTCTCGATGTAGAAGTGATCCATCCGGATCGCCTCTTCGTGATCGAGGTCCGACCGCCCCTGGATCTGCCACCAACCGGTGATGCCGGATCGCACCTCGTGCCGGGGGCCCAGCAGCTCGATGTTCGCGGACACCTGCTGCGCCGGGAGGGGACGGGGACCGACCAGGCTCATGTCCCCGATCAGGACGTTGAACAGCTGGGGAAGCTCGTCGATGCTCCATCGGCGCAGAAACTTACCGACCCTGGTGAGTCGGGGATCCGCCTTGAGCTTGAAGAAGGGGGCGGACATGTCCAGGTCTCTCGACTCAGCGCCGTGTTCCGCTCCCTGCGTCATCGTGCGGAACTTGTACATGACGAAGGTCCGCGCTCCCTCGGTGACGCGTTCTTGACGGAAGAGCACCGGCCCGCCCGACGTGATCCTGACCGCGGTCGCCGCCAGCAGCAGGATGGGCGAGACTACGATCACGCCGACGGTTGCGATGACGATGTCGATGCCTCGCTTGATGGCGCGCTGGGATGTCGAAAGTCCTGCGGGCTTGACCGTGAGGGCGACGCCTTCCTTGCTGAGAGGCTGCGCAGTCAGCCGAGATGCCAAGACACCCGACAGGTGCGTATAGATCCGCACCACCAGTCCTTCCTGACGAGCCGCCTGCATGACGGCGAACGTCTGCTTGCGTCCGATCGTTGTCGACGCCATATAGATGCACTCGGGCCGGTAGTGTCGGAACACGAGACGCAGTCGATTCACGCGTTCTGTAGCGGAGACGTCGGTTGATGCGAGGACCGGGCTCGTCGCGTCTATCCATCCCAGAGGGAGGAACCCCGACCCGGGTCGCCCAAGAAGCTGTAGGGGCTCGTCCACCTGCTCCTTGCTTCCGATCACGATGGTACGGAGCATCAACCTGTCCCCGGTCTCCATGCGGGACACATAGGCGCGAACGACCATCCTCGCCGTCAGTTCGAGGATCAGAGCGAACACGAGCGTCATGGCCATCCACGATCGAGATAGATAGACATCGGACCAGAACGTGACCAAGATCAGCCCGATGACCCCGATACCGACGGCGGCCATCGTTCGAGGGAACTCTTCCAGCCCCGTGAGACGCTGAGGTGCGTAGAGGCCGAGCGCGTGGAAGACGCCGGCCCACAGGATTCCCGTCACGGCGATGACGACGATGTAAGCCCCGTCCGGGATGATGTGGAATCGCAGCGCATGAGCTGCGAGAAGCGCGAGGGTGAGGCATAGGAGATCCAGCACGATCAGCATGGCGCCGATCTGCCGATAGCGTCGGAGCGCGCTCACTCGGACGTCCAGGTCTGTGGTGCTGTCAAGGGTCTCGCCGCCGGCACCGTCGATGAAGGTGGTGAGATCGATCGCGCCCTGTTCCTCCAGGTCAGGGACGATCACGACGTCGCGTCGTGCCCTGGAAGGCGCTTCGCCAAGACTCATCGATCGAACCTCTATCCCTCGATGTCGCGCTACGACGGCCGGTTCTAGCGCGACCACATGTTTACTCGCTCGTCCAGGCTCGGGCTCTGGGGGCAGCCGGCGTTTGCCGGACGATCTCGTCACCCTCTGTAGGAGAGAACGACCTATGTGGGGGAAGGTTGCGTTGTGCCACCCCTCCGCCAAACGTGAGGTTCCTCCTCGACGACGCCCCAACTGGCCGTCCGCCGTTGTCCCTACGGTAAACGCGAGGCCAGAGCTTAGAACGCGGAGCGCGTCTTTCGCAACCCTGCCATTCGACCGAGGGCCGAAGGTACCCCTCTCAATCGTGGCTCAAACGCGGGAGGGCGGTTGCCGCACCGGCGGCTACGATGACGCCTCCGATCGAATCGGTGAATGCCGGGGGTTG
>JBKOUM010000037.1:0-4202 GCA_046723385.1 Actinomycetota bacterium
CCATCACGCTCTACACCCTCGTGATGGCGATGCTGATGATCCCCGGCGGGAAGATCGGCTCGATGATCGGCCGGCGACGGGCGTTCTCGATCGGGTGCGTGATCTACGGACTGGGCTCGTTCACGACTGCGATCTCGAAGAGCCTCCCGATGCTGATCTTCGGATGGTCCCTCCTGGAGGGTATCGGCGCCGCGCTGATCCTGCCGGCGGTCGTGGCGCTCGTCGCTGGGAACTTCCCCGTGGATGGACGGCCCCGCGCGTACGGGCTCGTGGCCGCTGCCGGAGCGATCGCCGTCGCGGTCGGGCCGCTGATCGGCGGCCTGGCGACGACCTACTTCTCGTGGCGCTGGGTCTTCGCCGGCGAGGTGGCGATCGTCATCTGCATCCTGGTCCTCGCGCGCCGGGTCGAGGACGCGCCGGTCGAGGTCCGCCCGCACCTCGACGTGCTGGGCGCCTTCTTGTCGGCGGCCGGTCTGGGGCTCGCGGTGTACGGCGTGCTGCGGTCCAGCGAGTGGGGATGGGTCCTGCCCAAGCCAGGAGGGACCGAGATCCTGGGGCTGTCGCCGACGATCGTGCTGATCCTGACCGGGCTGCTCGTCCTGTGGCTGTTCACCTCCTGGGAACGACGGCGCGAGCGTCGCGATGAGGAGCCGCTCGTTCGTCTGTCGATGTTCCGGATCCGTCAGCTCGATGGCGGCCTGCTCATGTTCTTCTTCCAGTTCCTGATCCAGGCGGGGGTGTTCTTCACGATCCCGCTCTACCTGTCGGTGGCGCTCGGTCTGTCGGCGATCGACACGGGACTGCGGATCATGCCGCTGTCGCTGACCCTGCTCGCCGCCGCCGTCGGCGTGCCGCGGTTCGTGCCGAACGCGTCGCCGCGACGGGTCGTCCGCATCGGGCTCCTGGCGATGCTCGTCGGGATCGTGGGGTTACTCACGTCGATCGACGTGGACGCTGGGGCTGAGATCGTGACCGTCCCGCTCCTCTTCCTCGGGCTGGGCATCGGGGCGCTCGCATCGCAGCTCGGCGCGGTGACCGTCTCCGCGGTGCCGGACGAGCAGAGCGCCGAGGTCGGGGGTCTCCAGAACACGGCGACGAACCTGGGGGCCTCCCTCGGAACGGCGCTCGCCGGGTCGATGCTGGTCGCCGCGTTGACCGCGTCGTTCCTGAGCGGGATCGAGCAGAACCCCGCGGTGCCACCGGGGGTCGCCGAGCAGGCGAACGTGCAGCTGGCGGCGGGGATCCCGTTCATCTCCGACGCCGATCTCGAGGCCGCGCTCTCGACGTCGGGAGCGAGCGACGATCTTTCGGCGGCCATCGTCACCGAGAACGAGGAGGCTCGCCTCGACGGGCTCCGCACCGCGCTCGCGGTTCTCGCGCTGATCACGGTGGTGGCGCTGTTCGTCTCGAGCCGGATCCCATCCAGACAGCCCGCGTCGGCGCACGTCCACGAGGCGGTCGAGGCCGCCCCCGAACCATGACCCGTCACCGGCGTCCCTCGGGGGAGCCGGCGCCGCTCCCACGCGGGCGTGGGTGGGTGGGAGCCGTGTGGGTCGCCGCGGTCACGCTGGCCGTCGGGGTCGTGCTGTCGATCGGCGTCCGCACCGATGCGTGGAACGACGTCAGCGCGTCGACCGTGCGATCCCTCCGGGTCGATCCGGCGTCGGACGTGGCGTCGGTGGCGAAGTGGTTCGACGCCCTCGCCGGGTTCGTCGTCGTGGTGCTCCTGCGGTGCGGCACGCTGGTCGTGGCCGCGTGGTTCCGGCGCTGGCGGCAGGCGCTCGTCTTCCTCGCCACCTTCGTGATCACCGACTGGGTCGTCGTCCGCGCGCTCGGGGTGGCGCGTCCCGACCCGGGCGTGGCTCCGCTCAGCGACCGAGCCACCTTCTGGTTCCCGTCGCGCCCGGTCGCGACCTTCGCGGTGACGGTGTGCGGCATGGCGTTGGTCCTCGTGCCGGCGGGGAAGCGGCGACGAACGGCGCTCTGGCTCGGAGGCATCGTGGCTGCCCTCGTCGCGATCTCGCGCGTCCTCCTCGCGGCCGACTATCCGGTCGACGCGGCGTACGCGCTCGCGGTCGGGTTCACCGTGCCGATCGCGGTGTTCGCGTACTTCGTCCCCGACGACGTCTTCCCGGTCTCGTACCGGCGTGGCGGCACGGCAGCGCATCTCGACCTGGGGGGGGAGCGCGGCGCGGCGATCGTCCGCGCGATGGCCGACCAGCTCGGCCTCACGGTGACCGAGCTGGAGCCGTTCGGCCTGGAGGGTTCGGGGGGTTCGTCGCCCCTCCGTATGCGGGTCGCCGAGCTCGACGGGCGCGTGTTCGCGAAGGTGTACTCGATGAGCCATCTGCGCGCCGACCGCTGGTACCGGATCGGGCGCACGATGCTGTACGGCCAGCTCGAGGACGAGGTGCCGTTCTCGTCGGTGCGGCGCCTCGTCGAGTACGAGGACTACGCGCTCCGGTTGCTCGACGACGTCGGGATCCGCGTCGCGCACACGTACGGCGTGGTCGAGCTCACACCGAACCGTGAATACATGCTCGTGACGGAGTTCTTCGAGGGATCGAAGAACCTCGGCGACTCGGAGATCGACGATGGCGTGATCGACGAGGGGATGGAGCTGGTTCGGCGTCTCTGGAACCAGGGTCTCGCGCACCGCGACCTCAAGCCGGCGAACCTCCTCGTGAAGGACGGCCACCTGCAGCTCGTCGACGTGTCCGGACTCGAGGTGCGTCCGACGCCCTGGCGCCAGGCCGTCGACCTGGCGAACATGATGCTCACGCTCGCCCTCCAGACGGACCCCGACCGCGTCTACAGCCGAGCGGCGCTCGCGTTCACGCCCGATGAGATCGGCGAGGCGTTCGCGTCCGCGGTGGGGCTCGCCGTCCCAACCCAGGTGCAGCAGCGGTTGAAGGCCGATCCCCGGCCGCTTGCGCAGCGGTTCAAGGAACTCGCGCCCCGGTTCGACTCGGTGTCGATCCAGCGCTGGAGCGCTCGTCGGCTCGGATTGATGGCAGCGTCCTTGGTGGCGGTCGTCGTGCTCGCCGCGATGGTGGCCGATGTGATCAGGGCAGGGGTCGCCTGAGCGGCTCCGATCGCTACGCGTCCCCGGCGGGCGCCTGAGGACGGCGATGACGCGCGGTGCCCAGGTTGCTCACGAGGAGCGCGACGACCGTCACCAGGTAGATCTGACCGAACAACCCCTCGGTCGCCGCGATCATGCGGCCCGGGCCCCCGGCCATCGTGAAGTCCCCGTAGCCCACCGTCGTGAGGGTGATGTAGCTGAAGTAGATCCGGTCGGTGGTGGTGCCGTCGCCGGCGGTCACGAACAGCCCCGATGTCCCGATCGCGGCCATGAGCCCGTAGACCGACGCGTATCCGAGGCCGATCAGCAGGTAGACGCAGATCGCGGCCAGGATCGAACTGCCGGTGACGACCAGATGGGAGGCGAATCGCCGGAGGATCGTGAGGAGCATGGCGATGACCAGGAGCAGCCCGCTCGCGGCCGAGATGGCTCGCCCCGCGCGCGAGCCGGCGTCGAACGACAGGGCGAGTACCACCGCCACCACGACCAGGAGCGCGCACACGACGTACGCCCGAGGCTTCGACCCTGACGTATGGAGCGCGAACGCGAGGGTGCCCCCCAGGATCACCACCCGGAGGAGCGCGCCGAGCCGTCCATGCGACGAGAGCTCCAGCGTCGAGATGACCAGCGATGCCAGGATGAGCAGCAGGAGCAAGCCGTAGCTGTCCTGAGCACGGAGCCGACGTCCGAGCGACCAGCCTTGGCGGGCCCCGAAGACCTGTCCTTCGTCGTCGGCCATGATCTCGTGGGACGCCGGGATCTAGCCTCGCGGATCCGTCGTTCCGCTCTGCAGGCCACGCACGTCCCAGTCGTGCACCACCGAGGTCCTGAGGACGAGATCCTGGACCGACCGGTTCTCGCGGCTGAAGAGACACCATCCGAGCCCGAGCGGGAACGCCACGCACAGCAGCGCTCGGAGCAGCGCCGGCGCCGCGCGCAAACGACCACCTCGACGGTCGACGACGCGCAGCCCGATCACCTGACCGCCATAGGTCCGGCCGCTCGTGTTCCAACCGATCGCCGCGTACGCCACGTACAGCAGGAGACCGGCCGTGATCGCGCTCGTGAGCGTCACCGTGGGGAACCGGAACGCACGTCCGTCACGCAGGAACCGGAA
>JBKOUM010000089.1:0-5538 GCA_046723385.1 Actinomycetota bacterium
GGGGGGGGGGGGTGGGGGGGGGGGCGGGGGGGGGGCCGGGCCGCGCCCCCCGGCCCCGCCCCCCCACGCCGCCGAGCGCGCCCTCGCGCTCGCGCAGAGCGCGCTCGGCCGCACCGGCGACCTGTCGGCTGCGGGCGTCACGGAGCTCAGTCCGCCCGACGAGGCCCTGCTCTTCGTCGATGGGCCGTCCACCGCCCCGACGATCGTGAGCATCGCGGGGACGGCGCGGAGCTGGGGCGCAGCCGTGCTGGGGCCCTCGGGAACCTGCTACTGGATCTCGCTGGGAGCCGGTGGCGACGTTCGGTACGACCAAGGCTCGACCTGCACGGGACAGGCCGCGCTCGCCGCGGCTCGCGCGGCCTGGTAGCCCGGGCGACCTCTTCGCTGCACGAGCGCACAACTCGCGCGTTCTCCACACCGGTACTAGGCTCATGCGTTATCCCGCAGACCGCTCCGGATCGAAAGGAGTGCTGCATCGTGACGCAGATCTCCGTCACCGTGAACGGGGTGCGGAACGAGGCCGACGTCGAGCCTCGAACGCTCCTCGTGTACTTCCTCCGCGAGCACCTGGGACTCACCGGGACGAACGTCGGCTGCGACACGTCATCGTGCGGCAGCTGCACGGTGCTCCTGGACGGCGAGTCCGTGAAGTCGTGCACGTTGTTGGCCGCGCAGGCCGACGGTCGCGACGTCACGACGATCGAGGCGATGGCGGAGCCGGACGGGACGCTTCATCCGCTCCAAGACGCGTTCCACCGGCACCACGGGCTGCAGTGCGGCTATTGCACGCCGGGGATGATCATGGCCGCCGCCAGCTACCTGAAGGAGAACCCGACACCGACCGAAGAAGAGGTTCGCGAGTCCCTCGAGGGGAACCTCTGCCGGTGCACGGGCTACCAGAACATCGTGGAGTCGATCTTGGACGCGGCCGGCCAGATGTCCGGCACGAAGGCGTAGGGGGCGAGCTGCATGGCGACGAAGGAGAAGCTCGTCGGTCAAGCGGTTCTCCGGAAGGAGGATCCCGAGTTCCTGATCGGATCCGCGAGGTACACGGACGACCTCTCCGTGCCGGGGATGCTGTGGATGGCCGTGGTCCGGAGTCCGTATGCGCACGCGCGCATCAAGAGCGTGGATGTCTCGGAGGCGACCCAGATGGACGGCGTCGTCGCGGCGTTCGCCGGTTCGGACTTCGAATGGGCGGGGCCGCTCCTGATGGCCTGGCCGGTGACGGAGGGTCTGCACAACCCGCTCCACTACCCCCTCGTGACCGACAAGGCCCGATACCAGGGCGACGGCGTCGCGGTCGTCGTCGCCCGGTCGCGGGCGATCGCAGAGGATGCGGTCGAGGCGGTGAGGGTCGACTACGAGCCGCTTCCAGCGGTGGTGGACATGCACGAGGCGCTGTCCGATGACTCGCCCCACGTGCACGAGGAGTTCGGGACGAACGAGTCGTACACGTGGGCGAACGTGCAAGGCGACGTCGACGGGGTGTTCGCGGATGCGCCGGTCGTCGTGAAGGAGCACTACAAGGTGCACCGGCTGATCGCGAACGCGATGGAGCCGCGTTCGATATTGGTGCAGCCGAACCCGGCCGCCGAGCAGTTCACGATGTGGTCCTCGACCCAGATCCCCCACATCCTTCGCACGGCCATGGCGATCGCAACCGGCGTCCCGGAGTCGAAGCTCCGGATCATCGCGCCCCGCGTGGGCGGCGGCTTCGGTTCGAAGCTCCAGGTGTACCCGGAGGAGGCGCTGGCGCTCGAACTGGCCCGGCGGCTCCGGATGCCGATCAAGTGGACGGAGTCGAGGTCCGAGGGCTACACCGCCACCCACCACGGACGCGACCAGATCCAGGACGTGGAGATCGCCGCGCAGGAGGACGGGAAGATCCTCGGGTATCGCGTGCGGGTCCACGCGAACATGGGCGCCTACCTGATGATCATCGCGCCGGGGACGCCCGTCCTCGGCGGCTTCCTATACTGCGGCTGCTATGGGGGGGTCGCGTACAAGACCGAGATCATCGGGGTCTTCACGAACACCACGCCCGTCGACGCCTATCGAGGCGCGGGCCGTCCCGAGGCCACGCACGCGATCGAGCGCGCGATCGATGCGCTCGCACGGCGGGTAAGCAAGGACGTCGTCGAGATCCGCCGGATGAACTTCATGCCGCCGTTCACGGAGGCCACGCAGTCGATCGGTGGACTGATGATCGATTCGGGCGACTACCCGGCCACCCTCGACAAGGCGCTCGGGCTCTTCGACTACGAGCAGCTCCGGAAGGAGCAGCAAGCTCGTCGGGACAACGGGGACACGAAGCAACTCGGGATCGGCTTCTCGACCTATCTGGAGAACTGCGGGTGGGGCCCGTCGCGCGTGATCGGCGGCATCCTCAAGTACGCAGGCGGGGGTTGGGAGGCGGCCACGGTCCGGTGCCATCCCACCGGGAAGGTCGTCGCGGTGATCGGGAACACGCCGCACGGCCAGGGGAACGAGACGACGTTCGCCCAGGTCGTGGGTGACGATCTGGGCGTTCCGATCGAAGACGTCGAGGTGTTGTTCGGAGACACCGACGTCGCGCCGAGCGGCTGGGATACGTACGGCAGCAGGAGCGCCGCGGTGGGCATGCCCGCGCTGCATCGGGCTACGACGAAGATCGTCGAGAAGGCGCGGAGGATCGCGGCCCACGAGCTCGAGGTGTCCGACGCCGACCTGAAGTACGAGGGCGGCACGTTCTCCGTGCGCGGCGCGCCCTCGGTGACCAGGACGATCCCGCAGATCGCCTTCTCGGCCTGGCGAGGGCACGATCTCCCCGAGGGAACCGACCCTGGACTCGAGGAGTCCGCGTTCTTCGATCCCCAGAACCTCGTGTTCCCGTTCGGTGCGCACATCTGCGCGGTCGAGGTGGACACCGAGACGGGTGAGGTCGAGGTCACGAAGTACGTGGCGGTCGACGACGTGGGACCCGTCGTGAACCCGATGATCGTCGAAGGTCAGGTGGTCGGTGGGGTCGTCCAGGGGATCGGCGAGGCGCTGTACGAGGAGGCGGTCTACGACGAGAACGGCCAGCTGCTCAGCTCGTCGATGACGAACTACGCGGTCCCGTCGGCGACGGAGGTTCCGTCGATCACCACGGGGAACCACGTCACCCCTTCGACGACGAACGACATGGGGATCAAGGGCGTGGGTGAGACGGGCACGATCGCGTCGCCGCCGGCCGTCCTCAACGGGGTGGTCGATGCGCTCTCCCACCTGGGCGTGACGGAGATCCCACGCCCGGCCACGCCGGAGAACGTCTGGCGGACGATCCAGCGCGCGAAGGGAGGCCCCCGATGATCCCCGCGGCGTTCGACTACGTGCGGGCGGGATCCGTCGACGAAGCGATCTCTCTGCTCGGCTCGCGCGAGGACGCGAAGCTCCTCGCCGGCGGTCACTCGCTGCTCCCGGCGATGAAGCTGCGGGTGGCGCGGCCGTCCACGCTCGTGGACATCGGCCGGCTCTCCGGCCTCTCGTACGTCCGCGAGGACGGCGACCGGATCGCGATCGGAGCGCTCACGCGGCATCACGACGTCGCGAACGACGAGTCGCTCCAACAGCTCTGCCCGATCGTCCCGCACGCAGCGGGTGCGATCGGCGATCCGCAGGTGCGCCACATGGGCACGATCGGCGGATCGGTCGCGCACGGTGACCCGGCCGGCGACATGCCGACCGTCCTGCTGGCGCTCGACGCCGAGTTCGTCGCGCAGGGATCGGGTGGGACCCGTACGATCGCGGCCGGCGACTTCTTCACCTCGCTGTTCGAAACGGCGCTCGCGGCCGACGAGGTCCTCACGGAGATCCGGGTCCCGAAGGCGACCGCCGGCTGGAGCTTCATGAAGTTCCAGCGTCGGGCGCAGGACTGGGCGATCGTGGGCGTCTCGGCCGTACGGTCGAACGGCGGGGTGCACGTGGGGCTGACGAACATGGGGTTGACACCGCTGCGGGCCACCGGCGTCGAGGAAGCGTTGCGCTCCGGCGCCGATCCCGCCGCGGCCTCCGCGCGTGCGGACGAGGGGACCGCGCCCCCGGACGACGCGTTCGGGTCCGCCGAGTACCGCCGTGAGCTCGCGAAGGTCCTCGTGCGTCGCGCGCTCGAGGAGGCGATGGCATAGCCCTGCTCGCGCAGGAGCGCTACACCGCCGACTGGTGGATCGCGTTCGGCGTTTCCGTCGCGCTGTCCGTGGCGATCGCGGTCACCGTCAGCTTCATCGTGCGGCGCTACGTCCGACGCTACCGCCGACGGGCGAAGGAGGCGAGCGACGACGCCGAAGGACGGCGCCGGCGACGTCTGACCACGGTGATCGGGCTGGTCGGCGGCGTGATCGTCGTGATCGCCTGGCTCACGGTGATCATGACGATCCTCCGGCGGCTCGACGTCGACCTGGGTCCGCTGATCGCGAGCGCCGGCATCGCCGGCATCGCGCTGGGCTTCGGGGCACAGTCGCTCGTCCGGGACACGATCTCCGGCCTGTTCATCGTGCTCGAGAGCCAGTACGACGTCGGGGACGTCGTGGACCTGGAGACGGACGGCGGCCTCGTGTCCGGAACGGTCGAAGGGCTGAGCATGCGGATCACGAGCGTCCGCCAGTTCGACGGCACGCTCTCGATCGTTCCCAACGGGTCCGTCAAGGTCGCGCGGAACAAGACGCGAGGGTGGGGGCGCGCGATCATCGACGTGCGGGTCGCCCTCGACGAAGACACTGCCCGCGTTCGTGTCGTGCTCGAGGAGCTGCTCGAGGAGCTCTCGGCGGAGGAGCCGTTCGAGAGCGCCCTCCGCACGAACCCGGAGGTCCTCGGGGTCACGCAGGTGACCGACGCGGCGCAGGTGATCCGCGTCGCCGCCGAGACCGAGCCATCGCGCCGGTGGGAGATCGAGCGACAGCTCCGTGAGCGGATCACCGCGAGGATCGCCGAGCGGGGGATCCGGGTGCCGCCGCTCGTCCCCCCACAGCGGACCCCCGAGCCGACCGGCTGACGTACGCTTCGGAGATGCCGGGGCTCGCGTTCGCCGACGTCGAGGAGCTGCGGAACGCCCTGACGGAACACGCGTACCTCGCCGACCGCGGGCTCGCGACCGCGATCTACCTCTCGCTGTCGCTCGACAGGCCTCTGCTCCTGGAGGGGGAGGCCGGCGTGGGGAAGACCGAGGTCGCGAAGGTCCTCGCCGAGCTCCTCGACCGCCGTCTGATCCGGCTCCAGTGCTACGAGGGGATCGACGCGTCCCAGGCGCTCTACGAATGGAACTACGCCCGGCAGCTGATCGCCGTCCGCGCGATGGATCCCACCAACGTGGAGCAGCGCGTCGAAGACCTGTTCGGTCCGGAGTTCCTGGTCGAGCGGCCGCTGCTGGCGGCGATCCGTGCGGGGAGCGACGCCGTGCTGCTGGTCGACGAGCTCGACCGCGCCGACGACGAGTTCGAGGCGTTCCTGCTGGAGATCCTCTCGGAGTTCGCGGTCACGATCCCGGAGATCGGTCGGGTCGCCGCGTTGGCGCCTCCGGCG
>JBKOUM010000111.1:0-9655 GCA_046723385.1 Actinomycetota bacterium
GCCTCGCGGAGGACCAAGGCGTCGCGGCGCCGCGCCGACCGCCCGCGGTTGCGCGCCTCGTTCGCCACGATGCGGCAGATCCACGGACGGAACGCCGAGCCGGGACGGAACCGCGGCATCGCGTACCACGCCTTCACGAAGGCCTCCTGGACCGCGTCCTCGACGTCAGCGTCAGGCGCGACGAGCCGGGCAACGCGGGCGGCGAGCGCCTGGTACCGCGTCACCAGTTCGCCGAAGGCCCGGTCGTCGCCGTCGCGCGAGCGTTCGACGAGCGACGCCTCCTCCGCGAGGGCCCTGTCGGTGGGCTGCGTCACGATCCGACCTTCTACGCTCGGGAGGGCGCCGGGGTTCCCGACGCCCCTCCGAGCTCCTACCGGTCGGAGCCCGAACCGTTCGTCGAGGCCGCCTCGGCGATGGCCGTGAACGTCGACACGAGGCCCGAGAGCTCCATCGGCACGACGACCTTCGACGAGGGGGACCCGCCGAGCTGCTTGAGCGCGTCCAGGTACTGGAGACGCATGGTCTTCTCGTCGACCGTGCTGGCGATCTGGAAGATCTTGTCGAGGGCCTGCGAGAAGCCCTCCGCTCGCAGGATGGCGGCCTGCCGATCGCCCTCCGCGGTGAGGATCGCCGACTGCTTCGAGCCCTCGGCGTTCAGGATGGCCGACTGCTTGTTCCCCTCCGCGACGGTGATCGCCGCCTGCTTCTGCCCGTCGGCCTCGAGGACGACGGCGCGTCGCGTTCGCTCCGCGGACATCTGACGCGTCATCGCTTCCAGGACGGACGGGGGAGGGGTGATCTCGCGGATCTCGACGTTCGTGACCTTCACGCCCCATCGCTCGGTCACCTCGTCCAGCTTCACGCGCAGCAGGCTGTTGATCTCGTCGCGCTTGGCCAGGACGTCGTCCAGGAGGATGTCCCCGACGACGGCGCGCAGGGTGGTCGCCGCGATGTTGGTCGCCGCGCCTGCGAAGTTGGAGACCTGGACGACCGACGACGCCGGGTCGATCACCTTGTAATAGAGGATGAAGTCGATCGAGATCGACGCGTTGTCCTTGGTGATCGAGTCCTGCCGGGGGATCTCCAGGTAGAACTCGCGGAGGTCGACCTTGATCCCGCGTTCGATGAACGGGATGAGGATCACGAGACCGGGGCCGCGGGTGGACCGGAGCTTGCCCAGCCGGAACACGACCAACCGTTGGTATTCCGGGACGATCTTGATCGCGTTGAACAGGAACAGGATCACGAAGAGCAGCACGAGGACGAGCAGGACGAGCGCCACCGCACCCATCAGGTGTTCCCTCCTTCCGTGACCGGCGCGGGAACGTCGGTCGAGGCGTGCTCACCGGTGACCGGCTCGACGGTGAGCACCAGCCCGTCGAGCGAGAGGACTCGGATCTTGGCGCCGCCCGGGATCGGCCCCGACGGCGAGACGGCTCGCCATTCTTCGGCGTCGACCCGCACGATGCCACCTTGTGGGCCAACGCCGGCCGGGAGCGCGACGCCCTCCCGGCCGATCACGGTCCGGTTCCAGGCCGACGGCTCGTGACGGATCTTCAAAGCAGCCGCGACGATGATCCCGAAGAAGGTGCCCGCGAAGATCGCGACGCCGGCCAGTGTCCACGGCGAGACCTCGACTCCGCCGGCGCGGTCGTACAGGAACCAGCCACCCAGCAAGAGGAAGACGAGGCCGAGCACTCCCCAGATCCCGAGCCCGGGCGCCTTCAGCTCGATCACGAAGCAGACGACGGAGGCGATCAGGAAGACGAGGCCGATGAGCCGGACGGGGAGGAACCCGAACGACACGAGCGATCCGATCAGCAGGATCGTCCCGATCGTCCCGGAGAAGATGTGGCCGGGGACGATGATCTCCAGGACGATCAGCCCGAGCCCCAGCCAGAAGAAGATGAACGCAAGGTTGGGGTCGAGCAACGCATTCAGGAAGCCGACGAAGCCACCCATGTCCCGCACGTCGAGCTGCGCGCCCGTGGTGTCCAGCGTGACGCTCCGTCCGCTGCTGAGCTGGACCGACCTTCCGTCCAGCTGGGTGAGCAGGTCCCCGACGGTCGGCGCGATCACGTCGATCACGCCGTCCGAGAGCGCCTGCTCCGCGGTGATGCTGGCGGCCTCCGTGACGAACGTCGCCGCGACCTCCGCGTTGCGGTCGTACGTCTCGGCGAGCGCACGGATCTTGGCGGTCGCGTCGTTCGTGACCTTCTCGCCGAGGGTCCCCGACAGGTCGCCGCCGGACAGGCCGATCGGGGTGGAAGCCCCGACGTTGGTCCCGGGGGCCATCGCGGCGACGGGCGCGGACAGGAGGATGAAGGCGCCGGCGGACGCGGCCCTCGCGCCGCTCGGAGCCACGTAGACGATCACCGGGATCGTCGACGCCAGGAATGACTCCGTGATCTCGTCCATCGACGACCCGAGCCCGCCGGGGGTGTCCATCGTCACCAGCACGGCCTCCGCGCCGTCTCCCTCCGCGCGAGCGACGTTCGACGTGAGGTAGTCGGCGGTGAAAGGATCCACGACACCGTCGAGCGTCAGCGAGACGATCAACGGCGCGGAGCCCTGGGCGACGGTCTGGGCGTGGGCCGCGACGTGTGCCGACACCGCGACCGAGACCAACGAAGCCCCGATCGCGAGCCCGGCGATCCGGGCCGCGGCGCGTCCCCTCACCGTGTTTCCCCTTTCGACAACAGGCCGTTCGGCGCGGGGTCCGCTCCGGTTCGCCTGTTGCGTTCCTGTTGCGAGCCTACGCCTCTGCCCTTCCGGCGACGAAGGCAGGGAGATCGACGATGGCGGTTGGGCGAACGGCGTGCGACCATCGTGACGGACGCAAGCTCTCCGTCACGGCGGACACGTAAGAACGGGAAGGAGTCCCTCGTGCAGGGACGCGTTGGACATGAAGGGCCGCTGCTCCCTCGAGAGGAGCAGCAGCTGATGGAAGGACTCCTTGCCGGTGAGGATGCTGCGATCCGCGCTCTCTACGAACGCTTCGGCCGTCCCGTCTACACGATGGGGATGCGGCTGCTCGGGTCGCGAGAGGCCGCCGAAGAGCTCACCCAGGACGTCTTCCTCACGGCCTGGCGGAAGGCGGCTCGGTTCGATCCGCAGCGCGGACGACTGTCGACCTGGCTCATGACGATCGCCCACAACCTCGCCGTGGACCGGCTGCGGCGCGAGACCGGCGTCTCGCGGCCCCACCTCGTGCTCGTGGACGAGGTCCCCGACCAGCCGGCCGGGGACGAGGAGTTCGTCCTGATGGAGCGGGACGAAGCGATCCGCGCGCTCGCGTCGCTCTCCGTCGGCGAGAAGCGCCTGATCGCGCGCGTGTACTTCCGCGGGATGACCGCGCGCGAGATCGCCGAGGCCGATGGGATCCCCCTCGGCACGGTGAAGACGAGGCTCCGCTCCGCCCTGATCAAGGTCCGCCGGGCGAACGAGCTGAAGGAGCAGACGTGAACTGCCCCGCGGTCCGCGATCGTCTCCCCGAGCACGCGCTCGGCGTCGTCGACCACCACGATGCGACCGCGATAGAGCGACACCTCGCGTGGTGCGCGGCGTGCCGGAAGGAGGCGCGCGACCTGGAGCGCGCGGCGGCCACCATGGCGTTCGCCCTGGCGCCCGCCTACCCCGGGACGGAGCTGGGGGAACGAGTGGTCGGCGCCATCCACCGGGTGGTCGTCCCATCCTCGTCGCGCAAGGCCGCGTGGC
The DNA here is from genome assembly GCA_046723385.1 of Actinomycetota bacterium. Lineage (GTDB taxonomy): Bacteria > Actinomycetota > UBA4738 > UBA4738 > HRBIN12 > AC-51. Next base: position 3,718 of record JBKOUM010000111.1, read on the forward strand.
GACCTGGCCGGCGGGTCGGCGCGGCTCTGTTGGCCGCAGCATTGACGCTCGGCGGCCTGGGCGCCGGCGCGGTGATCGGACGTCGGGAAGGCCAACCGATCGACCCGGCCACTCGGGGGGCGCAGCAGGAAGACGCCCTGGCCAAGTTCCAGGCGGCGATCCAGCGGGCGATCCAGGACGCGGCCGTGCTCGACCCGGACATCCAGGCGCAGATCGGCACGCTCACCGCGACGGAAGGCTCCGAAGGGGGAGGCGCCGCGCTGTCGATGGCGTCTCCGAACGCCGACGATCAGGTCGTGGTGTGGGTCAACGGCCTGGCCGCGAAACGGGCTCCGTACCTCGTGTTCCTCACGGACGGCCGCGGGAACGCGTTCGAGGTCGCGCGGATCAACGGGCTCGATCGTGGCGGCGGCGCGATGGTCCCGCGAGCCGTCGCGCGGAACCTGTCGCGGTTCGTTCGCGTGATCGTGCGTGACGCGAGGGGCCACATCGTGTTGACGGGGTCGCTCGCCCCGGCGCCGCCGGCCGGCTGACGGCTTCCCGCTCGCGCTCGTCCGTATGCTCGGCGCGATGCGCTTCGGTCTCGCGATCCCGCAGTATGGCTTCTCGCTGCCGAGCGGCGAGATCCGTCTCGGCGACGCGGCGGCGTGGGCGCGCCGCGCCGAGGAGCTCGGCTTCGACTCGGTCTGGCTCTCGGACCACTTCTTCTATTCGTTCGGTCGCTACGGCGCCGATCCGTCGCCGATCTCGGCGCTCGAACCGCTGACCGCCCTCGCCGGGATCGCCGCAGCGACGACGCGCGTCCGGCTCGGCGTGATCGTCCTCGCCGCCGCCTTCCGTCCGCCGGCCCTCGTCGCGAAGGCTGCCGCGACGATCGACCGGCTGAGCGCGGGCCGGTTCGAGCTTGGGCTCGGCGCCGGATGGCTCGAGGACGAATTCACCGCTTTCGGCTCTCCGTTCGGCTCGGCGCGCGAGCGCTTCGACGAGCTCGAACGTGTCCTCACGGAGCTCACGTGGAGGCTCGCCGATGCGTCGTCCCCGCTGCCGCACCCGGTGCAAGACCCGTTCCCGGTCTGGCTCGGCGGCAAGGGCGGTCCGCGGCTGCTCCGGCTCGCCGTGAGCGAATCGGCCGGCTGGAACCTGGTGTGGCGCGCCGCGCCGGACCGGTACGCAGCGGCGCTCGAGGACGTCGCCCGAGCCTGCGAGCGGGAGGGGCGCGACCCCGAGACGTTCCGCCGGACGGTGGGTCTGTACGGGATCGTCGGCGCGACCGAGGAGGAGGCACGGGCGCGCTTCCAGCGCGCCCGCGCCTCCTTCCCCGGCGACGCGATGCGCGACGAGACGTGGGACTCGTGGCGGGAGGACACGCTGAGCGGCTCGCCGGAGCAGGTGATCGAGCGCGTGGAGGCGTTCGCCGCGCTCGGGGTGGAGGAGCTGATCCTCTCGCCGTGGGCGTTGCCGTTCGCGGTGATCGAACCCGAGATCGTCGAGATCTTCGCGAGCCGGGTGATCCCGGCGTGCCGGTGAGCTCGCCTCGAGACGCCGTCGTCGCGATCCTCCGGGACGCGGACGAGCCCCTCCACTGGACGGTGATCCAGGATCGCGCGCTCCGCGAAGGATCCCTCGATCCCTTCGAGCATCGCGACGTGCGGGGCGCCGTGCTCGGAGCGCTCCGATCGCTCGTCGCGGAAGGCGTGGTGGCGAAGACGGGCAAGGGGGTCTACGCGCTGGCCTGAGCGCCACTACGGCCGGTACTGGATCGTCGAGAAGCGCTCGAGCTTCTCGAAGGAGTGCTCCGACTCCACGTACCGGACGGTGCCGGAGCGCGACCGCATCACCATCGAATGGGTGCTGGCGCCGTCGGGCCAGTACTTCACGCCGCTCAGCAGGTAGCCGTCGGTGATGCCCGTCGCCGCGAAGAAGCAATCGTCGCTGGCGACCAGGTCGTCGGTGTGCAGGACGCGATCCAGGTCGTACCCATCGTCGATGAGCGCTCGTCGTTCGTCGTCGTTGCGAGGGAAGAGGCGTCCCTGGATCGCCCCACCCAAGCACTTCAGGGCCGCGGCGGCGACGACCCCTTCCGGCGTCCCGCCGATCCCGACCAGCAGGTCGACCTCGGTGCGGGGCGCGGCCGCGACGATCGCGCCGGCGACGTCGCCGTCGCTGATCAGGAAGATGCGGGCGCCGATCTCGCGGATCTGCGCGATCGTGTCCGAGTGCCGGTCCCGATCCAGGATCGTCACCGTGACTTCTTCCGGACGCTTGCCCTTCGCCTTCGCGACCTGACGGATGTTCTCCGCGACGGGCGCCTCGATGTCGATCACGTCCGCGGCCTCCGGGCCGGTCGCGAGCTTCTCCATGTAGAGGGCCGCGCCGGGGAAGAACATCGCTCCCCTGGGGGCGAGCGCGATCACGGCGAGGGCGTTGGGCTGGCCGACGCTCGTGAGCCGGGTGCCGTCGATCGGGTCGACGGCGACGTCCGTCGCCGGGCCGTCGCCGTCGCCGACCTGTTCCCCGTTGAACAGCATCGGGGCCTCGTCCTTCTCGCCCTCGCCGATCACGACGACGCCGGCCATCGACACCGTGTCGATCATCAATCGCATCGCGTCGACCGCCGCCTGGTCCGCGGCGTTCTTGTCGCCGCGACCGATCCACCGGCCGGCCGCCAGGGCGGCCGCCTCCGTGACGCGCACGAGCTCCATCGCGAGGTTGCGATCGGGCCGCTCGGTCATGTTCCGGATACTACGCCGCGGCTCCCGGGAGCATGCCCTGAGCTCGGTACCACGCAAGGACCCGTTCCAGCGTCTCCTCGAGCGTCCGGTAGACCAGGCCGAGCTCACGGGTCGCCCTCGAGCCGTCGTACCGGTGACCGTGCAGCAGGGTTCGCAGCATCGCCGGGCAGACGGCGGCGTCCTCCCGCATCCGCGCGACGACGGCCGTCAGCGGTGCGCCCGCTCGGACGAGCACGCGGGGGATCCAGACGACCCGCCGTGGGTGTCCGCTCGCTCGCCGGAGCAGGTCGACCGCGGCACGCGTGGTGACGGAGGCACCGGAGAGCAGGTACCGCTCGCCGCCGACGCCCGAGCGCGCCGCCAGCAGGTGCCCCGCCGCGCAGTCGTCGACGTCGACGACCGAGAACGACGTGTCGAGCAGGGCGGTGGTCCTCGCTCGCGCGGCGGAGAGGAGGATCCGGGCCGATCCGGTCGTACGTCCCGGCCCCTGCACGGAGGACGGGTTCACGGTCACCACGTCGATGCCGCGTTCCTCGCCCGCGGCCCGCGCCACGCGCTCCCCGAGGAACTTCGACCGCTCGTAGTGCGACAGGAACGAGCCACGATGGGGGGTGTCCTCCGTCCCCACGGTGCCGCTGCGCTCACCGATCGATGCCGAGGATGACGTGAGCACGACGCGGCCGACGCCTGCGTCGGCCGCGGCGTGCACGGCGGTGGCCGCGCCGTCGACGTTCGTCGCGTAGAGCTCGGCGGGGTCGCGCGGACACAGCTGGTTGACGCCCGCCACGTGGAAGACGACGTCGCAACCACTCATCGCAGCGGCGAGCGCCGAGCGATCGGTCAGATCACCCGCGACGGGTTCGGCCCTGAGGCCGGTGAGGGTGGCGGACGCCGCCTCGCTCCGCGCGAGCGCGCGCACCGAGCGCCCGGTCCCGACGAGGGCGCGGATCACGGCGCCGCCGACGAAGCCGCTGCCCCCCGTGACGAACGCCGTCATCGACCGCGCACGCGTGAGAACGCGCCCGCGTACCGACCGACGTAATCGATCCCCGACCACACCGTCAAGATCGCAGCGGCCCACATCAGCCACGAGTCGATCGGATGGCCCCACAGCGCCACGTCGGGGTGCCAGATCGCGACGAAGATCGCGAGGAACTGGAGGTTCGCCTTCGCCTTCCCCAGGAAGGACGGTGGGACGACGGAGCCCTCCGCCGCGCTCGCGACGCCCTTGAGCCCGAACACGACGATCTCCCGCGCGACGATGATGAACGAGACCCACGGGGAGGCACGTCCCGCCGACACGAGCGCGATCAGCACGCCCGTCACGAGGACCTTGTCCGCGGTCGTGTCCAGGAACGCCCCGAGCTGCGTCGTCCGCTTCCACCGCCGCGCCAGACGCCCGTCGACGAAGTCCGTGACGGCGGCGACCGCGAACAGCGCGGCCGCGGCCGCGATGTCGCGGTCGCCGCCGCGGATGATGAGGAACATCACGACGGGGGTGAGGACGACGCGCAACCACGTGACCGCCTCGAGGACCCGTGCAGCTCGTGCGTCGGCGCCGCTCACGTGGCGGAGCGTACCAACGGTCCCGACCTAGGTCGCGAGGAGCGCGTGCACCTCGGCGGCGGTCGCCCGGGCGATGGCTTCGGATGCGAGCGCCGACGCCGACACGAGGTCGGTGCGGCGGACGGCGTCCTTGACCGCGGGGATCGCCGCGGCGCTCATCGACAGCTCGCGGACCCCGAGTCCCAAGAGGAGGGGAGTCGCGGCGGGGTCGCCCGCGAGCTCGCCGCACACGGCCGCCGGGATCCCGGATGCGTTCGCCGCCTCCGCCGCCTCGGCGATCAGGCGGAGCACGGCCGGGTGCAACGGGTCGGCGATAGCGTTCACTCGATCGTTCCCGCGGTCGGCCGCGAGGACGTACTGGGTGAGGTCGTTCGTCCCGATCGACAGGAACGAGCTCAGGGCGGCGAGGTGGCGCGCCAGGAGCGCCGCGGCCGGCACCTCGATCATGACTCCGGCCGACGGCAACGCGCTCGGGTCGGGGGCGGCGTCGCGGAGGGCCGCCAGGGCCGCCCGCAGCTCGTCGAGGGTCGAGACCATCGGGAACAGGACTCGGACGTCGTGGTCAGCAGCGACCCGCGCGATCGCCCGGAGCTGCGTCCGCAACAGGTCGGGCCGGTCGAGTCCGAGTCGGATCCCGCGCACGCCGAGGAAAGGGTTCGCCTCGGGTGGCTGCCCGATCCCCGGGATCGGCTTGTCCGCTCCGACGTCCAGCGTGCGGACGGTGAGTGGGCGACCGTCGAGCGCAACCGCCGCCGCCCGGTAGGTCCGCTCCTGCTCGTCTTCGTCGGGGATCGTCGCGCGCCCGATGAATAGGAACTCCGTTCGCAGCAGACCGACCCCGTCGCAGCCGGCGTCGACGGCCGCCGCCACGTCGGTCGCGAGGTCGGCCGGCCCCCCCACGTTCGCGAGCACCTCGATCCGGACGCCGTCGACCGTCGATGCCCGAGCCGACGCGCGGGCCCGCGCCGCGCCCTCGCGTCGGGCGATCTCCTCGGCCTCCGACTCCAGGGCGAGGATCGTCGCGTCGGGAGGGTCGACATACACGACGCCGGCGGCTCCGTCGAGCCCGAGACGGACGCCGTCGCCCACGGCGAGGATCGGCTCGCCGAGCCCGACCACGGCCGGGATCCCGAGGGCTCGCGCCAGGATCGCCGCGTGGGAGGTCGGTCCCCCGTGCGCGACCGCCACGCCGAAGCAGGTGGCGGGGTCGAGCCCAACCGTGTCAGCGGGCGCCAGGTCGGCCGCGACGAGGATCCCCGCTTCCACCAGGCGTGCGCGCGGTGCTTCGACGCCCAGGATCCGCGCGAGGACCTGACGCCCGACGCTCCGAAGGTCGTCGGCGCGATCCCGCAGGTAGGGGTCCTCAAGCCGGGCCCAGGCGGCTGCGAGCTCGTCGACGGCTGCGGACCACGACACGGCCGCGCTCCCACCGACGTCGATACCCGCTTCCGTGGGCTTCAGCAGCGCCTCGTCCTGGAGGAAGAGCAGGTGGGCGTCGAAGATCGCCGCCTCGCCGCGTCCCATCGCGACCTGCGCGTCGTCGCGCTGGACGATCACGTCGGCGCGCACCGCGGCGAGCGCACGCTCGAGCCGCGCACGCTCGTCCTCCGGCGGACCTCCCGATCCCTCCGGGATCGGGA
>JBKOUM010000086.1:0-10720 GCA_046723385.1 Actinomycetota bacterium
TCGCTGAGCGACGCGGCGCCACCCTCGCCCAGATCCGCTTGGCGTGGCTCCTTCGGCGCTCGCCGGCGACGCTGCCGATCCCGGGCACGCTCTCGGTCGAGCACCTGAAGGAGGACCTGGCGGCGATGGAGATCGAGCTCACCGACGCCGAGTTCGACGCCCTTTCGTGACGAGCGGTCAGATGTGGTTCGACAGCCGGATCGCCCATTCCCACGACGTGTGGTCGGCGGCGTTCGACCACTCGGTGAGGATCCCGACCTCGCCTCCGGGCAGGATCACGGGGAGCCCGATGTCGTCGTCGGTGGGCCAGATCTCCTCGCGGGTGACGCGCTCGCCGTCCATCGTGAGCTTCGTGATCGGCGTGGACGCTCCCTTCCGGACGAGGTCCTGTCCGATCGCCACGAGCTCGGATCCGTTCACGTAGACCTCGACCGTCAGCGCCTCGGGCGCGGCGTGCGCCAGCAACGTCGGCGTCGGATCCAACCGGCCGCGCGCGAACTCGATCCCCGTCGACGCCGCGAAGGGGTATCGAAGGCTCCAGACGTGGACGACCCCGGTCACGGTGCGAGCTTACGCCCGGCGACCCTGCCGGCCGGGCACCGCTATCGTTCGGGCCGTGAAGTGCCCCAACTGCGGGACCGACAACCCCGACGGCGCCCGGTTCTGCAACACGTGCGGGACGCACCTGGGTCCGACCGCCGACGGGGACGCTGCGCTCGACCCGTTCCTACCGAAGGAGCTGCTCGCCAAGCTCGAGGCCGCGCGCGCCGGCCGAGCCATGGAGGGAGAGCGACGCGTCGTGACGATGCTCTTCTGCGACGTCAAGGGCTCGACCGCGATGGCCGAGAACCTGGACCCCGAGGACTGGGCGGAGATCATGAACGGCGCGTTCGAGCGACTGATCGCGCCCGTCTTCCGCTACGAGGGGACGCTCGCTCGACTGATGGGCGACGCGATCTTCGCGTTCTTCGGCGCGCCGATCGCCCACGAGGACGACCCGCAGCGCGCGGTCTGGGCCGCCCTCGACATCGTGTCGGGCATCGCCGTCTACAAGGAGCGGGTGAGGGGCGAGCACGGGTTGGATCTCGACGTTCGCGTCGGCATCCATACCGGCCCCGTGATGGTCGGGCAGGTCGGCTCTGACCTCCGCCTCGAGTACACCGCGATGGGGGATGCGGTGAACGTCGCCGCGCGCATGGAGCAGACGGCCGACCCGGGGACCGTGCAGATCACCGCCGAGACGCACCGGCTCGTCGCACCGCTCTTCGACATCGAGGCGCGCGGCCGGATCGACGTCAAGGGCAAGGCCGAGCCCGTCGAGGCGTACCGCGTCCTGGGCCGCAGGGCCGAGCCCGGAACGACCCGCGGGATGCGCGGCTCGCCGCTGGTCGGTCGCGATCCCGAGATGGAACAGCTCCGCAGCGCCATCCGGGATGCGCGGTCGGGCGGGGGGCGCATCGTCTCGCTCGTCGGTGAGGCCGGCCTCGGGAAGTCTCGGCTGGTCGAGGAGACGCGCGCCGAGTGGATCCGCGGCCAACCCCAGGACCCACGACCTGAGGGCGGCGAGATCCACCGGATCTGGGAGAGCTGGCGATGCGTCTCGTACGACGTGACCCGACCGTACTCGCAGTACCGGCGGATGGTCGCCCAGATCGCGGGGATCGAGGACACCGACGCCCCGGAGGTGGTCCGCAGCAAGCTCGCCGCGATCATCGAAGGAGGGGAGGACTGGCTCGAACCGCATATGCGCGTCTGGCGGTCGCTGTTCGGCGTCACGGAGCCGGACGAGGAGTCGCTCGAGGGCGAGACGTTCCGCGCCGCGATCATGGACCTGGTCCCAGCGTCGACCCGCGCGTTCGGCGCCCACGAGCCGCGCCTGTTGGTCTTCGAGGACCTGCATTGGTGCGACGAGGCCTCCATGGACGTCCTGATCGAGACCGTCAAGCTCGTCGATGACCTGCCGTGCCTGTTCCTGTTCGCCTACCGTCCCGACCGGCAGGCGCCGTCGTGGCGACTCAAGCAGTGGCTCGAGACCGAGTATCCGCACCGATCGACCGAGCTCGCACTCGCCCCGCTCTCCGATGACGACAGCGGACGCCTGATCGACGCCCTCATCCCGGACGAGGACCCCTCCGTCCGGACGCAGATCCTCCAGCGCACCGACGGCAACCCGCTGTTCGTGGAGGAGGTGGTCAGCGCGCTCCTCGAGCACCACGACGACATCGCGATCCCGACCACGCTCCAGGCGCTGTTCACCGCGCGGCTCGACGCGCTCGACGAGCGGGCCAAGCACACGCTGCAGCTCGCCTCGGTGATCGGCGCCTCGTTCTCCGAGCCGGTCCTCCGGGTGGTCTCCGGCGACGAGGACCTCGCGACCTCGCTCCGTACGCTCGAACGCCTCGGGCTGATCGGCGAGACCGCCCGGACCCCCGAACGCGTCTACGCGTTCCGCCACAGCCTCACCCAGGACGCGACGTACGGCACGATCCTGTTGCGGCGACGGCGCGAGCTCCATCGGCGGGTCGGCGAGGTCTTCGAGGAGCTGTACGCGAACCGGATCGAGGAGTTCGCTCCCCTGCTGGCCCAGCACTTCCTGGAGGCGGGCGACGACGAGCGCACGTTCCGCTACGCGACGCTGGCGGCCGACGCGGCCGGGCGCTTGTACGCCCACGCCGAGGCCGTGACCCATTCGACGTTCGCGATCGAGGCCGCTCGGCGGCTCGGTCGGGTCGACGAGGCGCTCGGACACCTGTACCCGAACCGAGGCAGGACGCTCGAGCTCTGGGGACGGTTCGACGAGGCCGTCGCCAACTACGAGGAGATGGGGTCGCTCGCCGAGGCGAGCGGCGCGCCGGCGGCCGCGCTCGCCGCCGCCATGGCGCTCACGACCCTGTACGCGACGCCCACGCCGGTGTTCGACGTCGTCAAGGGCCGGGAGCTCTGCGAACGGACGATCGTGCTCGCCCGCGAGCTCCAGGATCGCCCGGCCGAATCCAAGGCGCTGTGGAACCTGATGACCCTGGACGTCTTCAGCGGCGGCGACCCGGTCGAGGCCGTCGACGCCGGGGAGCGCTCCCTCGCGATCGCCCGCGAACTGAACGCTCGGGAGCAGCTCGCCTTCACGCTGAACGACCTGTGGCGGCCCTACGCGGCCGTCGGCGATCTCCGAGCCTCTCGCGCGTGTCTCGAGGAGTCGAGGCCCTTGTGGCGCGAGATGGGGAACCTCCCGATGTTGTGCGAGAACCTCTCGAGCACGAGTGCCTTGCTGGGACTCGAAGGCGACAACGAGGGAGCCCTCGCCCTGTGCGACGAGGCGTACGCGATCGCCGGCGAGATCGGGAACCTCTGGGGCCAGTCGTACAGCCTGCTGAACGCGTACCACATCGACGTCCCGCAGGGGAACCTCGGCCGCGCCATGGAGAAGATGCGTGAAGGCATCAAGCTCTCCGAGATCGCCGGCTTCGTGATCCCGCAGGCGGTCACCCGGGCCGAGCTGGGTGCCCTCTACGCGAACCTCGGCCAGATCGAGCGCGGCATGGCGCTGGCGGATGAGGGACTCGCGATCGCGGAAGACCAGAGCCAGCTCGCCGTGCCGATCGTGATGGGAGCGAAGGCCGAGATCCTGCTGGTCGCGGGGGAGCTCGACGCGGCCGAGGCCGCGATCGAACGGAGCACGATCGAGCGGCTCCCCGGGCTCTTGCATTTCGCCGCCGCGGCCAACGCCGCGCTCCTCGAGGGCCGGCTGGCGTCGGAGAGGGGCGACCACGGCGAGGCCGTCCGGGTCGCCGACCGGACGATCGAGTGGGTCCGCCGGCTCGAGGTTCGTCCGTACACCCCCGCCGCGCTCCTCGTGAAAGGCAGGGCGTTGCGGGCGTTGGGCGAGCCCGGTGGGGCCGAGACCGCGTTGCTCGAAGGACGGCTGGAGGCCGAGCGACTCGGCTTCGGTCCGGTCCTGTGGCGGATCGACGCGGAGCTCAGCGGCATCGCGGCCGAACGCGGTGACGCGCCGCGCGCCGCCGATCTGCTCGATGAGGCCAAAGGCCTCATCGAGCAGATCGCCGCCACGATCGACGACGCCGAGCTCCGATCGAGCTTCCTCCGCCTCCCGGACGTCGAGGCCGTTCGGTCGGCCTGACCGGATGACGCCCGACCCGAACGACACGTGGGCCCGCGAGAACGCCCGCGTCCTCTCCGTCTTGACGGCTCACCTCCAACGGGGAGACGTCTTCGTCGATGTGGGCGCCAACGAGGGCATCTTCACGATCCCCGTCGCCGAGCACGTCGGGACGGGCGGCCACGTCCTCGCCTTCGAGCCCGGACCGGACACGGCGCGTCGGTTGTGGAACCGAGCCGCCGCGGCCAACCTCCTCGATCGGGTGTCGATCTACGAGCTCGCGCTGGGCGCCGAGGACGGACGTCATCTGCTTCGCGCCGACGGAGCGCATCCGGCCGACTCCACGAAGAGATCCTTGTTCATCGACGGTCCGATCGTCGCGGAGGTCCCCGTGCGCGCCTTCGACGGCATGATCGCCTCCACGGAGATCAGGCTCGATGGGGGTCTCCACGCGGTGAAGATCGATGTCGAAGGTGCGGAGCTGCAGGTCCTCGAGGGGATGGAGCGAGCGATCAGGCTGCATCGACCGGGGATGATCGTGGTCGAGGTCATCGAGGAACACCTGCGGCGGGCGGGATATGGACCTGCCGAGCTCTTCGGGCTCCTGCGTCGTCTCGGTTACGTGGCTCCCGACGACACGAACGAGGGGCTGACGTTCGACGCCGCGTTCGTCCCGGCACCTGCCAGCGGCAGATCGACTCACGCCTGCCGGTAGACCCTCGGAGCAGGCTTCGCGTCCACCTCCAGCCGATCTCCGGTGCGGACCTCCGCGAGGACCCGCGTCGCCGCCTCCAGGACGAGCTCTTCGCGGAGCACCTCGAGCTCGGCCTCGGTCATCTCCGACGGGATCCGGCCTCGGCGCGGTGACCGTTCGCGGAACGTGTACGCGACCTCGCCGTGCTCGGAGACGTCCAGGCCTTCTTCTTCCTCCTCGGGCGTGACCCGGATCCGCGTGACCAGGTCGATCGCCTTGAGGATCGCGAGCGTCGCGACGAATGAGAATGCGAAGGTCACGCCCACCGCGATCGCCTGCCGCCCGACCTGAGCCAGGCTCCCGTCGGCTCCGGCCACGTTGACCGCGAGGGTGGCGAACACGCCCGTCAGCAGCGCGCCCGTCACTCCCCCGACCAGGTGCACGCCGACCACGTCGAGGGAGTCGTCGTACCCGAGCCGGCCCTTCAGCCCGACCGCGACGAAGCACACGACGCCGGCGGCGATCCCGATCAGGAGCGCCGGCAGCGGCTCGACGTACCCGGACGCCGGGGTGATGGCGACGAGCCCGGCGACCGCGCCGGTCGCGGCGCCGACCGTCGTGGCCTTGCCGTGACGGATCCGCTCCGCGGCCAGCCACCCGATCAGCGCCCCGGCGGCACCGAGGTGCGTGGTCACGAACGCCGACGCCGCGAGGGCGTTCGCTCCGAGCGCGCTCCCCGCGTTGAACCCGAACCACCCGAACCAGAGGATCCCCGCGCCGAGCAGGACGAGCGGCACGTTGTGCGGGATGAACGCGCGTCGCGGGTAGCCCTGCCGCGTGCCGATGAACAGGATCGTGGCGAGCGCCGCCGCGCCGGCGCTGATGTGAACCACCGTGCCGCCCGCGAAGTCCAGGGCGCCGATCCCGTTCACGCCGAGGAACCCGCCGCCCCACACCCAGTGCGCGATCGGCGAGTAGACGAGGAGCGACCACAGGGCGATGAACGCCACGTACGCCCCGAACCGCATCCGCTCCGCGAACGCCCCCGCGATCAGCGCCGGGGTGATCACGGCGAACATCATCTGGAACGCGGCGAACGCGGAGCCCGGGACCGTGGGCGCGAACGCGACGGGGTCCGCCCCGACGCCGCCCAGGCCCGCGGGGATGCCGATCACGAGCCCGACGTCACGGCCGAACGCGATCCCGTACCCCGCCAGGTACCACACCACGGCCACCACGCCGAGCGCGATGAACGACTCCATCACGGTGCCCAGCACGTTCTTGGCCCGCACGAGTCCGCCGTAGAACAGCGCGAGGCCGGGCGTCATGAACATCACCAGGGCCGCAGAGGCGAGGACCCAGGCGGTGTCGCCTGTATCGATCGTCGGCACGGTGCCTCCTTCCCCTCGAACCGGACCGTTGTATGGGAGAGAAGGGGTCAGCCGGGGACCTTCGTGTTTCCATCCGGTTACGTCGCACCGACCCCCGATACCGATCACCGCCCACCCGCCGAAATTGACCGACCCGTCAGCACCCTCGATGCTTCGATCGATGGTCGAACCGATCACCGACGTCGAGGATCTCCGCCGCCACCTCCAATGGGCGATCGAGGTCGAGCACTCCACGATCCCGCCGTACGAGTACGCGATGTGGAGCGTGGCCGATCCCGATTCCGCCGCCGCCACGTCGATCAAGTACGTCGCCCGCGAGGAGATGCTCCACACCGGCCTCGCTGCCAATATCCTGGCGGCGGTCGGCGGGACGCCGCGGTTCACGGGCGACGCCGTCCCTCGGTATCCGGAGCCGCTGCGCCACCACGACCCGGATGAGCCGTTGATCCTGCACCTGGCGCCGGCCTCGATCGAGCTGGTTCGCGATGTGTTCCTGCGGGTCGAGAAGCCCGAGGAGCCCGGCGCCAAGCCGGAGGGCGACCGCTACGAGACGCTCGCGCAGTTCTACGAAGCGATCGCGGACGGGGTGGCCCGCATGGGGAACGAGGTGTTCACGGGCGACCCCCGCCGTCAGGTGACGAAGGGCTACGCGGGGCACGGCGGCGGCACGCTCTTCACCGTCAACGACGTCGACTCGGCCCTGCTCGCGATCGAGGTGATCGTCGAGCAGGGCGAGGGGACGCACACGTCATCGGTCGCGCAGGTCGGGTTCGACCACCTCAAGCTCGAGCCCTTCGGGTTCGCTGGAGCGCCCGAGCGCGCCCACTACTGGCGGTTCCTGGACGTCGTGGAAGGGAGGACGCCGCTCGGCGAGGTCCATCCGATGCGGCTCGACCCGTCGTCAGGTGATCTGCCGGAAGGTGAGCTGCGGGACCTCTGTCGGCTGTTCGACGCGTGCTACTCCCTCCAGATGGACGTGATGGAGCGCGTCTGGCAGGTGGGAGACGAGAGCCCGTTGATCGAGGGCGCGATGGTTCCACTCATGAACCACGCCGAGAAGCCGATCGCGCTCGCGCTCCTGCGGCAGGCGTGGCCTGGCGGAACGGACGAGGTCGGAGGTCCGCCGTTCTCCTGGGACCCGATGCCGCTCGGCGAGATGCGTGACCTGGCACGTCGGCTCGCGACGAGCTTCGACCTGGGGCCGACGGTGGAGACGCTCGACCAGGTCGACGCCATCGGGTAACGAGATCCCGACGTCTGAGCTCAGCCTTGCCCCAGGGCTCCCCGGATCTGATCCAGCATCCCCTGCTCGCCGGCGCTGACCTGTTCCGCGCCGAAACCCATGAACCCGCCCTCCTTCGCGGCGTCGGCGGCCGCCTGCGCGGTCGTCACGAGCCACTCGCGGAACGCTTCGGTCTCTTCCGGCGTTGCCTTGCCGGCGACGATCGCGTCGACGGCGCGGAGCTCGTCGAGGATCTCGGTGCCGGCGGTGGCCGAGCTCGTGGGCTTGAAGCTCTTGGCCGGGTTCTGCCGCTGCTGGATCATGGCCTGGATGTCGAGGGCGATCGCCGCGAGCAGTTCCTGCTGGCTGGGAGGGACGGTGGCGGCGCGGAGCGTCGCCATCCCTTCCTTGGTGATCTCGATCGGGCCACCGGGGTCGGCGATCGTGATCGCCAACCCTGCCACCATCGGCGCCCGGCGCACGCGCTCCCATTCCTCGTCGGTGAAAGCTTCCTTCGACGTCATCCGTCCCCCTTCCGTGCCGCGGAGTCAGCCTACCCGTGCGGCAGATCCCGGGTCGCCCGACGATCGGCTCACCTCGCCCGCAGCGCCGGGAAGGCGGTCGGGAGTCCATCCGCGTAGACCTGGAAGAGGGCCTCGGACGTGCCCAACCCCGCCAACGGATGGCGGCCGAGGCTCCGGAGGCGGATCCCGGCCGGCATCGATCCCGTCACCGCGGACCTGGTCGTGCGCGAGACGACGATCTGCCCGCCGTGAGCGACCGAGCACAGGCGCGCCACGGTGTGGACGGACAGACCGACGTACCCGGTGTCGGTGAGGGTCGGGCGGCCGCTGTGGATGCCGGCACGCACGCGGACATCGACCCCGTCGGACCAGATCCGGTCGCGCAGCGAGCGCTGGATCGCGACGGCCGCCTCGATCGCCGGGACGGCTCGTTCGAAGACCGAGAGGTACTCGTCCCCGTGGGCGTCGACCCTGCGACCACCGGACGCGTGCACCGCGTTCCGGATGATGCTGCGGACGTCCTTCAGCAGGGCCGCGTAGCCGTCGCCGAGATGACCGAGCAGAAGGGTGGACCCCTCGATGTCGGTGAGGAGGAACGTGACCGAACCGGTGGGGAGCGTCGAGAAGTCGGGGGACCGCCCGACGCGCTCCGAGCGCAGCTGCCCCGTGATGAACCCCACGGGGACGATGCCGTACTTCTTGGCCGCGTTCAGCAACCGCCGGCGAGCTCTCTCGCGGGCCGCATCGTCCTCGAACGCGACCCGATCGAACCGGCCGAGCGCGTTCCGCACGTGCGCCTCGTCGTGGATGGGCAACCGTCGCCGCCCCTCGGAGTCGATGTAGGCGAACGCCCTGTCGGGGAGGCTCGCCCGGTCGCGAGCGCTGAGCCGGGCCATCGCGCACACGATACGCGTCGCCACCGACGCGGTTCGGGCGGCGGAGCTCGATGACGTTCGCCGCGGTCGTCCTCGACGTCCTCGACGGGGAGCGGGTGCACGCTTGGGTAGGCTGCGCCGGCCATGGACGACCTGACGACTTCCGCGGCCCCTTCCGCGCGGACCAGCCGGGCTCGGAGGCTCCCTACGCCGAGCAGGTGGACAGCGCCGTCGCGACCCTCGAGGCACGAGGGGTCAGGCCCGCGGCGATGTTCCTCGACCCCGCGTTCACGAGCGACGGGATCTTCGCTCCGCCTGGTGCGTCCCTTCAGGACGCCGTCGAGCGGTGGCGCGACGCCGGCGGGCTGTTCGTGGCCGATGAAGTGCAGACCGGGTTCGGGCGTCCCGGTTCGCACCTGTGGGGGTTCCAGGTGCACGACCTCGTTCCCGACATCGTGACGCTCGGCAAACCCATGGGCAACGGCTATCCGGTCGCCGCGGTGATCACGCGGGCCGACATCGTGGACCGCTTCGCGAGGCAGAGCGAATGGTTCAGTACCTTCGGCGGCAACCCGGTCGCGTGCGAAGCCTCACTCGCCGTGCTCGACGTGCTCGAGGACGAGGCGCTGCCCGCCCACGCGTCCGAGATCGGCATTCGGTTGCAGGCCCGGCTGGCCGCGATCGCCGATCGTCATGCCTGTATCGGCGACGTGCGTTCACTCGGTCTGCTCCTCGGGGTCGATCTGGTCGTCGACCGGTCGACCCGGCAACCGGCCGCCGATCTGGCCGGCCGCGTCGTCGACGAGATGCGAGAGCGCGGCGTCCTGATCGGGACGACCGGCCGCCACGGGAACGTGCTCAAGATCCGCCCTCCGCTGGTGATCTCCAGGGACGAGGCGGATCTCGTGGTCGAACGTCTCGACGACGTCCTCGGCTCGCTCGCGACACGGTAGGCCCAGCTGGGATGGAGGCTTGGCTCGCGCGTCTCCCCGGCTAGGCTGCGTCCCGCCATGACCCCGGCCGAACGGTTCGATCTCATCGTGATCGGGGGCGGCGCGGCCGGCGAGAAGGGCGCCGCTCGGGCGGCCTACTTCGGCAAGCGCGTCGCGGTGGTCGAGCGCCGCGATGAGCCGGGCGGCGCCACCGTGCACACCGGAACGCTTCCCTCGAAGACCCTCCGGGAGGCCGCGCTGTTCCTGTCCGGGTACCGGCAGCGCGACCTGTACGGGGTTTCCGTCGAGGTCGACCGCCGCCTCGAGGTCGCGAAGCTGATCGAACGGAAGGACACCGTCCGCGAGCTGGAGACCGGCCGGATGCTCGCGAACCTCGCTCGCCACCGGATCGAGCTGGTGCACGGGACAGCGCGCTTGGTCGACGCCGCGACCGTCGACGTCGGCGGGAGCGGCGGCGGGCGCCGCCGGCTCACGGCCGACGTCCTCCTGATCGCGACTGGCTCGAGCCCGTTCCGGCCACCGGGGATCGACTTCGACGACCCGGACGTGCACGACTCCGACAGCATCCTGGAGATCGATCACCTCCCGGCCTCCCTGGCGATCCTGGGCGGCGGCGTGATCGGGTGCGAATACGCGTCGATGTTCGCCGTCCTGGGCTCCGACGTGCACCTCGTCGAGCGACGCGTGCCCCTCCTGCCCTTCCTGGACGCCGAGATCGTGGAGCGGATGACCGGCGGGATGCATGACCTCGGCGTGACGTTC
The DNA here is from genome assembly GCA_046723385.1 of Actinomycetota bacterium. Lineage (GTDB taxonomy): Bacteria > Actinomycetota > UBA4738 > UBA4738 > HRBIN12 > AC-51. The sequence continues at coordinate 10,536 of JBKOUM010000086.1, forward strand.
CACCTGGGCGAACGCGCGGATGCCGTCGCTCGACGGGACGGAGCGCTCGTGAGCAGGCTCCCTTCGGGCGGAACGGTCCGAACCGAGAAGGTGCTCGTGACGGCGGGGCGCACGGGCAACACCGCGGAGCTCGGGTTGGAGGAGGTCGGCGTCGACACCGATGACCGAGGACGGATCCTGGTGGA
>JBKOUM010000110.1:0-18231 GCA_046723385.1 Actinomycetota bacterium
GCGTCGACCTCGTGCTCCTCGATGTGGATCGACGTCAGCACGTCATCCTTCACGAGACGCTCCGAGATGATGATCGCGTCCTCGTAGTTGTGGCCCTCCCACGGCATGTACGCGACGATCAGGTTCTTGCCGAGCGCGATCTCACCCGCCTCGCTCGACGGTCCGTCGGCGATCACCTGGCCCTTGGCCACCCGATCGCCGATCGTCACGACCGGCTTCTGATTGATGTTGGTCCCCTGGTTGGAGCGCCGGAACTTGACCAGGTCGTAGATGTGCAGGTTGCCGGAGCGCTCCTTGACCACGATCTGCTCGGCGCTCACGTCCTCGACGACGCCCGCCTCCTCGGCGAGCGCGACGTCACCGGCGTCGACCGCGGCGCGGAACTCCACCCCCGTGCCCACGAGAGGCGCCTCGGCACGCAGCAACGGCACGGCCTGCTTCTGCATGTTGGCGCCCATCAACGCCCGGTTGGCGTCGTCATGCTCGAGGAACGGGATCAGGGCGGCCGGCACGGACACGAGCTGCTTGGGCGAGACGTCCATGTAGTCGACGTCCTCCGGCGAGACCGAGTCCACCTCGCCGCCCTTGCGACGCACCAGCACGGACTCGCTCATCCGTCCCGTGGTGGTGTCGTAGGGCGAGTTGGCCTGCGCGATGACGTGCCGGTCCTCCTCGTCGGCCGACAGGTAGTCGATCTTGGTGGTGACCTTGCCGCCTTCCACGCGGCGGTACGGGGTCTCGATGAATCCGAACTGGTTGATCCGCGCGAAACTGGACAGCGACCCGATCAGCCCGATGTTGGGACCCTCCGGGGTCTCGATCGGACACATCCGTCCGTAGTGCGACGGGTGCACATCACGGACCTCGAACCCCGCCCGCTCGCGGGACAAGCCGCCGGGACCGAGCGCCGAAAGGCGCCGGCGATGGGTGAGCCCGGACAGCGTGTTGGTCTGGTCCATGAACTGTGACAGCTGCGACGTGCCGAAGAACTCCTTGATCGAGGCGACGACCGGCCGGATGTTGATCAGCGTCTGCGGCGTGATCGCCTCGACGTCCTGCGTCGTCATCCGCTCCTTCACGACGCGCTCCATCCGCGAGAGACCGATCCGGATCTGGTTCTGGATCAGCTCGCCGACCGACCGGAGCCGCCGATTGCCGAAGTGGTCGATGTCGTCGGGGTCGAACCCCTCCTCGCCGGCGTGGAGCTTCACGAGGTACGCGACGGTCTTGAGCATGTCCTCGTAGGTGAGGATGCCCTTGTACTTGGGACCGTTCGGCTGCCCTGCCTCGTCCTTGGCCTGAGGCGCCAGCACCCGGTACTTGAACTGCTCCCACGCCTTCTTATCGGGGTTGTCGAGCTCCCCGGCCGCCCGGTGATGGGCGCGGAGCTGCTTGAGGATCTCTCCCTCGGCGCCGCCGAGCTTCTTGTCCACCTTGTGCCGGCCCACCTTGGCCAGGTCGTACCGCTTGGGGTTGAAGAACAGGTTCTCGAGCAGCGTCTTGGCGCTCTCTGCGGTCGGCGGCTCACCCGGGCGGAGCTTGCGGTAGATGTCCTCGAGCGCCTCTTCCTGCGTCTCGACGTGGTCCTTGTCGAGCGTGAGCTTGATCGACGGGGCGTCGTTGAACAGGCGGAGGATCTCCTCCTGGGTCCAGCCGAGAGCCTTGAGGAGCACCGTGATGTTCTGCCGGCGCTTGCGGTCGATCCGCACGCCGACCGTGTCCTTCTTGTCCACGTCGAACTCGAGCCACGCACCGCGGCCCGGGATGATCTTGGCGATGAAGATGTCCTTGTCCGACGTCTTGTCGAGCTCACGGCTGAAGTACACGCCGGGCGAGCGCACCAGTTGGGACACGACGACACGCTCGGTGCCGTTGATGATGAAGGTCCCCTGGTCGGTCATCATGGGGAAGTCGCCCATGAAGACCTCTTGCTCCTTGATCTCGCCCGTCACCTTGTTGACGAACGTTGCCTCGACGAACAATGGGCGCGAGAACGTGATGTCCTTGTCGCGGCATTCGCTCTCGGTGAACTTCTGGTCGCGGAACTCGTGGCGGCCGAAGTACAGCTGGAACTGCTCGGTGAAGTCCTCGATGGGGCTGACCTCTTCGAGGACTTCCTTGATCCCTTCATCCAGGAGCCAATCGAAGGACTCCCTTTGGATGGCGACGAGGTCCGGAAGGGGGAGAACCTCATCAAGCTTGGCGAAAGTGACACGGTCCCGAGTCGGAACGAGCTGGTCAGGCAATCCTAGATCCCTCCCAGGAGGCTCTGGTGCGCACAGCAATCAGGCGCGGTGGACGGCACGGCAAACGAGCAGTCTACGCACCACGATGGCGTGCGTCAACCGCGCCACCCGGAACCCCGGCTGGGACTGGCGCACCGTACGCCTTTCCGGGCCGATGGTCAACCCGCCGGAGGGCGGATATGCGCCGCTGCCTGCACGGATGCGGGCAGGATCCCGAGCCGCTAGCCGATCCGGACGACCGGGTCGTCGAGAACCGCCGGGTCCGCCCCGTCGCGTGAGCGGACCATATCTGCGAACGCTACCGCCAGCCGGCGGGCCTCGTCCTTGGACGCGATCGTGACGCCGCGCTCAGCCAAGACGTTGAAGAACTCCTCCATCGCCGCCCGCTCGTCGCCGAGCAGGGATGCCTCCGACACGTTGAGTGCCCGTGCCAGACGGTTCAGCGTTTGGATCGACGGCTCGACGTGGCCGTTCTCGTATCGGGAGAGCCTCGCCTTGGGGATGCCGGACAGCTCCTCGAGCTCGGATTGCGACAGCCCTGCCGAGAGCCGGGCCTCGCGAAGCCGCGTACCGAAATGACGACCTTGATTCATGTCTTTCCCTCCGTCGCTCGCCGGTGCTGCCCGGCGGGAAGCTAGCACAAGGGGTTTCGTGGTGTCGAATGTGGGCTGCGGCCCAGACCATCTGCGTGAGATGGGCCGCTTAAGATGGGCCGCGTGAATTAGGCCCGCGTCGACGAGGTGAGGGGGCGGGCCGGAACGGCCCGCCCCCCGACTACTTGACCTCGACCGTCGCGCCGGCGGCCTCGAGCTGCTCCTTCGCCTTGTCGGCCTGCTCCTTCGCGACCTTCTCCAAGACGGGCTTCGGCGCGCCGTCCACCAGGTCCTTCGCCTCCTTCAGCCCAAGGCTGGTGAGGGCACGCACCTCCTTGATCACCTGGATCTTCTGACCCCCGGCTGCCGTGAGGATCACGTCGAACTCGGTCTGCTCCTCGGCTTCCTCACCGCCACCGGCTCCCGGGGCCGCGGCCACCATCATGGGAGCCGCGGCGGCCGCCTTGACGTCGAAGGCGTCCTCGAACGCCTTGATGAACTCCGACAGCTCCAGGAGGTTCATCTCCTTGAACTGGTCCAACAGCTGATCCGTGTTGAGCTTCGCCATCGTCTAATCCTTCCCTTCCTCGCCATCCGAGGTTTCGTCCGGGGTCCCATCCGCTTGGGCTTCTGCCGCAGGAGCGTCGTCCGAGCTCTCATCCGCCGAAGCTTCCGCAGCCGGAGCCTCGTCCCGGGTCTCATCCGCTTGGGTTTCCGCAGCCGGAGCTTCACCGGCCACCTTCTCTTTGTACGCCTCGAGCAGGGAGAGGAACCTTGACTGCGCCGCCTGGAACGTCGAAGCGGCCCGGCTCATCTCGCCCTTGAACAACCCGGCGATCTTGGACAGCACGACGTCGCGGCTCTCGAGGTCCGCGAGCCGGTTCGCATCCTCGGCGGACAGCACCTGCCCGTCCATGAATCCGCCCTTGAGCACCAGGGTCGGGTACTGCTTCGTCGCCGCCTTGATCTGCTTGGCCGCCGTGACGGCGTCGCCGCCGACGAACGCGACGGCGGAGGGCCCGGTCAGCAGCTCGCTCAGCTCCAGCCCTGCCGCGGCCGCAGCCCGCTGCATCAGGGTGTTCTTGACGACCGCGAGGTTGGCGTCGACCTCCCGGAGGGAGCGCCGCAACGCGCTGATCTCCGAGACCGTCAGACCACGGTACTCGGCTAGCAGAAGGGCGTTGGAGCCCTCGATCCGCTGCTTCAGCTCGGCAACACGCTCGAGCTTCTCGGTTCTCGGCATCGCGCCTCCTCTTCCATGAACAAACACGTCCCCGTAGACAGCGGAGACGCGCGCGAGGGCGTGCCGTCGGTTCGCTGCCTCGGCAGGTACCCGGTCCCGGGATTGTGCGCGGCGCGCGCCCCTGCTGTCTGCGGCGGACCAAGGATACGGACCGCGGCCGTGCAGCGGCAACGGCCAGGCCTTGGGTGCCTGGGGTTCGCACGTCGCAGGCCTAAAGGCAAACCTCGCCTCGGTCGAAAGCCTCGATAGCAACCGCGCGACGTGCGGTTCTCGGTTCGCGTGCCCGGATGGCACCGGGGGTTTCACGGCGAGAGAAGAGGTGACACGAGACGGTGCCGAACGAGATGGACGAGATCGTCGCGGAGTTCCTGGTCGAGAGCGTCGAGAGCCTCGATCGGCTCGACCGCGACCTGCTCGCTCTGGAGCGCGAGCCCGGCTCACGCGACGTGCTCGCCAGCATCTTCCGCACGGTCCATACGATCAAGGGGACGTGCGGGTTCCTCGGCTTCGGTCGACTCGAGCGGGTCGCACACGCCGCCGAGAGCCTGCTCGCGGGCCTCCGCGACGGCTCGCGGTCGATGACGCCGGAGATCGCCGAGGTCCTCCTCAGGACGGGCGACGCGCTCCGCGCGATGCTCGACCGGATCGCCGCGACCGGCGCCGAGGGCGAGGACGCACACGACGACGTCGTCCGCGATCTGAGCCGGCTCCGCGGAGGATCGGCGGAAGGGTTCGCGGCGCCGGTCCTGCCGGCCACGCCGGCCACGGGTCGCTCCGAACGGCGCGGTTCGGTTGCCGACACCACGATCCGTGTGGACGTCGGGCTGCTGGACCGGTTGATGACGGTCGTCGGCGAGTTGGTGCTCGCTCGCAACCACCTGGTCCAGCTCGCTGACGGCAGCCCCGATCCCGCGTTGGCGTCCGCCTCTCACGGTGTGGACAGGATCACCGCCGAGCTGCAGGAAGGCGTGATGAAGACGCGGCTGCAACCGATCCGGACCGCCTGGGCGGCGTTCCCGCGCGTCGTTCGGGACCTCGCGGTCGCCGTGGGCAAGCAGGCGCGGTTGGAGACCGACGGTGAGGACACCGAGCTCGACCGGTCGATCATCGAGGCGATCAAGGACCCCCTCGCGCATCTGGTGCGGAACGCGATCGACCACGGGATCGAGTCGCCCGGGGAGCGGATCGCGGGCGGGAAACCTCAGGAGGGAGTCGTCATGGTCCGCGCGTACCACGAGGGCGGGCAGGTCACGATCGAGGTCAGCGACGACGGCCGCGGCATCGACACGACCGCGATCCGAACCAAGGCCGTCGAACACGGGGCGGTCGCCGCCGATCAGGCGAGCCGACTGTCCGAACGGCAGGTGATCGACCTGCTCTTCATCCCCGGATTCTCCACGGCCGATCACGTGACAACGTTGTCCGGCCGCGGCGTCGGGATGGACGTCGTCCGAACGAACATCGAGCGGGTCGGGGGGAGCATCGACGTCACGGGTGAACCCGGCCGCGGCACGACCTTCAAGATCCGGATCCCGTTGACGCTCGCCATCGTTCCCGCGCTCATCGTGACCTGCCACGGCGAGCGGTTCGCGATCCCGCAAGCCAACGTGCTCGAGCTGGTCGCCGTCGGAGCCGACGATCTCGAAAAGGTTGACGACGCGACGGTCTTCCGGCTGCGCGATCGACTCGTACCGGTGGTGTCGCTCGCGGACGAGTTCGGGTCGGCGGGCGGAGCGCCCCCGACCGGCTATCTGGTCGTGGTTCGCGCCGACGATCGCCGCTTCGGCGTGCTCGTCGACGGATTGAGGGACTCCGTCGAGATCGTCGTGAAGCCGCTCGGCCGGCACCTGGGCGGTTTGGACGTCTTCGCCGGCGCGACGATCCTGGGCGATGGCTGCGTCGCCGCGATCGTCGACGTCGTGGGGTTGGCCCATCGCGCCGGCATCGCCAACGTCGACCCGGGACGCCACGACGTCGGAAGCGAGGTGCCCACCCCTGCCGCGGACGCCGCGTCCCTCCTTGTGTTCTCGGATACGTCGGGGGCACGGATGGCCGTTCCGCTCGAAGCGGTCGATCGGCTCGAGGCGTTCCCACAGACCTCCGTCGAACGATCCGGCTGGGACGACGTGGTGCGATACGGAGATCGGATCCTCCCGCTCGCCCGGCTGGACGAGTTGCTGGTCGATCGCCGGCGGGACCCCCGCTACCCCGGCGAGGAGATGCCAGACGACCTGCAGGTGCTGGTCCATCGCAACGGCGAGACGCTGCTCGGGGTCGTCGTCGGCAGGATCATCGACGTCGTCGATCGCCCCCTCGAGCTGGAGCCCGCGACCCGAGCGGGCGTTCGGGGCACGATGATCGTCGACGGACGGGTCACGGAGATCCTCGACCTTCCGGCCTTGCTCGAAGGACGGAACGAGCGCGGCCTCCCCACGCTGGGAGCGGCGGGAGCGGCGTCGTGAAGCGACTCGCGACGTTCACGATCGGTGGCCGGTCGTTCGGCGTCGACGTCTCGCGCGTGCAGGAGGTCGTCCGTCCCCAGGAGGTGACGCCGATCCCGCTCGCGCCGCCGGGGGTCGCCGGGCTGATCAACCTCCGCGGAGAGATCGTGACCGCGCTCGACCTCGGTGTCCGGCTCGGCTCGGAGACGCGAGCAAGCGACCGCGCCATGAACCTGATCATGACGAGCGACCAGGGTCCCGTGAGCCTGCTGGTCGACGAGGCAGGTGAGGTGCTCGAGGTCGACGAGGAGCGCTTCGAGCTGCCCCCGGCGTCGCTGCGGGGCCCGGCTCGCGAACTGATCATCGGCACGTACCCGCTGGAAGACCGGCTGTTGACGGAGCTCGATGTCGCGATCGTGATCGATGACACGGCCCGTCAGGGGACCGATGCGGAGGAGGAGGATCGATGAAGCTCGGCCGCAAGACCGACCGGAACCGTGACGGCGGGACACGCGCCACGGGGTCCGCGAGAGCGTCCGCGCGTCTCCGGTGGACGATCAGCCGCAAGATCGTCGCCCTCGGGCTGGCCGGTCTGTGCGTGGCCGTGGTTGCGATGCTGATCCAGCGGGCCGCGATCGGATCGCTCGCGACGGCCAGCGAGCGCACCGCGACCGCCGCCGCGGCGGTCCGCGCTGGCACCCAGGCGAGCGCTGAGCTCGACGCGCTCCGCGGCGACGTCTTCCTCGCCATGGTCGCGAGCGACCGAGGCGAGGCGAAGGCCGCCCAGATGACCCTCCAGACCGACGGCCGGGCGATGCTCGACGGGCTCGCCGAGGCGCGCCGTCGGCTGGACGGCGACCCTGCGCTGGGATCGCGACTCGATGTGATCGAGGCACAGGCGGGGAACTTCTTCGAGACCGCGAAGACGCTCGCGGCGCTCGCCGTGACCGATCGGTCCCAGGCCGTCGCCCAGCAAGCCTCGTTCGAGCAGTCCGCCAGTGACCTCCACCAGATGCTCGCCGACGTGACCGACGTGATGCAGGCCGAAGCGTCCTCCGCCGCGGAAGATGCGAGCCTCGAGGCGAGCCGCGTCCGCGCGATGCAACTCTGGTTCACGATCGCGGTCTTCGCCGGCTTGTTCTACGCGGCCCGGCTCGTCGCCCGCAGCATCACGCGTCCGCTCGGCGAGCTCGTGGTGGGCCTGGAGTCGCTCGCCGACGCGGATCTGACGGCCGGGGTCCACGTGCAGGGCCAGGACGAGGTCGCGCAGCTGGGGACGTCGTTCAACAGGGCGGTGGACGACCTCTCGACGGTGGTGCGGCGGATCCGCGAGTCGGCCTGGACCCTCGCATCGTCCTCCGAGGAGCTCTCCGCCACGAGCACCCAGATGGGCGCGTCGGCGGAAGAGACGTCGGCACAGGCGAACGCCGTCTCGGCCGCGGCCGAGCAGGTCTCCGCGAACGTGAACACCGTTGCCGCGTCGGCAGAGGAGATGTCGGCGTCGATCCACGAGATCGCAGCTTCCGCGAACGAGGCGGCGGCCGTCGCCGCGCAGGCCGTCCAAACGGCGAGCGCGACGAACGACACGGTTCGCCAGCTCGGGGATTCGTCTGCGGAGATCGGTGAGGTCATCAAGGTGATCACCTCGATCGCGGAACAGACGAACCTGCTCGCATTGAACGCGACGATCGAGGCGGCGCGTGCCGGAGATGCGGGCAAGGGGTTCGCGGTGGTTGCGAACGAGGTGAAGGAGCTGGCGAAGGAGACCGCGTCGGCGACGGAGGAGATCGGACAGAAGATCGTCGCGATCCAGGGCGATGCGCAGGCGGCGATGACCGCGATCGACACGATCTCGGACGTGATCACCCGGATCAACGACATCCAAGGCACGATCGCGTCCGCGGTCGAGCAACAGACGACGACGACGAACGAGATCACCCGTCACGTGACCGATGCCGCTGGCGGCGCGGGAGAGATCGCCGCGAACGTGACGGGGGTCGCGCAAGCCGCACAGGACACCTCGTCCGGGGCGTCGTCGGTGCAGGCGGCCGCGCAGGACCTCGCTCGGCTCGCCGAGGAACTGAACCTGACGGTCTCTCGATTCATCGTCGAGGGCGCGGCCCGTCTCCGACGGATGCCGGCGGGTCGCCCCACCGACGATGCGGCGCGGGCTCGGCGGGATCCACCCTTGGTCGGGGCGGCGGTCGGGCCGGATCGGAACGGTTCACCGTGATGGCGACGCCGGACGGAACGATCGATGGGCCACGGATGGGCCACCGGATGGGCCAAACGATGAGATGGAGGAAACGATGCGTGCACTGGTGATCGATGACTCACGAGCGATGCGGATGTTGCTCAAGCGCGAGCTCGTCGCGCTGGGCTTCGAGGTCTTCGAGGCGGGTGACGGCAACGATGCCCTCGCCCGGCTCGCGGAGCTGGGACCGGTCGACGTCGTCCTGGTCGACTGGACGATGCCGGGGATGGACGGGATGACCTTCGTCCATCAGATCCGCTCCGACGCCGCCTACGAGGAGATGCGCGTGGTGATGATCACGTCGGAGAGCGATCCCGCGCAGATCTTCCACGCCCTGATGGCGGGCGTCGACGAGTACGCCACGAAGCCGATCACCCGCGAGGCGTTGTCGGAGAAGCTCGGGCTGGTCGGACTGGTCGAACAGGACTGATGGGCCTTCCCCGCGTCCTGGTCGTCGACGACTCCGTCGTCGCGCGCCGGCTCGTCTCGAAGGCGATCGCGGCCGACGGCACGGTTGAGGTCGTCGGCTCGGCGGCCGACGGCCGCGCTGCGCTCACGCAGATCGAACGCCTCCGGCCAGACGCGGTGACGCTCGACCTGGACATGCCGGTGATGGACGGCCTGGAAACGGTGGAAGCGATCCGTGAACGCTGGCCCCAGCTCCCCGTGATCATGGTCAGCACGTACACACTCCGGGGCGCCCAGGTGACGCTCGACGCGCTCGCACTGGGTGCGAACGATTACGTCGTCAAGCCGAGCGGCACCGCGAGCCCGACCGAGGCGATCTCCAGGATCCGCGATGAGCTCGTCCCCCGGATCCTGACGCTCTGTCCCCGCGCCGTCGCCGGGCCGGCGAGCGAGGTGCCGGTCGAGAAGGAAGTCGAGACGGCGATCCCGATCGCGTCGCGCGGGCCGTCGGCTCGCGTCGACGCGATCGCGATCGCCGTCTCGACCGGCGGCCCCACGGCTCTCGGATCGTTCCTCGCGGCGCTCCCGGCCGACCTGCCCGTCCCCATCCTGATCGTCCAGCACATGCCGCCGATGTTCACCCGCGTGCTCGCCGAGCGGTTGGACCGGACCTGCGCGATCCGCGTCCTCGAGGCCGCCGACGGCCACCTGCTCGAGCCGGGCACCGTCCGGATCGCGCCCGGAGACCGGCACATGGTGGTCGAGCGGGTGCAGGCCGGCGTCCGAGTCGGCACGAACACCGTCCCCCGCGAGAACTCGTGCAGGCCTTCCGCGGACCCGCTGTTCCGCTCCGTCGCCGAGGCGTATGGGTCGCACGCCCTGGGTGTCGTGATGACGGGGATGGGGAGCGACGGCGTGCGTGGCGCCCAGCGCCTGGCCGAGGCCGGCTCCCGCGTGATCGTGCAGGACGAGGCGTCGAGCGTCGTGTGGGGCATGCCCGGCTTCGTGGTTCGCGCGGGCCTGGCGGACGCGGTCCTGCCGCTCGGAGAGCTGCCGCGCGAGATCGAGGTCCGCCTCGAGGCGGGACGGACGCAGCCGGCGAGCTTGCGACCGATCGGGGTGGGTCGGTGATGCTCGCCGAGCAGGACTTCGACTACATCCGTGACCTCGTTCGCGATCGCGCGGCGATCATCCTCGAGCCCGGGAAGGAATACCTCGCCGTGACGCGCCTGGACCCGGTGGTGCGCCGCGCGGGGTTGGGTTCGCTCTCCGAGCTCGTCGCGACCCTCCGTGAGGACGACGACCCGGCGCTCAGCGAGCAGGTCATCGACGCACTCACGACGAACGAGACGACGTTCTTCCGGGATCTGCATCCGTTCGAGAGCCTCCGGAACCACATCCTGCCGGCACTCGTCGAACGCAAGCGCCTGTCCCGCTCGCTGTCCATCTGGTCCGCGGGTTGTTCGAGCGGACAGGAGCCGTACAGCGTCGCGATGCTCATCCGCGAGGACTTCCCCGAGCTCGCGGGATGGCAGGTGTCGATCCTGGGGACCGATGTGTCCGTCGCGATGCTCGAGCGTGCCCGCGCCGGACGCTACGGCCAGATCGAGGTGAACCGCGGCCTGCCCGCGCACCTGCTCGTGAAGTACTTCCGACGGGCCGGCGTGGGTTGGGAGATCGACGGGTCGATCCGGGCGATGGTTCGGTTCCGGCAGCAGAACCTGATCGATCCGTGGCCGTCGATGCCGCCGATGGATCTGGTGCTCATGCGGAACGTGATGATCTACTTCGACGTCGCCGCGAAGCAAGAGATCCTGGCGCGCGTGGGCGACGTGCTCGCGCCGCATGGCTACCTGCTGCTCGGCACGTCCGAAACCACCTTGCATCTGGACGACTCGTTCCGGCGGCACGCGGTCGGTCCGACCGGCTGGTACCAACGGAAACAGGCAACCACGGTCGGCGCGCGGCCGACCGTGGGATAGGGATAAGGAGGCACGAGATGCGATTCAGCAAGGAGGACCTCGGTCAGATCGTGACCGACATCTGGAGCTCGATGCTCGGGTTCCCGGTGGAGGCGCGCGGCGAGCCCGCGGTCGTCAACGGCACACGGCACCTGTCCGCGTCCGTGCAGATCTCCGGCGGCTGGGACGGCACCGTCCTCGTCAGCTGCGCCGAGGAGCTCGCACGGAAGGTCGCGGCGTCGATGTTCGACTCGGCGGAGGACGCCACGTCCGACGACGAGGTCCGCGACGCGCTCGGCGAGGTCGCGAACATGACCGCCGGCAACGTGAAGGCCCTCGTGGAGAGTTACTGCCGGCTGTCGCTCCCGATGGTGGCGGAGGGTCGCGAGCTGGCGATCAGCATCCCCGGGAGCCGGGTGATCGCCGAAGCGTCGTTCGACTGCGCAGACGCCCCCCTCACGGTCGAGGTGTACGAGAAGGCGTGAGCGACCGGAGCCCCGCCCCGTCAGGCCGACGCGATGCCGGCGTCCGTCCCCCGCGGCTTCATGGGATCGATCCGCACGCCCGGCCCCATCGTGGAGGACACGACGAGCGAACGGATGTACCTGCCCTTCGCCGAGGAGGGCTTCGCCTTGAGGATCTCGTCGACCACCGCGAGGTAGTTCTCCAGCAGCGCCCGCTCCTCGAACGACTTCTTGCCGATCACCAGGTGCACGTTCCCGGTCCGGTCGGCCCGGTACTCGATCTTCCCGCCTTTGATGTCGGCGACCGCCTTCTCGATGTCGTTGGTCACCGTCCCGGTCTTGGGGTTGGGCATCAGGCCGCGAGGACCGAGCACCCTTCCCGCCTTGCCGACGGACGCCATCATGTCCGGCGTCGCGATCGCCGCATCGAAGTCGATCGTCCCCTTGAGCACGTCCTCCAGGAGCTCATCCCCACCCACGATGTCGGCGCCAGCGTCCCGCGCCTCGCGCGCCTTCTCGCCTTGCGCGAAGACGGCGACCCGCACGCTCCGTCCGGTCCCATTCGGGAGACTCACCGTGCCTCGGATCGTCTGATCCTGCTTCCTCGTGTCGACCCCCAGCCGGAACGACACGTCGACCGTTTCGTCGAACTTGGCGTTGGGGAGCGACTTCAGGATGCCGAACGCTTCCGAGGGGGTGTGCTCCTGCGCGTGGTCGAACGTGGCGGCGCCCTCCCGGTAGCGCTTGCCGCGGACGGCGGTCATGCCTCGACCTCGACGCCCATGCTCCGAGCCGTTCCCGCGATGATGCGCGCCGCCATCTCGACGTCGTTCGCGTTGAGGTCCGCCATCTTCTTCTGAGCGATGTCCAGCACCTGAGCGTGCGTCAGCGTCGCGACCTTGTCGCGGTTGGGGATGCCGGACCCCTTCTCGAGGCCCGCCGCCTGCTTGATCAGCTCGGCTGCCGGCGGCTGCTTCAGGATGAACGAGAATGAACGGTCCTCGTAGATCGTGAGCACCGCAGGGATCACCTGCCCGGCCATCTGTTGGGTCTGCTCGTTGTACCGCTTGCAGAACTCCATGATGTTGACGCCGTGTTGACCCAGCGCGGTCCCCACGGGGGGCGCGGGGGTCGCCTGGCCGGCACGGATCTGCAGCGTGACGGTCGCGAGGACCTTCTTCTTGGGTGGCACCTTCATCCTCCTCCTGCGGTCCGAACGGCCGGGTCGAGCCGGCCTCCCGCGGGTTGACGGTTAGACCTTGGCGACCTGATCGAACGAGAGCTCGACCGGCGTCTCACGGTCGAAGATGTTGACGAGCACCTTGAGCTTGGCCTGATCGGGGTTGATCTCGCTGATCGTCCCGTTGAAGTCCGCGAACGGGCCGCTGATGATCCGCACCACGTCACCCTCCTCGAACCCGAGGCGGACCTGAGGCTTCTGCTCTTCCTTCTTGACGGCCAGGATCTTCTCGACCTCCCGCTTGGAGAGCGGGGTCGGTTTGGATCCCGTGCCTGCCGACACGAACCCCGTCACACCCGGCGTGTTCCGCACGACGTACCAGGAGTCGTTGTCGTAGAACATCTTGACGAGCAGGTACCCGGGGAAGACCTTCTTCTGGACGACCTGCTTCTTGCCGGACTTGATCTCCATCACGTCTTCCATGGGGATGTGGACGCGGAAGATCTTGTCCTCCATCTGCATCGTGTGGATCCTCGACTCCAGGTTGGCCTTGACCTTGTTCTCGTAGCCGGCGTACGTGTGCACCACGTACCAGTCACCGGGACCGCGGAACGGATCCGATCCGGCGGCCTCCGCCGGTTCCGGTTCACCCTGGAGCTCGACCCGCGCCTCTGCCTCGGGAACGACGACGAGCTCCTCAGCGGCGGGCGGCACGGTCTCATCGGGTATGACGTCCGTGAGCGCCGCATCGGCTTCGATCACCGCGTCGTCGAGGACTTGCTCGGCGAGGTCCGCCTCCTCGGTCGCCTCGTTCACGAGGTCGGTGATGATCTCGTCGGCCCGCTCGTCGATCCGGGCGGCTTCCTCTGGGTCGCCTGCGGCGATCGCCTCGGCTTCGGCTTCCTCAGCCGCCTCGGCGATCTGGGCGGCGACGTCGACGCGCGTGACCGCATCGTCGTCGAGCGCGGCAGCCTGGTCGGCGGTTGCGAGGAGCTCTTCATCGGTAGGGGTTGGTTCGTCGCTCACGATGCGTCCTTCATCTCCGTGGAGCCAGGAGTTGGGCCCGAACGGCCGGCGGAGGGCAACGGGAACTTCCCGGAGCGCCCCGTTCGGCGCGCTCGCGCCCAGCGTGGGGCCAGTATAGGTGGGCGGTCGGAGGCCCGGCAAAGCCGGCGTCAGTCGAGCAGACTGAAGACGAGCTTGGAGAAGACGTAGTCGACACCGAACACGAACGAGGTGAGGACCGTGATCGTGACGAGCACCACGATGGTGTAGGTGACCAGCTCCTTGCGGGTCGGCCAGTCCACCTTCTTGAGCTCGAGACGGACCTCGCGCAGGAACTGACGTGCCCCGGTGCGCTTGCGCTTCTGCTGCCCTGCAGGCGGACGCGCTCGTCCGGAACCCCCGCCGCCGGCGACCCCCGGAGGAGCGCTCTTCCCGCCACCGGGGCCAGAGCCTCCGCTCTTCTGCAGGCGTTCGGCGCGCTCCTGCGCTCGCTTCATCTGTCTGTTCATGTGCTCCCTTGCAGGCGCGGAGGGACTCGAACCCCCAACCCCCGGTTTTGGAGACCGGTGCTCTGCCAGTTGAGCTACGCGCCTTCGGCGCCGGTCCCCCGAGGTCGGGGCCTCGGGTGCCTCAGTATAGCCCTGTCAGGTGGTCTCCAAGACCCCCGGTCCACACCGGCATTTCCCCTTGTCGGCTACGTGAGTCGCGGTGATCGCGGCCCTATGCTTCGGCGGACGACGACCAGCGCGGCCCCCAGACAAGCGAGGGCGTCCGATGAGTACGAGCGGTGCATCCCGCGGACCCGAGGAGTCCGGACTCCTCCGGCGTGGGTTCTTCCCCCGTCGCGAACCGGCTCAGAGCGAGCCGGTGATCACCGAGCCCGAAGCTCGGCTGGCGGACCTGTTGCAGAGCGCGGTCGACGATCGGCTGGAGGACGGCCTCCGCACGATCGAGGAGCAGGCGACCGGGCTGATGCGCGAGGTGGCCGGCGAGGTCTGGCGGGCGTCGGCCAAGGACGTCCGTCCCGAACAAGAGCGGATCGTCTCGATCCTGTCCCGCGACCAGGCGATCCGGTCCCTGATCGCGTCCTCCGACGAACGGTTCCAGGCGCTCGCCGTCCGGAGCGCGAGCCTCGAAGATCATCTGAACGACCTTGCCGAGTCCGAGCGCCGGACCCGCCAGGCGATGGAAGACACGGCGCACGCGATCCGCGAGATCGCCGACTCCCCCACCCTCCACGGGGTCGAAGCGGTACGGACCCAGCTCGAGATGGTCGAACGGCACGTCGCAGAGGCCTTCGCCCACTTCGACCAGCGCGACGAAGCGATCGCCACCGAAGTGCTCGACCAGGTGCGCGAGCACGGTCAGCTGATCACCCGTGAGACGGCGCGGATCGTCGAAGCGATGCAGTCCTACGTCCAGGGCGGCACGGAGACGGTCGGGAGGCTCGCGCAGCGGATAGAGGAACACGCGCGCCTGTTCGTCCTCCAGGACCACAACATCGTCGAGCACGTCCGCGAGGCGGTCGACGATCAGGCGTCCGAGCTCACCGAGCAGATCGCGATGGTGCGGGAGAAGGTCGGCCTCCACGGCCGGGAGCAGGAGCAGCTCCGGGCATCCCTCGAGCACGCGATCGACGCCCGGATGCGCGGGCTCGCCGAGCTGATCCGGTCCGACTCGACGGCGCTGCGCGGCCTGATCCAAGACCAGGCCGGCATGGTCGTGACCTCGGACGGAACGATCGACGCCGGTCCGTTCGTGCGCGTCGTGGACGAGCGGATGTCGGCGCTCGAGCACATCGTCGAGGAGCGCATGGCCGCCCTCGAGCGCGCGATGGAGCAAGAGGTCCTGGCTCTGTCGACAGCCGCGAGCGCGAGCGTCGAGCGGAACGTCGAGCGGATGAGCGCCGCCACCGGTTCGATCGAAGGACTGGACGAGCTGTTCGCGGAAACGCAGCAGGCCTTCGCCGAGCGGATGATGAACCACATCGACGAGCGGGTCACCGCGATCGCCCGGCTGATCCGATCGGACTCGCAGGCGCTGGCCGAGCGGATGTCCACGGCCGGAGGCGCCGAGACCGCCCTCGACCCGGAGCTCATCCGGCAGCTGATCCGATCGATCAAGGAGCTCGAGGCGGGTGTCGCCTCCGACATGACCGGCATGGTCGACCGGCGTTTCCAGACGTTGTCGGATCAGCTCCACAAGGAGACCCAGCTCCAGACCGAGGCGATGCTCAAGATCGCGGAGGTCCTCGGCGAGAAGATCGACCGGCTCTCGATCCGCGTCGACGAAGGCGTCGGCAACGACCTGCACATCGTCGTGGACCGGATGTCGGACGCGATCCGCGCGATGACGACGGTTCGCCGCGAGAGCGCGTAGTCCGGGTCACGCCAGCCGGACCCGGGCAGCTCCCTTCCTCACCGGCCATTCCTCGCGCTCCCCTCGCCTCACGCTGACCCAGATCTCGAGGACGGCGATGCCGGCGTCCGCATCGACCGCCCGGACCCGGCCGCCCGCGACGATCGTGTCGCCCATGAAGACCGGCGCTCGGAAGTGCGCGGAGACGGACAGCACCGCGGCGGACTCTCCCGCCCATGCCACGACGGCGGACGTCATGTGCCCCATCGTGAACATCCCGTGGGCGATGATCCCCGGGAACCCCACCGATCGCGCGAACGCGTCGTCCAGGTGCAGCGGGTTCCTGTCGCCGCTCGCCTCCGCGTAGGCGGCGACGTCCTCCCGGGTGACGAGCCTGCGGATCTGCGGGAGCTCGTCCCCCACCGAGACGGCTGTCATCGGCTTCACGTGACCGCTTCCCGTTCCAGCATCTGGGATCGCGCGGTGCACACGAGGCGCTCGTCGGCGTCGACCAGGTCCATCGCGATCGTGAGGAAGCTGCTTCCGCCCTTCTGCCGTATCGATTCGATCCGGGCGCGGACGCGGAGCGTCTCGCCCTCGCGGAGCGGGCGGACGTACTCGTAGTCCTGGGAGCCGTGCACGACCCGGGTGTAGTCGAGGCCGAGCGCCGGATCGGCGAGGACCCGCGGGAGCGCGGCGAACTCCGCCGCCGTCACGAAGGTCGGCGGGACGCCGTCGTCGATACCCCACAGGGCGCGGAACGCCGCGACACGTTCGGAATCGACGACGACCTCGACCTCGGGATAGACCGTCCCCTCCGCTTCGGGATTCACCGGCGGACCGGTCCCTTCGGGTGCTCGATCGTGGGTTCCATCAAGCGCTGTCCCCCCGCTGGGGGACAACAGAAATGGCCCCCGAGCCTACACGGAACGTGGTGGGCACCGGCCTACCATCCGCGGCATGGCGCGCGGAACATCGAACACCGACACACGCACGTCTCCCGATCCCATCACGGTCATCATCGCGGACGATCACCGGTCGTTCGGCGAGGCGCTCCAGATCGCGCTGGACAAGGAGCGCGACCTCTCCGTCGTCCGCGTCGTGGACGGTGGTGACGATGCCGTTCGGACCGCGATCGACGATCAGCCCGACGTCGTTCTGATGGATCTGAAGATGCCGGACCTCGACGGGATCGAGGCGACGCGCAGGCTGCGTGACGAGGGGTCGCGGAGCGCCGTGATCATCCTCACGGGGGAGGGCGACGACGTCTCGCTCGCGCGCGCGATCCAGGTTGGCGCGCGCGGCTTCCTGCGGAAGACCGCACCGATGGTGGACGTCGTCGATGCGGTCCGGCGCGCACATCGGGGCGAGCCACTGCACCGTCCCGCCGAGGTCAACCGCGCGATCCGGACGATGCGGGCGCGATCGAAGCACGACGTCGAGCTCGAGCGTCGCGTCGAGCGGTTGACCCCGCGTGAGCTGGAGATCCTGCAGGCGATGGCCGAGGGTCTCTCGCCCGAGGAGATCGCGCAGAGGCTCGGCATGAGCCGTCACACGCTGCGGACCCACACGCAGAACATCCTCACGAAGCTCGGCGTTCATTCCAAGACGGACGCCGTCGTGGCCGCGATCCGGTTCGGCAAGGCCACCCCTCCCGGTCTTGCCCTGACGGGTCGTGACGCGCTCGAGGCCGCCCCTTCGGGCGGCCTCGAGCGCGTCGTCTAACGCGTCCTCGTCGCTACCGGGTCTCGCGGTGCAGCGTGTGCCGGCGGTCCCAGCGGCAGTACTTCTTGAGCTCGATCCGGTCGCGGTCGTTCACGCGGTTCTTCACCGTGTGGTAGTTCCGGCGACGACACTCGGTGCACTCGAGCGTGATCTTTGGGCGGTTGCCTTCCTTCTTGGCCATCCTCCGTCCCGCCTACTTCACGATCGAGGTGACGCGGCCGGCGCCCACGGTGCGGCCGCCCTCGCGGATCGCGAAGCGCAGGCCGTCCTCCATGGCGATCGGGGCGATCAGCTCGACGGTCATCTCGACGTTGTCGCCCGGCATCACCATCTCCACCCCGCCGGGGAGGTTC
>JBKOUM010000039.1:0-9824 GCA_046723385.1 Actinomycetota bacterium
TGGATGATCCCCCGCCGAGGAGGGATGTACGTTGTTCATCGTCGCGAGACCTCAGATCGCTGAGGACGTGATCTCGCCGACCCGCTCGAAGTTCACGATCGAACCGCTCGAGCCGGGGTTCGGCTACACGGTCGGCAACTCGCTCCGCCGCACCTTGCTGTCGTCCATCCCGGGCGCAGCGATCTCGTCGGTTCGGATCGACACCGTGCTGCACGAGTTCGCCACCGTGGCCAAGGTGACCGAGGACGTCACCGACATCATCCTGAATCTGAAGGACCTGGTGGTCCGCTCCGATCTGGACGAGCCGACCCCGATCTACCTCAAGGCGAAGGGACCAGCGGAGGTCACGGCCGGCGACGTCGCGCCGCCAGCCGGGATCGAGATCCTCAATCCCGACCTGCACATCGCCACGATCGGCAAGGGCGGGGCGCTCGAGATGGAGATGACCGTCGAGCGCGGGGTCGGGTATCGGATCGCCGACAAGAACAAGAAGCCACGCGATCCGATCGGCGTGATCCCGGTCGACTCGCTGTTCTCGCCGGTCCGGAAGGTCAGCTACACGGTCGAGAACACCCGCGTGGAGCAGATGACCGACCGCGACAAGCTGATCCTGGACGTCGAGACCGACGGGTCGGTGACGCCTCGTGAGGCGCTCGCATCGGCCGGAGGGACGCTGCTGGAGCTCGTGCAGCTGTTCAGTGACCTCGCGGAAGCACCGAGCGTCTCCGTCGGCCCCGCCGAGGACGAGGAGCTGCCGAGCGACTACCAGATCACGATCGAGGAGCTCAACCTGTCGGTCCGGTCCTACAACTGCCTCAAGCGCGAGGGCATCAACACGGTCGGCGACCTGGTGCAGAAGTCGGAGTCCGAGCTGATGGACATCCGCAACTTCGGGCAGAAGTCGATCGACGAGGTCAAGCTCAAGCTCGAAGAGCTCGGGCTCGGTCTGCGGGAGGAGTGAGGCCGGGTGCCGACCCCCAAGAAGGGGCCACGGCTGGGTTCAGGCCCGGCGCATCAACGTCTGATGCTGTCGACGCTCGCCAAGCAGCTGTTCGTCCACGAGGGCATCACGACCACGGAGACCAAGGCGAAGCAGCTGCGCCCCTACGCGGAGCGGCTGATCACCAAGGCGAAGAAGGGCGATCTCACGTCGCGCCGCGAGGTGCTGAAGGAGATCCCGGACCGTGACATCGTGGCCACGCTGTTCCACGACATCGCGCCCCGATTCTCCGAGCGCGACGGCGGGTACACCCGGATCCTGAAGCTCGGCCCGCGCAAGGGCGACGGCGCGCCGATGGCGCGCATCGAGCTCGTCGAACGCGAAGGGTGAGCGCAGGCACCACCGTCCGGGTCGACCTCGCGTACGACGGGACCGGATTCCGGGGATGGGCACGTCAGCGCGACCCCGGGATCCGGACCGTCGAAGGTGAGGTCACGATGGTGATCGGGCGGGTCGTTCGGGAGCGGGTTCGGCTCTCGGTCGCCGGACGGACCGACGCGGGTGTCCATGCGCGAGGCCAGGTCGCCTCGTTCGTCACCGCCTCAACGGTCGATCCCGAACGGATCCGTGACGCCGTCAACGGCGCGCTGGGTCCGGAGGTGGTCGTCCGCCGTGCGATCCGGGCGCCATCCAACTTCGACGCCCGGTTCTCGGCCACCGCTCGTCTCTATCGATACGTCGTCGACGAGGCCGAAGTCCCCGACCCGTTCATCAGCAGGTTCGCCTGGCATCGTCCCGGCAGGCTTTCCGTCGTCCGGATGCGCCAGGCGGCGATCGCGCTCCAGGGACATCGTGACTTCGCTTCGTTCTGCCGGCACCCAGGTCGCGATCGTTCGACGGTCCGCGACCTCCGTTCGGTGACCGTCTCGAGGCAGGGGAGCCTGCTCGTGTTCGGCTTCCGGGCGAACGCCTTCCTCCATCAGATGGTTCGCTCGCTCGTCGGCACGCTGGTGGACGTGGGGACCGGACGACTCGACCCGGCGTCGATCCCGCGCATCCTCAGCGCGCGCGAGCGATCCGCCGCCGGATCGGTCGCGCCCCCGCACGGCCTCACGCTCGAGCGGGTCGTGTACGGGCGCGACCCCGGGTGAGACTCCCGGGCACTCGGCCGCGCGCCCGGGCCCTCACCCGCCCCTCAGCAACAGTCCGGACAGCAGTCCGGCGGGCAGCATGGGTCGCTCCGGAGTGCCAAGGCGTCCACCTCCTTCCATCGATAGCGGTCGATATGTTGACGCACACATCGACACCCGTCAATATGTCGTCCGTGAAGCTCATCCAGGAGATCGACGCGGCGTGCTGTCCGCCCGTGGTGGCCTCGCCGCTCGACGATGAGGGCGCGGCGCGTCTGGCGCAGGCTCTCCGCGTGATCGCCGACCCCGCTCGGCTCCGGCTGGTGAGCATCGTCGCCTCGAGCGGGGAATCATGCGTCTGCGACCTGACCGACGTGCTGAGACTTTCGCAGCCCACGGTCTCGCATCACCTGAAGGTGCTCACCGATGCCGGCATCCTGCACCGGGAGAAGCGTGGTCGCTGGGCCTACTACCGGGTCGACCCGGAGCCGCTCGAACTGCTCCGATCGGCCCTCGACCCCGCGGTCGCCCCGCCTCGAGCACTGGTCCCCCGGGAGCTCGCTGAGCTTTGACGCGGCAGCGTTCTCGCAGGTAGCCTTGGTGACCGGTCGGTCCTCCCGGGCCGACATCTTCACGATGAAGACCTATTCACCCAAGCCTGAGCACATCGAACACCGCTGGTTCGTCATGGACGCCAGTGGGCAGGTGTTGGGCCGGTTGGCGACGGAGATCGCCGTGCTCCTTCGTGGCAAACACAAGCCGATCTTCGCTCCGCACATGGACACCGGGGACCACGTCGTCGTGATCAACGCGGACAGGGTCGAGCTCACCGGCAACAAGGAGCGCGACAAGATCGCCTACCGGCACTCGGGCTATCCGGGCGGCATCAAGGGCGTCCGATACGGGGACCTCCTGGCGATGCGGCCGGTGGCCGCCGTCGAGAAGGCGGTCCGGGGCATGCTTCCGAAGAACCGTCTGGGCCGGCAGATGATCAAGAAGCTGCACGTGGTCGCTGGGGGCGAGCATCCGCACTCCGCCCAGAAGCCCGTCACGCTCGCGGTCGGAGAGCGGCCGGCGTGGGAGGGCCTCCCGAAGCCCGCCGTTCGCTCCGACGGAACCAGCCCGGCCCCGTCGAAGCCGAAAGCCGAGCAGGCAGCCCCTCCGGATCGGACGCCGTCGTCGACGAGGTCGGCTCCCCCCGCGAAGAAGACCACGGCGAAGAAGACGACCGCGAAGAAGACCACGGCGAAGACGACGAAGAAGACCACGGCGAAGACGACGACGGCGAAGAAGACCACGGCGAAGAAAACGACCGCGAAGGCCGCGGCGAAGAAGACGGCCGCGAAGAAGACCACGGCGAAGAAGACCACGGCGAAGAAGACCACGGCGAAGAAGACGACCGCGAAGAAGACGACCGCGAAGAAGGACGAGGAGTGACGCACACGTGGCCGTGACACCCATCAAACCGTCGACCGGACGCCGCAAGGAGTCGATCGCACGCGTGCGGATCACACCCGGCGACGGGTCGTTCACGATCAACGGCCGGATGATCGATGACTACTTCCCTACGCGGGTACACCGGATGGTCGCGCTCGCGCCGCTCCGCTTGGTCGGACGAGAGCGCGACTACGACGTCGTCGCGACGATCCGGGGAGGCGGCGTTGCCGGCCAGGCCGGCGCCGTGAAGCTCGGCGTCGCCCGCGCGCTCATCGACGCCGACCCCGAGCTCCGCGCGCAGCTCAAAGCTGAGGGATACCTGACGCGCGATGCGCGAGAGAAGGAACGACGGAAGTACGGCCTGAAGAAAGCACGCAAGGCGCCGCAGTACTCCAAGCGCTGATCCGACGCGGCGCTCAGGAGGACGCGTCGTCAGAGGAGGAGGCGCTCCCCGCTTCGTCTCCGATCGCGAAGGCACCCGACTCGACCGCTTCGACGATGACGCGCGCGCGCGTCGCATCCTCGGAGTTGACCCAGAGGTAGCAGGGCCCCATGCGGTACGGGCCGCCGGCCTCCCCTTTCATGAGCACGGGGATGTCCTCCGCCTCGAGGCGCCCCCGCATCAGCTCGGCCGCGAAGGCGTCCCCGCTGGCGTACACGAGTACGAGATCGTCCACGCCCCCATCGTGTCACGAGCGCACCCTCGCGACACGGGCAGCCGTGAGGTCAGCGGAGGATCCCGGCTGCGTGTGGTTCGAGTCTGAGCCGGACGAGCTCTCCGGATCTCCTGCGTAGGTCGTTCCCCTATCGGCGGGACCGGACCTTGACGCCGGGTGCGTCGCGGAGGTACCACCCAAGAGGGAAACGCGTCGTGGTGACCGGGTCGCGCGAACATGCCGATCATGTACGCGAAGAGCACCAGATCAGGGTTCGGCGCCTTCATCGCTTCGACGTCCCCTAGGCTGCCAGGTTCGGGATCCGTCGGATCCGGTCGAGTAGGCGATCGTGGGAGGCGCGGCGAAGGGATGACCGAGGGCATGGCCGAGTTCGTGGATGGGTTGCGGCTCAACCTACGGGGCGCCATGAGCGAGCGGAGGACCCGAGGGGTGAACGTCCAACGACGGTCTCCACGCCGCGAGATCGGCATCGAGGGTTCAGGCCCCGTTCGCCTTCCGTTGGCAAACCCGCGAGAGTGTGCGTTGCGATGAGACGCCGGGATCGAGAGAGCCGCCGGAGCTCGGCGCTCGTGGTCGCGGTCATAGCGCTCACCGCCGCAGCGTGGGTCTCGGGACCTTCCGCCGTCGCTCAGGAGTCACCGTCGCCGACGGAGAGCCCGTCGCCTTCCGAGAGCCCGTCGCCGACGGAGAGCCCATCGCCCTCCGAGAGCCCGTCGCCCGAGAGCCCGTCGCCGAGCGAGACGCCGACCGCCACCCCCGATCCAGGCACACCCAGCTGGAGCCCCCACCTCGGGCCGCCGACCGTCGTGGAGCCGCACGTGCCGCCCTCGATGGGCTCGGCGGCGTTCCGGTCGGCGTCCGGTTCCCGATACGACCGGCTCCTCCGTGGTGCCGAGGGGCGACGTCACGGTCACCGCCGGGATTGGAGGGGATGGGCGCCCGATCCGCGATGGGGAGCGTACGGCACCGCCAGGCTCGACCGAGCGGCGGCGAAGCTCCGGCGCCAGGGGTGGTCGGAGGAACGCATCGCGACCCGGGTATACACGCCGTTCGTGGTCGAGGGGCCGGCGACGTGGTCCGATTCCTGGGGTGCGCCGCGCTGGGCCGGTGGCTATCACCCGCACCACGGCCAGGACGTGCTCTGCCGCTACGGGGCTCCCGTGCTCGCCGTCGACCGCGGAGAGATCGTGTTCGGCTCCGATCCCCTCGGCGGGCGGACCGCGTACCTGATGCTCCCGGACGGTGGCTTCTGGTACTACGCGCACCTGAAAGGCTACGCGAAGGATCTGGCGAGCCGCGAACGCGTCCGGCCCGGACGGGTGATCGGATACTGCGGCGCGACCGGGGACGCGAGCGTCCCGCACGTCCACTTCGCCTATTTCGATGCGAGCCGTCGGGCGGTGGATCCGATGCCGGCGCTGGTGGCCTGGCTCCATGCTGCCGAGCGTCGACTCGGACACCACCGTCGTTCGGCGGACCCGTTGCCCGACCCCGTCTCGCTCCTCGAGGCGCCGCGGCCGCTCGACGACGGCTCGACCGGACCGGTTCCGGCCCCCCTTGCGCAGGAGGCTGCCGTCGAAGAAGGGATCCCCCCGAGGGCGCGGGCCCTCGGTGTGGCCGCGGTCCTGTGCATCGCCTTCGCCTCCCTCGGGACGGCCGACCCGCGCAGGTGGACTCGACGGCACCGGCCCGGAGGCGCGCGGGCCGGTGGCCCGCCGGGCTGACGACGAGGAGGAGATATGGGCGTCGATGGCCGCCGACGTCCGCGGAGCTGGTCCGCACGTCCCCTGCTCCGGGGTCCTCGAAGACGGATGGCTGGACGTCGAGCGCGGCGCCGACGATCTCGAACACACGGAGCACCCAGATCGGTTCGTGCCTTCTGCCGACGTTGAACGCCTTCCCCGGCGCCGCGAGCAGCCGGTGACCGACCGGGCGAGCGAGGGGCGCTCTGCCCCTCCTGTGGTCGGGGATGGGACACCGTCGGATCGAGCGTGTCGCCGCCGAGGTGATCGACGCCGGTCGGGGGGAAGGCATCAACGATGCGGATCGTAGAGCTACCGTGAACGCGATGGCGACGCCCGAGGTCCTCTTCGTCTGCGTGCACAACGCGGGGCGGTCGCAGATGGCGGCCGGTCTGCTGGCGAAGTACGCGGGCGAACGCATCGTCGTGCGCTCCGCCGGAAGCACGCCGGCCGACGAGATCAACCCGGCCGTCGTCGAGGTGATGCGTGAGGTCGGCGTCGACCTGTCGCGGGAGTTCCCCAAGCCGCTGACGACCGAGGCGGTCCAGGCGGCCGACGTCGTGATCACGATGGGATGCGGAGATGCGTGTCCGGTGTTCCCCGGGAAGCGCTACCTCGATTGGGACCTCCGTGATCCGTCCGGTCTTCCCGTCGACGAGGTCCGGCCGATCCGCGACGAGATCGATCGGCGCGTGACGATGCTGCTCGCCGACGTGCTCCCGGCGGACCTCGGCTCGTGAGGGCCGTCAGGTCCTGCGACGGACCACCTCAGACGGCCGTCAGGATCGCCGCCGAGTTCGGGCCGAGCGTGAGGGATCGGACCACGGCTCCCCCCGCGTCTCGGTAGTCCGCGCCGAGGTCGATCGTCGACGTCTGGTCGCTCGGATTCACGACCACCTCTCCGTCCGCGAACGAACGCCGATACACCCCCCCGATCTCCTCGTACGGTCCGATCGGAGCGCCGAGCCGGCTTCCGACCGCCAGGACACCGGGCGCGACACCGTTCTCCGCTCGGTCCCCGGAGAACGCGAAGTACGACGTGCCGCTATTCCCGAGCAGGAACGAGGCCAACGCGAAGAGGCGCCACGCGGCCGTTTGCCGCTCCGTGGACCTCGTCCAGACCTTGACCTCGACGAAGACGGTCTTGTCGGTCGCCTGGAGCATGTCCACGCTCTTCCGCCACGTGTGCACGTCGGGATACCGATCGACCGGCTCTCCCGCCGTCCGGAGCCAGGCCTCGGCGACCCCGCCGTCGATGCCCGTCAGGATCTGCTCGCTCGGCGCGTCCCGATCGAAGAACCGGACGCCGTTCCCGAGGCCGTTCCCAACGACCGATGAGCTCGGGTTCCCCTGCCGCACGGCCATGCCGAGACTCGCCGTGGCCGCGAGCCATGCGTCGGGGGTCCACGGATCGCCGGTCCGGGGATCGATCGGAGCGGCCGTCACGTATCCCTCGTGGATCGGAGCCGTCCCGAGCATGTCCAGCAGGCACCCGTCGAAGCCGCTCTCCTGGATCAGACGGCCGCAGCGATGGACCCGGTCCGAGATCCACCCGGGATCCCTCGGGTCCATCAGGTAGTTCCCCCAGTCAAGGGAGCGCACCTTCTGGCCGGCAGCATCGCGGAGGTACCACGTCGGCGGATAGGCCGTTCCCTGAGATCGCTGCGCGAGGGCGCCGTTCACGTACGCCAGGAGGACGAGATCCGGCGCGGCCTGCCTCATCGCCTGGACGTCACCGCGATAGGTCCACGGGTGCGCGGCGATCACCTGGAACCGCTGTGCACGGGCGACGGCTTCCGCGATCTTCACGTGGCCGGCGGGGAGGTAGGGCGGCGCCCAGGACAGAAGGGGTCCCGCGCCCGCACCCGCCGCGCTGGGGGAGCTGGACCGCGGGGCGGTGCAGGAAAGCGCCGTCACACACACCAGCGCAAGCGGTATGGCCCTGCCGGCGATCCGTCCCATCTTCATCACGGTCTCACCAATGGTGGCACTCGTCGGCGCAACGGCTCGAGGCGGGTCTGGTTCACGACGTCGGGTAACGTGGGCTTCCCATGGCGCGACTCTTCGGCACGGACGGCATCCGCGGTGTCGCGGGTGTCGACCTGACGGCGGATCTCGCCCGGAACCTCGGTCGGGCTGCCGTCGAGGTGCTGGGCAGGCACGGCGCGACGCAGCCGCCGACCTTCGTTGTCGGCCGCGACACGCGCGAATCGGGCGAGTGGCTCGAGGACGCGCTGACGGACGGGATCGTGACGGCCGGCGGCGACGTCCTGCTCGCGGGGATCGAGCCGACGCCGGCGATCGCCTACATGACGGTCGACCTCGGCGCCTCGAGCGGCGTCGTGATCAGTGCGTCGCACAACCCGGCTGACGACAACGGGATCAAGTTCTTCTCGCGGGAGGGGATGAAGCTGCCCGACCACATCGAGGACGAGATCGAACGGGAGGTCGGCCGCGAGCCCCGGCTGGCGTCGCGCCGCGGCCGCGTCTCGCCGACACCCGAAGGGCGCGAGGGATACCTCCTGCACCTCGAGCGAGCCGCCGACGCCCGGCTCGACGGGATGAGGCTGGTCGTCGATTGCGCGAACGGCGCGGCGTCGGCAGTCGCTCCCGAAGTGCTCCGGGCGCTCGGCGCCGAGGTCGTCGCGATCAACGCGACGCCCGACGGCCGGAACATCAACGACGCGTGCGGTGCGCTCCACCCGGAGATCGTCGCGGCCGAGGTCGTGCGCGTGGCCGCCGACGCGGGCGTGAGCCATGACGGTGACGCGGATCGCGCGCTGTTCGCCGACGCCGCGGGGAACGTGGTCGACGGAGACCAGGTGCTCGCGGCGAGCGCACTCGCGATGCAGGAGCGAGGGACGCTGAAGGGGGATGTGGTCGTCGGCACCGTCATGTCGAACCTGGGCCTCGTGCACGCGATGCGGGAAGCCGGGATCGAGCTGGTCCTCACGCGCGTCGGGGACCGGTACGTCCTGGAAGAGATGGAGCGGCGCGGCGCGTCGCTCGGCGGCGAGCAGAGCGGGCACGTCATCTTCCGCGAACAGGCGACGACGGGCGACGGTTTGCTCACGGCGGTCCGGTTCCTGTCCCTCGCGGCGCTCACCGGGCGAACGATCGGCGAGCTCGCGGGGGCGATGCGCCGATTCCCCCAGGTGATGATCAACGTCCCGATCGACGGGGACGGGGGTCTGGCCGACGCAGATGCCGTCGAGGACGCCGTCGCCGACGCGGAGGCGTCCCTCGGCGGCCGTGGCCGTGTGCTCGTGCGGCCGTCGGGCACCGAGCCGCTGATCCGTGTGATGGTCGAAGCGGAGACCGAGGACGAGGCGGCGACGTACGCGGAGTCCGTCGCGAAGGCCGTCCGCGGCGGGTGAGGTGACGTTCGTCCGTCGTCGCGGTCGGCACTGTTAGGCTCGACGCCTCATGTGCGGCATCGTCGGCTACGTTGGGCCCGACGAGGCGCTCCCGATCGTCCTCGAGGGACTCCGCCGTCTGGAGTACCGGGGGTACGACTCCGCCGGCGTCGCGGTGATCGACGGTGGGTTGGAGATCCGGAAGCGCGCCGGCAAGCTGGGTGAGCTCGAGGTCGCGCTGAACGACCAGCCGATGCCGTCCTCGACGACCGGGATCGGACATACGCGCTGGGCCACCCACGGGGCGCCGACCGACCGGAACGCTCACCCGCACATGGATTGCGGGGGCCGGATCGCCGTGATCCACAACGGGATCATCGAGAACCACCAGGATCTGCGGACGTCGCTCGAGAAGCAGGGACACACGTTCGCGTCCGATACGGACACGGAGAGCGTCGCGGGGCCTAGAGGAAAATAATTGGGGGGCCCCCCCCCCCCCGGCGGACCGGGGGGCCCGCCCCGCGCGGCGGCCGCCCGCGCCC
>JBKOUM010000163.1:0-13373 GCA_046723385.1 Actinomycetota bacterium
GTGATCAGCGGGATCTGGTCGCCCGCCGCAGCGCCCTTGACGAAGGGGCCGATCACGTACCGCGGCCGGCCCGACGTCGGGGCCGGGTTCCGGATCCGCGCCGTGAGGTCGGCGAACGCGTCGTGGTCGGCGCTCAGGCGCACGTCGTACGCGACGTGCCGGACCGCGTAGTAGTCGATCTTGCTCGCCGCGGCGTTGTTGACGGTGACCGAGGCCAGGTCGTCCCCGGGCGGCGAAGCGAAGACGCCTGCGGCGCCGGCGGACACCAGGCCCTGTTGGAACCCTTCGTCGGTCGAGTAGACCAGCAGGTGCCCGCCGTTGACGGCCTCGCCGAGCGCCCGGAGCCGCGGGATCCCCTTCCCGTCGAGCTGGAGGAACCGCTCCAGGACGGCCGCGGCGACCGTCCCCAGCACGATCTTCCGGTCGTTCGCCGACGGGAAGAGCGAGTAGGCACGGTTCGTCGTGAAGTTGACGACGTTGGCCGCGTCGAGCGAACCACCGACCACCGGGAGCGGAACTGAGCCCGTGACCCGAAGCATGGACCGGAACGCGTACGGATCGACCGCGATCACGCCGTCCAGATGCTCGCCCTGCCCGACCTCGTAGTTGGCCAGGGCGGCCCGCGCCGCCAGGGGGAAGTCGGGGGTCATGTTGATGTTGTGCCACGACGCCGCCCCGCCGAACTGGTCGTAGTTCCGCGCGTAGTCGGCCGAAGGGGCCGCCACGTCTGCGGGGTCCGGATCGGCGAGCGACTGGATCGGTGACGTGTCCGAGATCGTGATGCGCCCGTCCCGGAACGCGAGGATCGCGTAGGCGCCCCAGATCCCGCCGGTTCCCCGGAGCTCCGCCGGGTTCTGGGCGACGACCAGGTACCGCCGTTCCCGCGCCGACCCCGCGAACGAGGGGAGCCCCTCGACGATCCCGGTCGCCGCCGAGAGCGCCTCGGAGGCTTGGTCCGTCGCCAGCTGCGCGTCCCAGAGGGCGTCGAGGGCCGGCGCGATCGCGAGCGACGTCGGCGCGCTGGCCAAGACCTGCGCCGCGGCCGTCGTGTTCTCCCCGGCGCGCTCGAGCGCCGGCAGGATCGTGGCGTATGCATCCAGGGGCAGCTTCCCGCCGGCGGGAGCCAGCCCGTCGATCCCACCCGGCACGGCACCGAATCCATCGGTGAGCTCCATCCCGGCCGCGGAGAGATCGCCGCCGGCCTCGGACAGCGCCCGCGCGACGTCGAGCGTGTTCCCGACGCCGGGGATCGCCGCGCCCAGGTCCCCCACGATGCCGCCGCCCCGGTGGGACGCGGACCCGAAGCGGATCCCGGCGTTCGCGAAGTTGGAGGCCGCGGCGTCGACGTTCCCTGCAAGCAGGGAACGCCGGGCGTCCTCCAGGGCGCGGCGACCTGCTTGCAGGTCGCCGCGCATCCGCACGAGCGCGATCGCCTCGAGCGCCGCGCAGACGGCGACCACGGCCAGCAGGGCGAGGACGACGCGCGGCCACCGCCGCCGCCTCCGATGGCCGGGGCGCACGCTCTTCGGAGCTCCACCCTTCCGTGACACGGACGCATCATGGCCGTTGCTACGCTCTGCGCCCATGAAGGTCGCCTACCAGGGAGAGGCCGGCGCGTACAGCGAACGCGCGGTGCGCACGTCGTTCCCCGACGCGGAGCCCCTCCCGTGCGACAGCGTCCGGCTCGTCTTCTCCAGGGTCACGAGCGGTGAGGCGCCGTTCGGCGTCGTCCCCCTGGAGAACTCGCAGGCCGGGTCGGTGAACGAGACCTACGACCTGCTCCAGCACACGTCGTTGCTGCGGATCGTCGGCGAAGTCGTCGTCCGCGTCGACCACGCGCTGCTGGGGGTCTCGGGCTCCCGACTCGAGGACGTCCGGCGGGCCCGCTCGCACTGGCAGGCGCTCGCCCAGTGTGAGGAGTTCCTGTCCTCGCTCCGGATCGAGCCCGTGCCGGTCCACGACACGGCCGGCGCCGCGCGGCTGATCGCGCAGAACGGTTCCAAGGAGGAGGCGGCGATCGCGAGCGTCGACGCCGCGTCGATCTTCGGCCTCGCGGTCCTCGCCGAGCGGATCCAGACCGAGAAGGAGAACTTCACCAAGTTCGCGGTGCTCGGGCGCGAGGACCCCGGGCTCGGCGACCCCGACAAGACCTCGCTCGTGATGGCGGTCCTCGACCGGCCCGGATCGCTCCTGGGAGCACTCCGGCCGTTCGCGGACCGCGGGATCAACCTGCACAAGCTCGAGAGCCGTCCGCGTCGTGGGAAGGCGTTCGAGTACCTGATGTACGTCGACGTGATGGCCCCCGGGGGTTCCCCCGAGCTCGAGGCCGCCCTGAAGGAGGTCTCCACGCACACCTCGATGCTGCGCGTGCTCGGCACCTATCGGTCGGCCGACGAGCCCGTCTAGCGGATGCGATCCGCCACCCCGAACCGTCGACCGGGGCCGCTGCCGATCTGGCTCGTCGCCGTCGTCGCCCTGGTCACCGTGTTCGCCGTGATCCACGTCGGCCGGGAAGCCACAGCCGCGACCGAGACGTTCCCGAACGGCTCCGTGACCCCGGCCGAGCCGATCAACACGTCGTTCCCGGGGCTCACGACGTTCCGTGGCAACGCGACCCGGACCTACTACGGCGAGGGACCGGTTCCATCGGACCCCACCGTCCGGTGGGTCTTCCCGGCCGACGGCACCAAGATGTGTGCGCAGTCGGCCGAGACCCAGACCGGGCCCACGAAGGAATGGTGCGGGACGGGGTGGACCGGGCAGCCGAACGTCGTGCCGTGGCAAGACGGGATGCAGATCCGGATCGGCGCCTTCGACGACGCGTACCACTTCCTGGACGCGGGGACCGGCCTGCCCGACTCCGCGCCGTTCACGATGGGCGATCTGGCGAAGGGCTCCGCCACGACCGATGCCGAGGGATACCCGCTGTACTACGCGGGGTCGCGCGACAACCTGCTGCGGGTCATCGCGATGGACACGCCGGTCCCGACCGAGCTGTATTCGGTCGACGCCGACACGTCGGTCCCGAACCCGATGTGGAACGACGATTGGGACGGGGCACCCCTCGAGATCGGCGACTACCTGATCGAGGGCGGCGAGAACAGCTACCTGTACGTGATCCGTCTCCATCGGGGATACGGACCCGACGGCCACGTCCGCGTCGAGCCGATGATCGTCACGACGATCCCAGGCTGGGACGACCAGCTCACGGCGGACCTGGATGGCCAGGACCCGACGGACGTCTCGATCGAGAACTCGGTCGCCTTCCGCGACGGCGTCGTCTACTTCGCGAACTCCGGGGGGCTCGTCCAGGGGTGGGACATCTCGGACATCCTGGAGGGGGGGAGCCTCGCGAAGGAGGTCTTCCGCTTCTGGACCGGCGACGACACCGACGCCTCGGTCGTGATCGACGACCAGGGATCCCTCTACGTCGCGAGCGAGTACCAGCGTTTCGACGACCGGTCGATGGAGGTCGGGCAGCTGATGAAGCTGGATCCGCGGAACCCCGGCGATCCGCTCGTGTGGAGCATCCCGGCGACCGAGATCGGCTTCGAGGGCGCCGGCGGTAGCTGGTCGACGCCCGCGCTGTACGGCGACTACGTGTACTTCACGACCGCCGCCGGTCGCGTGCTGGAGGTCGAGCGGAGCACGGGCCGGATCGTCTGGCAGCTCCAGGTGGGTGCGCCGTCGATCGGCTCACCGGTCGTCGTGGACGGCACGCTGCTGCAGGGGGATTGCTCGGGACATCTGTACGCGTGGGACGTGTCCGACCCGAGCGTCCGACCTCCGTTGCGCTGGAGCCTCGACCTCGGGGACTGCATCGAGTCGACGCCGGCCGTCTGGCAGGGCTGGCTCTACGTCGGGACGCGGGAGGGGTTCTTCTACGGCATCGCCGACAACGGCACGCCCGCCCCGGTGGGGAACGCCTAACCGAAGACCTGCGGGAACTGGGCTCGGATGTCGGCCGTGCGCCACACCGTCACCACGATCGCGGCGGCGACGAGCACGACCAGCGTCCCGACCAAGATCGCGGTCCGTGACTCTCTCCTGCCGAAACCGTCGACCGCGAGGCCGGCGACGACACCGGTCGCGAGACCACCCACGTGGGCTCGCCAGTCGATCCCGGGGATCGTGAACGTCAGGACGAGGTTGATCGCGATCAATGTCCCCATCTGCCGCATCCTCGCGGCGTAGAAGGCGAGGTGGCGCCGCTGGTAGTTGTACGCGAAGAAGACGCCGAACAGGCCGAAGATCGCTCCCGAGGCGCCCACGGCCGGGACGATCGGTTCGGCGAGGGCATACCCGGCCACGGACGCACACAGCCCAGTGACGAAATACAACGAGAGGAACCGCCACCTACCCAGCTCCTGCTCCACGACGTTGCCGACGATGTAGAGGGCGTAGCAGTTGAATGCCAGGTGGATCAGCCCGGCATGCAGGAACATCGCCGTGAACAGGCGCCACCATTCGCCCGTCGCGATGCCGACGATCTCCGCGCGCGACTGGAACAGACCCACGCTGGCGCCCAGTCGCACGAGCGTCGGTGTGCTCGGTCCGCTGAACACGTCGCCCGCGCCCCCCGCGGAGACCTCTAGCAGGTAGAACCCGGCGATCACGACAAGCAGGAGGTTGGTGAGCGTCCAGCCGCGACCCACGGTGCCGATCCGTTGGGCCGGGCGGATGAACTCCTGCTTCGCCTCCTTCACGCATTCCGGGCACCGGTAGCCGACGGCGGCCGGGTGCATGCAGTCCGTGCAGATCGGGCGGGCGCACCGTGTGCAGTGAACGCCCGTCTCGACGTCGGGATGCCGGTAGCAGTGCTCGATGACCGGTGGCGGCGGCGGGATCGGGGTCGGTTCCACGGCGTGCATCGTACGGGCGGGGGGCGGTTACGCTCGGCTCGGCGTCTGCGGACCGTGCGGCTCGTGGCCGTGGGGGTCGACGTGGACCATGACCTCGGCGAGCCGGGGGACCTCCCGCAGGAGCGACCGATGAACGTCGTCTGCGATCGCGTGACCCCGGTCCACCGTCAAGGTCGGCTCCACGGCCACGTTGAGCTCGGCCAGCAACCGGTGGCCGCTCCACCTGGCCTTGGCCTCGGTGACGTGCTCGACGCCGGGCACGGCGCCGGCCACCGCCTCGATCAACGCGAGGGTGGTCTCGTCGGTCCCGTCGAGGGCGCGATGCAGGACCGTGCGCGCGGCGCGCCAGAGCGTGAGGAGGATCGCGATCGTGATCGCGAGCCCGACGATCGCGTCGGCGCGCTCGAACCCTAGGACGACGCCGATCGTCGCGACGACGACCCCGAGCGACGCGAGCCCGTCCGTGCGTGCGTGCAGACCGTCGGCCACGAGGGCGGCCGACCCGATGCGTCGTCCCACCCGCATCCGGTACTCGGCGACGGCCTCGTTGCCGATGAGGCCGACCACGCCGGCCGCGAGGACCCACCCGGGCGATCGAACTTCCTGCGGATGGATCAGCCGCTGGACCGCCTGGATCCCCGCGAGCACGGCCGAGGCGAGGATGAACGCGACGATCACCAAGCCGGCGATGTCCTCGGCGCGGTGGTAGCCGTAGGGGTACCGCCGGGTCGGAGGCTTCCGGGCCAACCGGAACGCGATCAGCAGCGGGACCGCGGTGAGGGCGTCCGTCGCGTTGTGGATCGTGTCGGCGAGCAAGGCGACCGAGCCCGACGCCATCGCGACCACCAGCTGGATGCCGGCCGTGACGAGGAGGACGGCCAGCGAGATCCAGGTCGCGCGCGTGCCTTCCCGGGTCGCCGCCACGGCCGCGTCTGCGGGGCCGAAGTGCTCGTGATCGTGGGTATCGATGGGTGGATCGTCGGGCACGGGGGTCAGCCGGCGACCTGCCGGAGCTCGGACGCCACCTGGGCAGGGTCGAACAACGGCCCCCATCGATCCTTGATCGTGCCGTCCGGCGCGATCAGGAACAGCCACGGCTCGGTCAGGTCGTTGTTCCGCAGGAGCCAGTCGGCGGCCGCGGCGTTGATCTCATGTTTGGCGTAGTTCCTGTAGATCTCCACGTGGATGTAGTCGGCATCCTTGGGTCCCGTCTTCGCGATCCGTGCGAGCGCGTCCGCCGACGGGCCGCAGAACTGGCTCTGGCAGTAGACGGGGGTCGCGAACAGGACGAGGGCGGCACGGTGCGCGGCGATCGCGCCGGCGATCGTGTCTTGGTGCAGCTCTGGGTCGGGGACGGGGGTCCCGTCCTGCGCTCGCGAGTCGATCGCCACGGGGTCGACGTGGGAGCTCATCGTGAGGTTCTTGGTGCGGAGCGCCTCCTGCCCCGGGGCGGGGAGCGCCGGCTTCGAGGCCACCGGGAACTGCGTCGACAGCGCGACCGGTTGGCCGTCGACGTCGAAGGTGAGGTCGGCCTGCCAGACCCCGGCTGCGTCGAACGAGCCGTCGACCTCGTAGACGCCGCGCGCCGTGCTCGGGTCGCTCAGGTGCGGCGTCCCGGTATCGGCCTCCGTGCCGGGTGCTCCCACGTAGCGAGCCTGTCCGCTGATCGGGGTCCCGGAACCACCCTGGTACGGGGAGAGCGTGACCGAGATCGAACCGGAGGTGAGGAGCTGGATCCCCTGATCGCCAGAATGGACCACGCCGATCTGGACCCGCTGGGATGCGTCGACGGAGAGGTCCGTGGTCGCCACCTCGGCCGAGTACTGCGTGCTGGCCTGCGCCGACGTCGAACCGTCGCTCGACGAACACGCCGCCAGCGCGAGGGCGCAGGCGACGAGCGCCGCGGTCAGCCGAACCATGCGCACATGTTCTCGTACGGGCTCCGAGGTGTCCGGGTTCGTCAGATCGCCCCCTCGAGCCGCAGGAGGAACTCGCGGCGGTCCGGGTGGCCCCCGTAGGTCCCGAGACCGGGACCTGCGGGGACCACCCGGTGGCACGGGATCCAGAGCTCGATCGGGCACACGCGGAGGGCGTGGCCAGCCGCCCGCGCTGCGCGCGGGCGGCCGGCCGCGCCCGCCACGTCGCCGTACGTTCGCATCTCACCGTAGGGGATCGCGATCGCCGCTCGGTACACCGCTCCGAAGAAGGGCGTCCGCACCGGCGAGAGGTCGACGGGCGTTCGGAACCGCCGGAGCTCTCCGGCGAAATACGCGCGGACCTCGTCGACGATCCGGCCGAGCCCGCTCGGATCGCGAACGACCCGGGCTTCGAACCGATCTTCCGACCAGGCGAGGAAAGCGGAGCGATCCTGGGCGAAGTCCGTCGCCAGGACCCCGGAGGCCGACGCCACGACCGTCAGCTCGCCCAGCGGCGTCCGGACCGAGGCGTGTCGGAGCCTCAGATCGGAGGCCACGGGATCGGCCGCACGCCTGGCTCCGGCTCCGGGAAACGGCCAGACGCCACGAGTCTGTCCACGCGGGCGGCGGTCGCGTCGATCTCCACCGGCGACAACAGGCCTTCGAGCGCCAGCCTCATGGTGGACGGGGTCGCGAGCTCGTCGCCGAACGCCGTCAGGTCGTCGCGCAGGTCCCGCGGGATCGGTTCGCCGATGTAGTCCCAGATCACGGTCCTGAGCTTCGGCTCGTCGGAGAAGCACACGCCATGGTCGATCACCCAGATCGCGCCGTCCTCACCGAGCAGGCAGTGCCCGGCCTTGCGGTCGGCGTTGTTCACGGCCAGGTCGAACAGCGCGATCCGCCGGAAGTCGTCGGCGTGCTCGGCGCCGAGCGTGAAGTAGTGCTCGGCGGCGTCGAACCGGATGAACAGCTGGAGCGACCCGGGCCCCATCGGACCGTCGCGGAGCACGGTCGGCGGCACGTTGGGCCACCCGATCGCATCGGCCACGACGAAGGCGGCGACCTCGCGCCGATGCAGCGTTCCCTCGGGGAAATCCCACAGCGGCGCCTCGCCGAGCGCCGGTTTGTAGATCGCGAAGCACTCCTCGTCGTGCGCGCGACACCGCGCGAGGAGCGTGTCGTTCGAAGCGTCCGGCATCGAGCCGAGCAGCTCGATCTCTCCCTCAGCGAGGGGCCGGGGGATCACGCGCGCGGCGCGCGGTGCCCGTTCGTCGCCGGGCATACGTGACCCTCCGGGTCGATCGGGTTGCCGCAGAACCTGCACGTGGGACGGCCGCGCTCGGCCACCTCCGCCCCGTGGCGGGAGAGGGCGAGCATCTGCTCCCTGCTCGCCCAAAGCCGGATCGTCTCTCGGTCGTCCGAGAGCGCTTCGGTGAGCGAGCGGATCAGGGCCTCCTCTTCCGGTTCCTCCTCCGGTCCGGCACCCTCCTCCTCGTCCTGCTCGTCGTCGTTCGGGTCGTACTCCGTGATCTCCAGCAGGAAGCGGTCCTGGTCCGGGTCGTAGCCGATCGAAAGGCGCCCGGCCCGGAAGCGAGGGTCGATCGGCTCCTCGAGGGTCATATCCGCGTCGTCGAGCGCTCCGGTCTCGAGTGGCACGTCGGCGAGCAGCTCGAGGACCGATTGCGAGAGGAGCACCACCTGTTCCTTCTCGACCACGACCGTCACCAGGTCACCGCCCGCGCGCACCTGGAGGTAGAACGTGCGCTGTCCGGGTTCGCCGACGGCGTCGGTCGTGATCCGATCAACGGGGCCAAGCTCCATGCGGATTATCCTCGCAGCTTCGTATCGCGCCGGCGGGCGCCGTCCTCCGAGGCCTCCCACGGCGGCACCGGGTGCGGGGCGAAGCGGTCCAAGCCTCCGATGTCGTTCACGAGCACGACGCGCGCGCGCCCGGCGTCGACGACGGCGACGGAGACGGACGCGGTATCGACGACGATCCGCTGGAAGTCGTCGAGCGGGGTCCCGAGCAGGCGGGCGAGCACGATCCGAACGATGTCGCCGTGCGTGGCGACCGCGACCCTGCCGCGCCGGTGACGCCGCGCGATCCGTTCGACGGCCTCGACCGCGCGAGCCTGTGCCTCGACGAAGCCCTCGCCTCCCGGGAACCGGAACGCCGACGGTTGGGTCTGGACCGTCGTCCACGGCTTCGTCCGCCGGACCTGCGCGAGGGTCCTGCCCGTCCACGACCCGGCGTCCATCTCGATGAGCTCGGGGACGACCCCCACCGCCAGCCGCTGCGCCGCCGCGAGCGGCTCGACGGTCTGGACGCACCGCTCCAAGGGGCTCGAGTAGATCGCGTTGAGCCGGATCGCCCCGAACCGCTCGACGAGGCGGGCGGCTTGCGCGCGCCCGCGGTCGTCCAAACCGATGCCCGGCGTCTGTCCATAGAGGAAGCGACCGGTCTGCGCCGTCACCGCATGACGGATCAGGAAGAGCGTGGCCATCGGAGGCTCAGCCTACGTGCCGGTGGTCCGTGCGGCGCCGGCGACGGGCAGGCGAACCTCGAAGGTCGAGCCGGCGGCCAGCTCGCTCGTCACGGTCACCTCGCCGCCGTGGTTCTCGGCGACGTGCTTGACGATGGCGAGACCCAAGCCGGTGCCACCGGTCTCGCGCGAGCGCGCACGATCGACGCGGTAGAAGCGTTCGAAGATCCTCGGAAGGTCGCGCTGCGGGATCCCGAGCCCCGTGTCGCTCACGCTGAGGACCGCCTCGTCCCCGCGCAGGCGCACCCGGACGTCCACGCGTCCTCCCTCGGGGGTGTAGCGGATCGCGTTGTCGATCAGGTTCCTCGCCAGCAGAGCGAGATCTCGGCCGGAGCCCATCACGGTCGCGTCGGGATCGGTCGACCGCGAGAGCTCCACGCCGGCTTCCTTGGCCTGGTCCTCCAAGCGCTCCACCTCGTCGGCGGCGACGCTGTCGAGACGAACACGCTCTGCCAGCTCGCTCCCGGTCTCCAGGCGAGAGAGGTCGAGCAGATCCGACACGATGCGGGATAGCCGCATGGCTTCCCGCTCGAGCTGCTCCGTGAACCGGAGGGCTGCGGGCGGATCCTCGATCGCCCCGTGCCGGAGGGTCTCCGCGGCCGCCCTGATCGAGGCGACCGGGGTCTTCAGCTCGTGCGACGCGTTCGCGACGAAGTCCCGGCGGATCGCCTCCAGCCGGCGTGCGTCCGTCACGTCTCTGACCACGAGCAGCACGGATCCGTCGCCGCCGGCCGGCTGGGCGGTGCCACGGAGCCAACGCGACGGCGACCCCGTCTCGACCTCGACCCGGACGGGCTGCGTGGAGGTGGCCGCTCGGCGGACCGCTCGCTGCAGCTCGATGGGGAACAGCGCCTCGAGATCGTCGGGAGCGCCGTGCAGGTGCTCGGCGAGGGCCGAGTTCGCGAAGGCAAGGTGCCCTCCGCCGTCGAAGAGCAGGACACCCTCCTCCATGGACCGGAGGATCAGTCCCCGCACCTCCACCTCGTCGGTCTCCGCGCGGAGCTGCGAATCCAAGACCGCCTCGGTGTCGGTCGCGCGGCGACGCTCCTGACCCAGCCGGGAACGGAACCAGACGGCGGCGCCGATCGAGGCGGCGAGGGCCCCGATCACGACTGCGACCAGCACGGCGAGCGTCTGGGACATCCGGGCGGAGTGTACGTGCGAGCCGGGGGCCGTTCATCTCGCGGTCATCCATGCTTCATCCGGAGTTCCTGCCGAGGGTCGGTCCCTCCCGCGGGGAGCGTTCCACGTTCACCCGTCGTTCACCTTCCTGCCGCCGCCGTGCCACTCCGCGTGGCTACGGTCCGGTCGGATGGATGGCTCGACCAGGGGGGGACGGATGCGGATCCATGCTCGTTCCGCGATCGTCAGCGGCATCGCTGCGCTCGCGCTCATCGCCGCCGCGTGCGGCAACGACAGCAGCACCACGAGTGGCGCCACCGGCGACGTGGACCTCAGCGGGTCGATCAACATCTCCGGCTCGTCGACCGTGGAACCGATCACGTCGGTCGTGGCCGAGAACTTCCAGGGGATGAACTCGGGTGTCGACATCGCGGTCGACGGCCCCGGCACCACCGACGGGTTCGAACTGTTCTGCAAGGGACAGACCGACATCAACGACGCGTCCCGTCAGATCTCCGACGAAGAGAAGGCCGCGTGCTCGGACGGGGGGGTTCACTACGTCGAGCTGGCCATCGGTCGCGACGCCTTGACGGTGGTCGGGAACCCCTCGAACCCGCTCACGTGCCTCTCCCTCGCCGACCTGTACTCGCTGTTCAGCAGCGAGGCGCAGGGCTTCAACAACTGGTCCGACGCGAACGCGCTGGACAAGGAGCTCAAGGGCAAGGGTGCCTTCCCCGACCTGCCGCTGACGATCGTCGCGCCGGGGACCGAGTCGGGGACGTACGGATCGTTCATCGACCTGGTGATCAAGAGCATCGCCGAGGACCGGGGCAAGCCCGACGACACGCTCCGCACCGACTACCAATCGTCCGCCGACGACAACGTCATCATCACGAACGCCGAGGGGACCGAAGGCGCACTGGGGTTCGTCGGGTTCGCGTACGCGCAGAACGCCGGCGCCGAGGTGAAGGAGTTCGAGGTCGACGGTGGCGACGGATGCGTGGCGCCGAGCGCGGACACGGTCAACGACGGCACCTACGCGTTGGGTCGCACGCTCTACGTCTACGTGAACACCGACAAGCTCGCCTCGAATCCCGCGCTCCAGCCGTTCGTGGACTACTACCTGAGCGACGAGGGCATCTCGGCGGTGACGCAGGTCCAGTACATCGCTCTTCCCACCGACGAGCTGCGGACGAGCCGCGACACCTGGCAGCAGACGGGGTCGGGATCGTCTCCCTCCGCGTAGCGACGACGGCACGGCCGGATGGGCTCGGGCGCAAGGCCCGAGCCCATCCGCCGCACCACGGGGTACATTCCGAGCGCTCGTGATGATCGAGGAGTGCGGATAGATGGCCCAGGCGGTCACCGCGGGGCGGATCACGGCGGAGGTCCTCCGGGGGAACCCCGCGCGGCTCCGGCGGGAACGCCGGATGCGAAGGCTCTTCTTCGGTGCCGCCTTCCTCTCGGTCCTGATCAGCGTCGGCATCGTGCTGAGCCTCCTGGGAGGCACGATCGACTTCCTCCGGAAGGTCGATCTGTCGACCCTGTGGTCCGATGGCTGGCTCCCGCGGAACAACCTCTTCGACGTCAAGACGATCGTCGCGGGAACGGTGATCGTGGCGCTCATCGCGATGGCCGTGGCGGCGCCGCTCGGTCTGGGCGCCGCGCTCTACCTCTCGGAGTACGCGACGCCGCGCGCTCGCCGCTACCTGAAGCCGATCCTCGAGACGTTGGCGAGCATCCCGAGCGTGGTCCTGGGGTACTTCGCGATCCGGGTGATCAGTCCCGAGCTCGTGCAACGGTTCTTCGGATCCCAGGTGCCGCTCTTCAACATGCTGGCGGCTGGGATCGCGGTCGGGCTCCTCGTGACGCCCCTCGTCGCATCGGTCGCGGAAGACGCGATGCACGCCGTCCCGGACGCGCTCCGAGAAGCGTCGTACGGGCTCGGCGCTCGTCGCCGAACGACCAGCGTCCGGGTGGTCGTTCCCTCGGCGGTGTCCGGGATCAGCGCGGCGCTCATCCTGGGGATCTCTCGCGCGATCGGAGAGACGATGATCGTGGCGATCGTCGCCGGCGGCACCGGCGGCTCCCTCTTCAACCTGGACCCGCTCAAAGGTGGCCAGACGATGACCGCTGCGATCGCGGCCCTGGCCACGGGGTCGGATCAGGTCCGCGGCGCCGGCGCTGCGTACCCGAGCCTCTTCTTCGTCGGCCTCCTGTTGTTCCTCATGACCCTGGGGCTGAACCTCGTCTCCGAGCGCTTCGTGCGCCGGGTCCGGAGCCGATTCTGATGTCGGTCGCCGGGATCACGGATGCGACACGCGCCGAGGTCGCGAGGTCGCTCACCGGCACGAGGCGCGACGTCCGCGAGACGATCTTCAGCCTCGTGCTGTTGCTGACCTTGATCGTCGCGCTCGCCGTCCTGGTCGTCCTGCTGTTCAACGTCGCGCGAACGGCGATCCCTCTCCTCGTGGATGAGGGAGGACGCGTGATCGGGAACGACTACTCGGCGCTGCCACAGAACGCGGGGCTCAGGTCGGGGCTCATCGGCTCGATCTACCTGATGCTCTTCGTCGTGATCCTTGCGGTGCCGCTCGGGATCGGAGCCGCGATCTACATGGAGGAGTACGCGCGGGACACGGCGCTCGCCAGATTCATCAACACGAACATCAGGAACCTGGCCGGTGTCCCCGCGATCGTGTACGGCATCCTGGGATTCGCCGTGTTCGCGCAGCTGCTCGGTTCCATCACCGGACCGAACGTCAGCGGGCTGAGTCTCTTGTCCGGTGGCCTGACGATCTCACTCATGGTGCTGCCCATCATCATCATCACCACCCAGGAGGCGCTCCGCGCGGTGCCGAAGAGCATCCGCGAGGGCGGCTTTGGCGTCGGAGCGACGCGCTGGGAGGTCGTTCGGAGTCACGTTCTGC
>JBKOUM010000218.1:0-7279 GCA_046723385.1 Actinomycetota bacterium
GACGAAGTCCCCGCGGACGAGGTCCGGGCCGAGGTCGGTGAACCTCCCGTCGTCACCGACCGGCTTGTACATCGGCCACCCCTCGGCGCGTCCGACGTCGAGGTCGACGGCGCCGAACGCCGGCGCCAGGTGGACGAGCCCGGTTCCCTCGTCCATCGACACGAAGTCTCCGGCGACGACCGCGTGCGCGCCCTCGACGTTGGGATACGGCGGCCGGTACCGCAGACCGACGAGCTCCCCGCCCCGCAGCGTCCGCACGACCGTGCCGTCGTCGCCGAGCACCGCCGTGCGGAGCGCAGCGCCGACGACGAGGCGCTCGCCCCCGTGCTCGACGACGACGTACTCGGCGGACGGGTCGACCGCCACGCCTTCGTTCGACGGGAGGGTCCACGGTGTCGTGGTCCACACGACGAGCGAGCCGGCGGTGAGCGATGGGTCGCCCGCGTCGACGAGCGGCAGCCGGACGAAGACGCTCGGATCGGAGACGGTTTCGTAGCCCTGCGCGACCTCCGCATCGGACAAGGCCGTCCCGCACCGCGGGCAGTACGCCGTGACCTTGTGATCCTCCACGAGCAGCCCTCGTTCGTGGAGCTGCGCGAGCGACCACCACACCGACTCGATGTACGGGGTGTGCATCGTCCAGTACGCCTGCTCGGTGTCGATCCAGAACCCGATCCGCTCGGTCAGACGCTCGAACTCGCCGACGTAGCGCTGGACGGATTCCCGGCACCGCTGGTTGAAGGCGGCCACGCCGAACGCCTCGATGTCGCGCTTGCCGGAGGTCCCGATCTCCTTCTCGACCTCGATCTCGACCGGGAGCCCGTGGCAGTCCCACCCGCCCTTCCGCTCGACGAAATGGCCGGTCATCGTCTTGAACCTGGGGAAGACGTCCTTGAACGTCCGCGGCTCGACGTGATGCAGGCCCGGCTTCGCGTTCGCCGTCGGAGGTCCCTCGTAGAACACCCAACGCGGCCCGCCGGAGCGCAGCGCCGTGGAGCGAGCGAAGACGTCCGCGTCGTCCCAGAACCCGAGGATGCGGCGCTCGAGATCGGGGAAGCTCACCTTCGGGTCGACCGGCTCGAACGGCATCTCGTCCTCCTCGTCCCGCGCCTTCAGGAACGAAGAACGCCTCGTCCCTGTCGCAGGGACGAGGCGGATGCCCCGCGGTACCACCCCGCTTGTCGGCGGCCTCGCGGCCGCCGACCGCTCACGACCGCTCGCTGCAGCCCGGGGTTCGCAGCGGCTTCGGGGCTGCGACCTCCGAACCCCACGGTCTCCCGCGATCACGGGCGGGTCCCGCCTGCGTCTACTGCGGGTGCGGACCGTCCGCGCCCGGTTGGGGCAGGGGCTCGGGGAGGATGTTCGCCGGGGGACGCGGTGCCGGCTCCCACCGTCCCGGCTCGCTCTCACCGCATCGATCCCCGGCGAGGCGTTCCCGTCGTCGCCGATGTCCGAGATGCTACACGGCGTGGTTCCGAAGGGTCTCCGCTCACGCAAGGCCCGGGGCCGATCGTGCCACCGAGGAGGCTGTCCGGGTGCTCGGCGAGCACCGTGGATCGCTCGAACGAGCGTTCGGCTGCGGCCCCAGCGCACCGCCGGGTTCGAACCGTCCGAAGTGGCCGAATCACCCCCGTGACCAGGGAGAACGCATCCGATCCGACCACGTCTGTTACCCTTCGCCGCCATGGCGAACGGCAAGCTGACCGCGGCCGAGATCACCGATCTGAAGGGCCGGCTCCTCCATGAGCGAGCAGAGCTGGACGAGCAGCTGACGACGATCGAGGACACGTCTTTCGCGGTCACGCAATCGGACCTCTCCGGGGACGTCGGTCTCGACGACGAGTCCGCCGACGCCGGCACCGCCACGTTCGAGCGGGAGAAGGACCTCTCGATCGAGCAGAACGTGCGGGACCTGCTCCAGAAGATCGACCGGGCCCTCGAGCGCATCGACGCGGGCACCTACGGCGTCTGCGAGCGCTGCGGCAAGCCCATCGAGAAGGCCCGCGTCAAGGCGCTGCCGTACGTCAGCCTCTGCATCAAGGACGCCCAGGCGCAAGCTCACAGGTAGGCCGTGGACCCCCGGGCGCGCCGCGGGGCCGTGATCCTGTTCGGAACGGCCGGCGGCGTCTTCCTCCTGGACCGGGTCACCAAGCTCTGGGCCGAGCGGGTGCTGGCGGACCATCCGATCGACGTGATCGCCGGCGTCCTGACGCTGCGCTTCACGACCAACTCCGGCGGCGCGTTCAGCCTGGGGCAGAGCGCACCGTGGTTCTTCGCGGGGGCGACGATCGCGGTCTCCGCGTTGATCGTGATCACCGCGTTCCGAGCGCGGAGCGCGCTCTCGTCGGTCGCGCTCGGGCTGGTGCTCGGGGGCGCGCTCGGGAACCTCGCCGATCGGGTGATCCGCGGGCCGGACCTCCGAGGTCGCGTCGTGGACTTCATCGATCTCCACGTGTGGCCGGTCTTCAACGCGGCCGACAGCGCGGTCGTGATCGGCGCGGTCCTGCTGGCGTGGTCGTCGTTCCGCGACGACCACGCCCGCACCCGCAGCGACGAGGCCGTCGAGGATGGCGCGTAGGGACGTGATCGCCGAGCCGGGCCGGCTCGACGCCGTCGCCGCGGCGTCCCTCGGGACGACGCGCGCCGAGATCCAGCGCGCGATCGCCGAGGGACGCGTGACCGTCGACGGGCGGGCACGGCCGAAGTCGTTCCACTTGGGCGGCGGTGAGCGCATCGTCGCGGAGCTCCGCGACGATGCACCCCTGGGACCTGAGGGACCTCCCGTTCCCGTCCGGTACGAGGACGACGACCTGCTCGTCGTCGCGAAACCGGCCGGGCTGATCACGCACCCGTCGGGCGGACGCCGCAGGGGCACCCTCGTGAACCGGCTGCTCGGGATGGGCGTCCCGCTCGCGTC
The DNA here is from genome assembly GCA_046723385.1 of Actinomycetota bacterium. Lineage (GTDB taxonomy): Bacteria > Actinomycetota > UBA4738 > UBA4738 > HRBIN12 > AC-51. Next base: position 2,918 of record JBKOUM010000218.1, read on the forward strand.
CGCCGGCGGGCCCACGCGCCCCGGCATCGTCCATCGGCTCGATGCAGGAACGAGCGGGTTGCTCGTGGTCGCGAAGACCGACGCGGCGTTCGGACCGCTCCGCGAGCTGTTCCGCCGGCACGACGCGGACCGCCGGTACCTCGCGCTCGTGCGCGGACACCCGGACCACGACCGCTTCTCCGTCGAGGCCCCGCTCGGCCGGCGCGCGGCCAAGATCGTCGTGGATCGGTCGGAGGGCAGGGCGGCGACCACGTCCTTCGAGGTGCGCGAACGGCTCGCGCGCACGAGCCTGCTCGAGGCCGCGCCGGCCACGGGCCGGACGCATCAGATCCGTGTCCACCTCGAGGCGGTCGGTCTTCCGATCCTCGGCGATCGCGCCTACGGCGGCGGCGGGGAGGATGCGGTTCGACTCGGACTGACACGGCCCTTCCTGCACGCGTGGCGTCTCGGGTTCACGCATCCGTCGACGGGGGAGCGGATCGAGCTCGAGGAGCCGCTGCCCGACGACCTGGTCGACGCGCTCGACCTGGCCCGTCGCGACCAGCGGTCTTGACGACGACGGGCTGGATGTTAGCCTGCGAACCCTGCGAATCACAGCCGTGTAAGTTGTCCACACCCGGCCGGGGACGGTGTGGATAACGCCCGGCGGCGGACGGACAGGATCGGGAAAGGCGACGGCCAGCGAGGATGCCCGGCGACGACAGGCAGACCCCTCGCGACGGCTTCGTCCACCTGCACACGCACTCCGAGTACTCGCTCCTGGACGGGGCCGCGCGGATCGAGGCGCCCCGATCCAACCCCCAGGCGCCGACGATCTTCAGCGAAGCCGTCCGCGACGGGATGCCGGCGATCGCCGTCACCGATCACGGAGCGATGTTCGGCGCCCTCCGGTTCTACGAGTCCGCGCGCCAGGCCGGGATCAAACCGATCATCGGGGTGGAGGCGTACGTGGCGCCCGGGTCGCGGTTCGATCGGACGCCGGGGGAGAGCGAGGAGAAGTACTACCACCTCACGCTGCTGGCGGAGAACGAGACCGGGTACCGGAACCTGCTGCGGTTGGTGTCGAAGGCGCACCTCGAAGGCTTCTACCACCGCCCGCGGATGGATAAGCAGCTGCTTGCGGACCACGCCGACGGCGTGATCTGCCTGTCGGGATGCTTGTCCTCGGAGCTCGGCGTGCTGCTCCGGAACGGACAGCGCGCCCTCGCCACGAAGGCCGCGGCCGAGACCCGGGACATCTTCGGATCGGGCAGCTACTTCGTGGAGATCCAGGATCACGGTCTGCCCGATCAGCGCCGGATCCTCGCCGAGCAGATCGCGATGGCCGGTGAGCTCGGCGTCCCGGTGGTCGCCACGAACGACCTGCACTACACGCGGAAGGAAGACGCGAAGCCGCACGACGTCCTGCTCTGCATCCAGCAGCAGAAGCTGCAGACCGACCCCAAGCGGCTGCGGTTCGACTCGGACGAGTTCTACCTCAAGTCCGCGGAGGAGATGCGTCACGTCTTCCGCGAGCTCCCCGACGCGTGCGATCAGACGCTCGCGATCGCGGAGCGCGTCGAGCTGCTGCCCGAGCTCGAACGGATCCTGATCGACCACCGGACCGAGTACCGGCTCCCTCGGTTCGAGACCCCGCGCGGCGAACCCCTCGAGGTGTACCTGCGGGAGCTCGTGGACCGCGGCGTCGAGGAGCGCTACGGGACCTCACCCCCGACCGAGGTGCTCGAGCGGGTCGACACGGAGCTCGCCGTGATCACCAAGATGGGGTTCGCCGGCTACTTCCTGATCGTGTGGGACCTGATCCGGTTCGCCCGGGAGTGCGGGATCCGGGTGGGTCCCGGTCGCGGATCCGCCGCGGGGTCGGTAGCGTCGTACGCGCTGCGGATCACGGACCTCGACCCGCTCCGCTACGGCCTGCTGTTCGAGCGTTTCCTCAACCCCGATCGGGTCGAGATGCCGGACATCGACATGGACTTCGACGAGCGCCGTCGTGATGAGGTGATCCGGTACGCGACCGAGAAGTACGGGTCGGATCGTGTGGCGCAGATCGTCACGTTCCAGACGATCAAGGGGAAGCAGGGCATCCGAGACGCTGCCCGCGTGCTGGGCTTCCCTCCGGTCGTCGGCGATCGGCTCTGCAAGATGTACCCGCCGGCGATGATGGGCCGGGACGAGCCGATCGACCGGGCGCTCGAGATCAGCCCCGACCTCCGCGAAGCCTACGAACGCGAGCCCGAGGCGAAGGAGATCGTCGACACCGCCCGTGCCCTCGAAGGGCTCCGCCGCGAGGATTCCGTCCACGCCGCCGGGGTCGTGATCGGCGACGCGCCGCTCGTGACCTATCTGCCGCTCAAGCTGACGAAGGATTCACGCGACGACTCGAAGAAGATGGTCACCCAGTTCGACATGAACGGGGTGGCCCAGCTCGGGCTGTTGAAGATGGACTTCCTCGGCCTGCGGACCCTATCCGTGATCGAGGAGACGCTCCGGCACCTCCGCACGAGCGGCGTCGAGCTCGACATCGACCACGTCGCGCTCGACGACCCGGATACGTACGCGATGCTGCGGCGCGGCGATACCACCGGCGTCTTCCAGATGGAGTCGCCGGGGATGCGGAACCTGATCAAGCTGCTCGAACCCGACCGGTTCGAAGACCTGATGGCGCTGGTCGCCCTCTACCGTCCCGGGCCGCTCAACACGGGGATGCATACCGAGTACGCCGAGCGCAAGCACGGCCGGCGCAAGGTCGTCTATCCGCATCCCGAGCTCGAACCGGTGCTCGGCAACACGTACGGCGTGATGGTGTATCAGGAGCAGATCATGCAGATCGCCGTGCGGATGGCCGGCTACTCGATGGGCCAGGCCGACACGCTCCGCAAGGTCATGGCCAAGAAGAAGCGCGAGCTGATCGGTCGCGAGCGCGAGACGTTCGTCGCCGGGTGCGTCGCGCAGGGGATCTCGGACCGGCTCGCGGCGGACCTGTTCGACCTGATCGAGCCCTTCGCCGACTACGGCTTCCCGGCGGCGCACGCGTGCGCCTACGGGTTCATCGCCTACCAAACGGCGTACCTGATCGCGCATCACCCCGTCGAGTACATGGCGGCGATCCTGACCTCGGTGAAGGACGACAAGGATCGCAAGCCGTACTACCTCTACGCCTGCCGGAGCATGAAGATCGAGGTGCTGCCCCCGGACGTGAACGAGTCGGACATGGACTTCGCGCCGGCCCCCGGCGACCGTCGCGCGATCAGGTACGGGCTGTCGGCGGTCCGCAACGTCGGAGAGGGTGTCGTGCAGGCGATCCTGGACGCGCGTGCCGTGGGCGGGCCCTTCGCCTCGTTCGCGGACCTGTGCCGACGCGTCGACCCCGGTGCGTTGACCAAGCGGGTGCTCGAGTCGTTGATCTTCGCGGGCGCGTTCGATTCGCTCGGATACACCCGCGGGGGCATGGTGCAGCAGGCGGGCGAGACCGCCGCGTGGGAGAAGGTTTCCGCGCCGATCCTCGCCGAACGCAAGGCCGAGGCGGCCGGGCAGTTCTCGCTGTTCGGCAGCGGCGAGGATGCCCTCCACGAGGTCGATGAATCGGTCCTCGCCGGCGACGAGCTGGCGAAGCCCCTCCTGTTGTCCAAGGAGAAGGAGATGCTCGGCCAGTTCGTCACCGACCATCCGCTGCTCGGCGTCGAGGACTCGCTGCGCGCGCAGACCACGCACGCGATCGACGGGGTGCCGGACCTCGGCGACGGGGACCTCGTCACGGTCGGGGGGATCATCGGGTCGCTGACGCGCAAGTACACGAAGCGGGGGGAGCCGTACGCGCAGTTCCGTCTGGAAGGGCTCGCCGGCGGCGTCGAGGTGATCGCCTTCCCCGGCGTCTACGAGGCCGTCCCGCACCTGATCCGCCAAGACGAGATCGTCCTCGTGACGGGCCGCATCGACCTGCGAGGGCGGGAGCTGCAGATCCGCGCGAACGAGGTCAAGGAGCCGACCCTCGGCCAAGACGTCCCGCGATCGCGATCCGAGTCTCTGATCGTCGACCTCGAGGCCACCGCGTGCACGCCGGTGGTCCTCGGCAAGCTCAAGGAGCTGTTCGAGGCGCATCCCGGCGACGCCCCCGTCCGGTTGCGCTTCCTGTCCTCGGCCGGCGTGACGCCGCTCGCGCTTGGGACGTTCAACGTGAACGCGAACGGGTCGCTGCTGGGAGAGCTGGGCGAGCTGCTCGGCGCCGGCGCGACCCGGCTCGACGTCTCCGGCTGACGCCGCGCGTATCGTGCGCCCGTGCCCTTCTCGATCCTGCCCGCGCTCGACGTGTCCGACGGCCGCCTCGCCGTGGCCGTCGGGGGGCGGCCGCGACCGGTCGACGCC
>JBKOUM010000172.1:0-12804 GCA_046723385.1 Actinomycetota bacterium
GTGACGTCGAACCGCAGCACGATGACCGCGATCAGCAGCCACGCGAGGCCGGTGATGAGGAACACCCACCACGGGACGTCGGACCATCCCCCGGTGGCCTCAGCGCGTGCTTCCATCTCCGACATGCGAACCCCCTCTTCGGTCCACGGCGGCCGAACGGCCACCGCCCACGGGATATTGCCCCACGGGAACCCCCGGTTCCATCACCTCGGGGCGGAATCGGATGAGCGGCGGATCGGGGCTCAGGCGGTGCGCTCGTGCCGCTCGCCGCGCTTCTTGGCCTGCTGCTCGCGCGGGACGAGCGTCGGGTTGACGCCGGTGAGCACGACGTCGCGGTCGACGAGGCATCTGGTGACGTCGGCGCGGGAGGGCAGCTCGTACATCACGTTGAGCAGGACCTCTTCCATGATCGCCCGCAGCCCGCGCGCGCCGGTCCCGCGTTGGATCGCTTGCTCGGCGATCGCGCGCATCGCGTCGTCGGTGAACTCGAGCTCGACCCCGTCGAACTCGAAGAACTTCATATACTGCTTCACGAGCGCGTTCTTGGGCTTGGTCAGGATGTCGACGAGCGCGTCCTCGTCGAGGTTGTTGACGTGCGTGAGCACCGGGAGCCGCCCGACGAACTCCGGGATCAGGCCGTACTTCAGGAGGTCTTCGGGAAGGACCTGACCGAAGAGCTCGCCGAGATCCTTCTCCTCGCGGGAGACGATCTCGGCGCCGAACCCGACGCCCTTGCGCCCGATCCGGCTCTCGATGATCTTGTCGAGCCCCGCGAACGCCCCGCCGCAGATGAACAGGATGTTCGTGGTGTCGATCTGGATGAACTCCTGGTGCGGATGCTTCCGTCCGCCCTGGGGCGGCACACTGGCCGTCGTCCCCTCGAGGATCTTCAGCAGCGCCTGCTGGACCCCCTCACCGGACACGTCGCGCGTGATCGACGGGTTCTCGGACTTGCGCGCGATCTTGTCGATCTCGTCGATGTAGATGATCCCGGTCTCGGCCTTCTTCACGTCGTAGTCGGCCGCCTGGATCAGCTTGAGGAGGATGTTCTCGACGTCCTCGCCCACGTAGCCCGCTTCGGTGAGCGCCGTCGCGTCCGCGATCGCGAACGGGACGTTCAGCAACCGGGCGAGCGTCTGCGCGAGATACGTCTTGCCGCAGCCGGTCGGTCCTAGCGTCAGGATGTTGGACTTCTGGAGCTCGACGTCCTGGTCCTTCTGCCCGACCTGGATCCGCTTGTAGTGGTTGTAGACGGCAACCGAGAGGACCTTCTTGGCGTGGTCCTGTCCGACGACGTACTCGTCGAGGAAGGTGTAGATCTCGGCGGGCTTGGGGAGCTCGTCGAGCTTGAGCTCGGTGGTTTCGGAGAGCTCTTCCTCGATGATCTCGTTGCACAGATCGATGCACTCGTCGCAGATGTACACGCCGGGCCCGGCGATCAGCTTCTTCACCTGCTTCTGGCTCTTCCCGCAGAAGGAGCACTTCAGCAGGTCCGAGTCTCCGAACTTCGCCACGCCGTCCTCTGTCCGTCCTCTCCGACGAACGACCGAGCCGGATCGACCCGTTCGTGTCCGCCGATATTACGCCCCGTTCGCGTTCGCCGCTGCTAACTCCGGCGTGATCCCGCGCCGGCTGATGATCTCGTCGATCACACCATAGGCGAGCGCCTCGTCGGCCGTGAGGATGAAGTCACGATCGGTGTCCTTCTCCACCTTCTCGAGCGGCTGGCCGGTGTGCTTCGCGATGAGACTGTCCAGCAGCTTGCGGAGCCGGATCATCTCGCGCGCCTGGATCTCGATATCCACCGCCTGGCCCTGCGCGCCACCGTGGGGCTGGTGCAGGAGGATCCGCGCGTTCGGTAGCGCGTAGCGCTTGTTGGCGGCGCCGGCCAGTGCGAGCACGGCCGCCGCGCTCGCCGCGAGGCCCATCACGATCGTGCTGACGTCGGGCTTGATGTACTGCATCGTGTCGTAGATCGCGAGCAGGGCCGACACGTCGCCGCCCGGAGAGTTGATGTAGAGGTTGATGTCCTTGTCCGGGTCCTCCGACTCCAGGTGCAGCAGCTGCGCCATGATCAGGTTTCCCACAGCGTCGTCGATCGGCGTGCCGAGGAACACGATGCGGTCCTTGAGCAGCCGAGAGTAGATGTCGTACCCGCGCTCACCGCGGCTCGTCTGCTCGATCACGGTTGGCACGAGGTAGTTCTTCGCGGGCTCCATCAGTCGTTCTCCTCCGTCCCCTGATCCGCGTCGGCGGCATCGGGGCTCTCGTCGGTGATATCGGCGGCCTCGACCAGGAGGTCGAGGGCCTTCGTTCGGATGATATCCCCGGCCAGCGTGACGATCTGACCGGTGCGATCCAACTGCTTGGCGAGCTCCTTGGGGTCGCGGTCGTAGGCTTGTGCGAGGGAGCCGATCTCGGCTCCGATCTCCTCGGCCGTGACCTGGAGATCCTCGGCGCGAGCGATGCTCTCGAGGACCAGGTCCGCCTTGATCGCACGTACGGCGTGGTCCCGGCTGTCCTCCGCGAGCCGATCGCGGTCCCAGCCTTGGATCTCGAGCATCTGGTCCAGCGACATGCCGTACCGTCCCGCGTTCTCCTCGGCGTGACGCAGCCGGTGGGTGGTCTCGTCCTGCACGAGCGAGTCGGGCAGATCGACCTCAACGGTGTCGACCAGCGCCTGGAGGACCCGGTCCCGGATCACACCCTGGACCTCGCGCTCCTTGACCTCGTGGATCTTGGTGCGGAGGTCGGCGCGCAGTTCGTCCATCGTGTCGAACTCCGACGCGGTCTTCGCGAACGCGCCGTCGGCGTCCGGGAGCTTCAGCGCTTTCACGTCCTTCACGAGGACGCGGAAGGACGTACGTCCCGCGAGCTCATCGCCGAACCGGTCCGACGGGAGATCGTCGTCGATGCTCACGATGTCGCCGGGCTTGGTACCGGCGAGCTCGGCGTCCATCTTCTCGCCGAACTCACCCGACCCGATCGCGTAGAGGTAGTCGTCGCGCGTCAGCCGCTCGACCTCGCCGCCCGCCTTGGTGGCGCTCACGTTGATCGTCACGAAGTCGCCCTCCTGCGCCGCGCGCTCGACCGGCTCGAGCTCGGCGAACTGCCGACGGAGCCGTTCGACCCAGGCGTCGACCTCGTCGTCCGAGACCTCCGTCGCCGGCCGCTCTACCTTGACGCCCTTGTAGTCCTCACCGGTCAGTTCCAGGCGAGGCCTGACGTCGACCGTCGCGGTGAAGATGAGGGGTTTGCCGGACTCGAGCTGTTCGACGTCGACCTCGGGCTCGCCGATCGGGGCCAGGTCTTCGTCGGTGACCGCCGTGCGGAAATAGGTTGGGACGGAGGAGTTCACGAATTCCTCGAGGACGACGTCGGCCCCGACCTGCGCGTCGATGATCGGCCTGGGTGCCTTGCCGGGCCGGAACCCGGGGATCTTCACCTCGCGCGCGATCGCGCGGTACGTCTTGTCCAGGTCCTTGGCCACCTGGTCCGAGGGAACCTCGATCGTCAGCTTGACGGTGTGTTCCGCGGTTCGCTCGACGGTGGTCTCCATGCCGCATCCAGGCTACCGGAGATCCCCCATCTCGACGGTCGTGAGCTGCGATCGAGACGCAGCGGCCTCGCGTTCGGCGGCGACGGAGCTCGGTCGATAGTCTGCCCGCCGTGTACGAGCACGAGCGCGGGTTCGCGTTGGGATTGGCCAATCGCGCGGCCGACATCGCGATGGGGCTGTTCCAGGGTGACGGGCTCGAGGTTCGGCGCAAGGCGGATCGCTCCCTCGTCACCCAGGCGGACACGTCGACCGAACGGATGCTGCGCGAGCAGATCGAGGCGGCCTTCCCCGACGATCGCGTCCTCGGTGAGGAGGAGGGCGGATCGCACGACCCGTCGGGTCGCGTGTGGATCGTCGATCCGATCGACGGCACGGCCAACTTCGCGCGCGGCGTCCAGATCTGGGCGACGTTGATCGCGCTCCGGGTCGACGGCGAGGGCGTGCTCGGCGTGGCGAGCGCACCCGCCCTCGGTGAGTGCTACGTCGCCGTGGCCGGCGAGGGCGCGGCGTTGAACGGCTCGCCGATCCGTGTGAGCGGCGTGTCGGAGCTGTCCGACGCCCACCTCCTCCTTCAGGAGTTCCGCGAGATGCTGTCCGGCCCCGATCGTGGCGCGGTGCTCGGGCTCGTGTCGGATTCCTGGCGGGGCAGGGGCTTCGGGGATTTCTGGGGTCACGTGCTCGTGGCGCGAGGATCCGCCGAGGTGGTCCTGGAGCCCAACCTCTCGATCTGGGACTACGCCGCGCTCGAGGTCATCGTCCGGGAGGCGGGCGGGCGCGTCTCCACCTTCGAAGGGACGCCGCTGCGACACCGCGGCAGCATGCTCACGACGAACGGCGTGCTGCACGACGAGGTGCTCGCGCGCCTGGCCTCGGATCGCGCCTAGTCAGACGTCGATCGATCGGCCCGTCCCCGGGGGCGCGTTCGCCAGGACCGCGTTGGCAGCCGCCACGTCCTGGACGCCGAGGCCGGTGAGGTCGCACACGACGAGCTGGTGTTCGTCGGTGCGACCGGCCGCTACGCCCGCGCAGATCGCGCCGAGCTCCACGGCGCGATCCGCGAGCTCCGGCGCGTGCTGGAGCTCCCCCAGTCGGAGGCACTGGTCGCGGGAGTCGACGGCGAGGACGTCCGCGTGACGGAGCAACTCCACGTCGAGCTCCTGCTTGCCCGGTCCGTCCGAGCCCACGGCGATCACGAGGGCTCCCGGAGCCACGTCGTCGGCGCCGAGGAGCGGTTCGTTCGACGCCGTGCAGGTGATCACGACGTCGGCTCCGGCGGCGGCTTCGCGCGGCGATCCAACGACGACGCCCTCGACGTCGGCGGCGACGGCGGACGCTCGACCGTCGTTCCTTCCCCACACGCGGATCTCACGCGGAGAGGATCGAACGACACGGAGCGCCTCGATCTGCTTCCGCGCCTGCAGCCCGGTGCCGATCACCGCGACCACGTCGACCCGCTCGTGGGCGAGCCATCGCGTCGCGACGCCGCCCGCGGCGCCCGTCCGTTGATCCGTGATGAACCCGTTGTCCAACAGGAACGCGACCGGTGCGCCGGTCGCCGCGTCGAAGACCAGGACGAGGCCGTCGTACGCGGGCGGCTCGGTGCCGTAGAACCCGCTGGACACCTTAACGGCGTACGTGCGTCCGCCGTGCAGGTGTCCCGCCTTCACGTGGATCTCGCCCTTCGCTTCGGGGACGTCCAGGTGGATCACCCCGGGGTGCTCCGCGTCCCCCGTCGCGGAGGCGACGAACGCGGCCTCCACCGCATCGATGCACGCGGCCATCGGGAGGGCCGCTCGCACGTCGGCTTCGCTGAACAGCCGCACCGATCCCACGGGCGGGAGCCTGCCCGCCGCAGCCCTCGTGGTCAACAGGCAGGGTTGAGGTCGGACGGCGCCGCGCGCTACGGTCGCGCCCATGGCACACATCGAGCCCTTCGAGATGGAGCGGTACCAATCCCTCTATTGGCACCTGGTCGACCACGACCTGTCCGAGTCCGGCGTCACGCCGCTCACGATCCGCGAGCTGCTCGGACCGGACGCCGATGCGGAGACCTTCCTCCAGCAGAGTCTCGGCTACCCGCTGTCCGAAGGCTCCTACGAGGCGCGCGCGAGCATCGCGCAGTGGTACCCGGACTGCGGACCCGACAACGTGACGCTCGTGAACGGGGGATCGGAAGCGAACCTGCTGTCGCTCTGGTCGCTCCTGGATCGCGGCGACCGGCTCGCGTTCATGCTCCCGAACTACTGCCAGGGACTCGGGCTCGGTTCGTTCTTCGGTGGCAAGGTGGACACCTTCAAGCTCAAGCTGCGAGACGGTCGCTGGGCGCTCGATCTGGAGGGCCTCGACCGGGCCGTCGGGACGCGAACCAAGGTCATCATGCTCTGCAACCCGGACAACCCGACCGGGGCCGTCCTCACCGAGGGCGAGATGGAGGCGTTGATCGAGGTCGCGGCGCGCGTGGGCGCGTGGATCGTGGCCGACGAGATCTATCGCGGCGCGGAGATCGACACCGACGCCACCTCCCCCACGTTCTGGGGCCGGTACGACAAGGTGATCGTCACGAGCGGCCTCTCGAAGGCGTTCGCGATGCCGGGCCTCCGGATCGGGTGGGCCGTGGCGCCGACCGACATGATCTCTAGGATCTGGCAGCGGCACGACTACACGACGCTCACGCCCAGCGCCGTGAGCGACCGGCTCACGGCGCTCGCGATGCGACCCGACGTTCGCGAGAACATCCTCGCCCGCACGCGCGCGATCGTCCGCGCGAACCTGCCGCCGCTCGAAGGATGGATCCAGGCGCACCCCTACTTCCACTACGTCCGGCCGATCGCCGGCGCGATCGTGTACGTGACGTACGACCTTCCGATCGCCTCTGCCGACCTCGTGGAACGGATCCGGCTCGACCAGAGCGTGCTCCTCGTCCCCGGCTCGATGTTCGGGTTGAAGAAGGGGATCCGGTTCGGGTTCGGGTACGACGTCGAGCACACGCTGAAGGGCCTCGCCAGAGTGGACGCGACCCTCGCGGCGGTGGTGGACGGGGCCTGACCACCGGTCACGCGCCAGGGGCCCTCGACGCTAGGCTCCTGCCCATGGTTCCTGACCCGAGGTCACGAAAGCGAAGCGCGCGCGCCGAAGCCAAGCGCGAGCTGATCGTCGCGTGCGCGATGCGCCGCTTCGCGGAGGACGGCTACCAGGGGGCTCGGATCGAGGACATGGCGGCCGAGCTCGGGATCGCGAAGGGCTCGATCTTCCAGCACTACGGCTCCAAGGCCGGCCTATTCCTCGAGTCCTATCGGCGCGCCGTGACCGCCCTCCCGGCGTGGCTCGACGCCCCCGGGGAGGTCCTCGCCGACGGGTTCTTCCCGGTCGTGCGCTACTGGCTCGACCGGACCGAGCACTTCGTGAAGGAGGACTGGGTCCCGTACCGGGTCGTCCTGATCGGCAACTACAGCACCGACCTCGCGCTCAAGCGGGAGATCAACCGGTGGCTCGTGAGCGAGGATCCGTACGGCACGCTCGAGTTCGTCGAGTGGGGACAGCAGCGCGGCGAGGTCCGCGCCGACCTGGATCTGGAGACGATCGTCTCGCTCGTCGACTGGTTGTCGGGAGCGATCCAAGACGCCCTGGTGACCGAGGAGCTTGATCCGGGCCTCTTCCACCGGTGGCGCGAGCAACCCGACTTCCAGCGGATGCGCGTCGATCACTTCGCGATCCTGCTGGAAAGCGCGATCGGCGCGGCCGCGGCCGGCGCCGTCAGGCCTGCCGGCGGGTGAGCGCCGCCAGCGCGTCGTCCTCGGTGACGCGGCGCCGCCGGTAGTTCCGCAGCGCGAACCGGTCGCACGCCGTCTCGGCGGCGGACCGCTTCCCGAGGCGCTCACGCAGGTACCAGTGCATCCACTCGTGCAGGTAGAGGAAACGAAGGACCTCCCGCTCGGTCCGGAACGTCACGCCCTCCGTGAGCCAGATGAACTTGAGGCCTTTGCCCGGCCGTCGCTTGGCTCCGAAGGGAACGATCTCCCCGAACGGCAGGAACGGATCGGGCACCTGCAGGGTGATCGTCCGCTCGGAGAAGTCGGTCCACGCGGACAGGTGCGGGCGCTGCCGGTAGCGGAGGGGTCTGACCTCGAGCGCGTACCGCTCGGCCTCGGGCAGGCCCGAGAGCACCTGGCGGATCCGCTCCGTCGAGAGCCCTTCGCACCGTGACCGGATCCGCATGCGACCGATGGTACGTGGCTCCGCCGATAGCATCGGTCGATGGCGGCGGGCTCGGGCGATCGAAGCTACCGGCACGGCGTGACTGCCTCGCTCCCGCTCTCGGTGGCGGTGTTCGGGTTCGGCGTCTCCTACGGCGTCCTGGCGCTATCGGTCGGGATGGGCGCGCTCGCCCCGGTCGTGATGTCGGTGACGACGTTCGCAGGCTCGGCTCAGTTCGCCGCGGCCTCGGTCCTTGGCGGCGGCGGGTCGGCGACCACGGCGATCCTCGCCGCGCTCATGCTGAACGCCCGCTACCTCCCGCTCGGGGTGACCGTCGCGCCCTGGCTCGAGGGCGGGTTCTGGTCGAGGCTCCTGCACGCGCACCTGATGGTGGATGAGTCGTGGGCGATCGCCGCCGAGGGGCAGGGCCGCTGGAACCCTCGCGTCATGCTCGCGGCCGGGCTCGGGCTCGCCGTCGCGTGGATCGGGGGGACCGCGGTCGGCGTCGTCTTCGGCGATTCGCTGGGGGACCCCGCCAAGCTCGGCCTGGACGCGGCGTTCCCCGCCTTGTTCCTCGCACTGCTCGCTCCGCAGCTCAGGTCCGAGGAGCGGTCGACGGCCGTGGCGGGGCTCCGGATCGGAGCCTCGCCGCCGGCCGTCGCCGCTCTCCTCGGCGCGTCGATCGCACTGATCCTGACCCCGTTCACCCCTGCGGGCGTCCCGATCATCTCGGCGGGCGCCGCCTGCCTGATCGGCCTGAGGAAGCGCACATGACCACCGTCTGGATCGTCGTCGCGGTCACGGGGATCGGGACGCTCGCGCTCAAGGCCGCCGGACCGGTGCTGCTCGGCGGTCGGCCACTCCCCGACCGGCTCTCCGGCGTCGTGACGCTCGTGGGACCCGCACTGCTCGCCGCGCTGGTCGCGATCGGGACCTTCGCCCAGGGCCAGCGTCTGGTGGTGGACGCCCGCGTCCTCGGCGTCGCCGCGGCCGCGGTCGCGATCCGCCTGCGGGCCCCGGTCCTCCTGGTCGTGATCATCGCCGCCGCGGTCACGGCGTCGGCGCGAGCCTTGACGAGGTAGCGGGCTCGCGCACGGATCGGACGAGCGTCACCGGCCGAGCGACACCCGCGCGGAGCCGTTTGGCCCAGGACGAGTTGGTCCCCGCGATCTCCTTCTCCGTCGCCGGGCGAGCTTCGATCAGGCGGAGCCCGTGGGCGTCGTAGGGAGAGGGATCCACGCGAACGCTCAGACCGAGACCATCGCGCTCGGTGACCGACACGAGCGCGCGGACCTCGGCTCCCACCTTCGCAACGCGAGCGATGCCGCCCAGGACCGTCTCGTCGACGCCCAAGACGCCGCGGAGCAGCGAGCCCCACGGGAAGGTGACACGGACCTCGTCGGCGACCGCGTCGAGCTCGATCGGCAGCGATCCGACGGACCCGAGGACGAACATCGCGTTCGGCACACCACCCCTGTCGGGCGGTCGAGCGGCCTGCCGGGAGGTTTCGCGCATCGACGCCGCGTCGGCGTCGATGCCGATCACGAACGCGTCCGGATCCCGTCGCGCGGTCTGCAGCACGGAACGACCGTCACCGGTCCCCAGATCCACCACGGTGCGGGCGTAAACCCGCGGGCCGACTCAGCCCTAGGTGAACCCGATGTCGAACAGCTCGCGGCCGCGGATCACTCGCATCCTCAGATGGTAGCGGTCGGGGCGGCGGGATTCGAACCCGCGACCTCGTGCTCCCAAAGCACGCGCGCTACCAGGCTGCGCTACGCCCCGCGGCGGACAGCGTACCCGTCGACCGACGCCGCCGATGAAGGTACGCTCCGACGATGGCCGGCGAGGCGAGACCCTCTCCCACGTACTACGTGGCGCTCGGCTTGCTCGCGGTCGGCCTCCTCGCCGGTGTGAGCCTCTTCCTCCTGTTGACCACCCGGCCCTCGTCCTCGAACACCTCCGTGGCGGTCACCCCGGCGCTCGCCACGTCGTGCGCGGTCGGAGGCCACGGCACGGTCTGCTACCTCTTCACCGTGACGAACACCGGCAACGGGCCCGCCTACGCGACGTGTCAGGTGACGCCGGCCTCCGGCACGGAGGCGACGTTCGACGATGGACTCCTCGTCAAGCCGGTCAGCCTGTTGGAGGGACAGTCCCGCGACCTCACGGTCAGCGTCGTCGCGGACGAGAGCTCGACGCTCGCCGAGCCGTCGGTGTCCTGTGCCGCGACATCGGCCTAGAGCCGGAACGACCCCTCGCCGACGATCCGGACGCCGCCGCCGACGTGTGCGACCCAGCCCGCCTCCCCGCGTCCGACGTCCACCTGCAGGAACGAAGGCCGGCCGACCATCTCGCCTTGCGCGATCGTGATGTGTCCGGGCATCCCGGCAAGCCCCTGCTCCGCGAGATAGACGCCCAGCGGTCCTGCCGCCGAACCCGTGGCCGGGTCCTCTCCGATCTGGATCGAGCGGTCGAACATCCTCGCGATCACCTCGCCATGGCCGCGGACCGCGAACAGGTACAGCGACTCGGCGTTCGCCGCCTCCGTGACCTCCGCGCATCCACGGTCGTTCCGCGAGGCACGACGCAGGACCTCTTCACTCACTACCGGCACCATCAGATGCGCGATGCCGGTGCTGACCGGCACGAAGGGCTCCTGACCCAGCTGGTCCACGCGAAGGCCGGCCGCCTGAGCGACCGCCTCGCGATCGGTGAACGGCTCACCGAAGGTCGGCGGGAGCTGCTGCATCGTCGCGGTCCCGGCGTCGAGGTCGACGGCCACCGGGACGTCGCCGGCCGAGCTCGTCTGCACGAGGTTCGAGGGGACGAGTCCCAGTCCCGCAAGGACGAACGCGGTCCCGAGCGTCGGATGACCGGCGAAGGGGAGCTCCTCGACCGGCGTGAAGATCCGGACGTCGTACCCGTCGTCGCGGATCGCGGTCACGTACGTCGTTTCGGAGAACCCGATCTCCTGCGCGAGCATCTGCATCGCTGCCGAGTCGAGGTCGGTCGGCGGCTCCGGGATCACGCAGAGCTGGTTCCCCGCGAACGGCTCGGGCGTGAAGACGTCGACGAGCGAGAACGGAACGCGCACGATCCGACCCTATCCGGCCGCTATGCTGGGACGTCTGCGGGTGTAGCTCAATGGCAGAGTTCCAGCCTTCCAAGCTGGCTATGCGGGTTCGATTCCCGTCACCCGCTCCACGGTACGCTCCTCCCGGCGCCGGTAGCTCAGCCCGGATAGAGCGGGGGACTTCTAATCCTCAGGTCGCAGGTTCGAATCCTGCCCGGCGCACCAACTACCTGCGGAAACGCCAGACGTAGCGCTATTGCCAAGATTCGTTGCGGCGAGGTTCCGCTTCCTCGGCGTGGTGAAGTTCTTAGCGTCGCACTCCTCGACTATCGGTACGACCTCGGCGTCGGGATCGACGCTCGCGTCTCCGTCCCCTGCACCGGACATCCGCATACGATCCGACCGTGCGCAAATCGTCCGCTGCCGTGGGATCGGCGATCTTCCTGGTCCTTGCGCCCGGGGCCACGGCTGTCTTGATTCCCTGGCTCTTGACGGGCTGGCACGAACGCGTGCCCCCTCCACCCGTCGCGATTCGTCTCGCGGGCGTTCTGCTCGTGGTTGTGGGAGCGGCCGTATTGCTCAGCGCGTTCGCCAGGTTCGTCCTCGAGGGTCGAGGTACACCTGCGCCTGTCGCGCCGACCCAGCACCTCGTCGTGGGCGGACTGTACCGGTACGTTCGAAACCCGATGTACCTGGCCGTGGCGGCGACCATCGTCGGACAGGCGCTGCTGCTCGGTCGCCTCGAGCTGCTCGGCTACGCGGCACTCTTCCTCGCCACGACGGCCGCGTTCGCCCGCTGGTACGAGGAGCCGACCTTGCTGCAAGAGTACGGAGCCGAATACGACGGATATCGGCGTGCCGTGCCGGGATGGTGGCCGCGCCTTCGGCCGTGGACCCCCGGAGACTAGTCCTCGTCCCGGAGCCGATGCTCGATCTGATCCAGCCCTCCCGAGAGGTCTACGGGTTCGCCGCGGGGGAGTCGGAGGTCGCCCACGCGTGCCCGTTTGGGAACGGCTTGTTGCGGCAATCGTGACGGCGATGACGGGTTCCCCCCCACCCGTGCGATGCGGCTGGTTCGAACGACGGTCACGTTCGGACGAGTACGTGACCCACCTCGGCGAGGTCCACCTCGCCACCCTTCGAAAGATCGGATTCGCAAACGCTGACGTCTTGGCGCGGCTGGGGAGAGCTCCATTGCGTCGCATCCACTCCGCGTGTATCGAGCGCGAAAGACTCGACGCGCTTCGGGCTTCTGCTGGCTACCTTCGCTAACAACGTGTGGCCGTGCGAACCGCTGGGTATCACGGGACCCATCCCAATTGGAGGGAACATGGAGGGAAGGAGAGGAGTATGCGGCTGCGCCTTGCAATAGCAGTGCTCACGGTGGCGGTTGGGTTGCTCGGGCCGCTTGGCTCGGCCCCAGCGAGCGCCGCAACGTGCACGATCACCGGAACCAACCAGTTCGACAACATCAAGGGCACCTCCGGGCACGACGTCATCTGCGCCCGGGCCGGGGGCGACCGAGTCGCTGCCCGGGGCGGCAACGATGTCGTGATAGGAGGGAAAGGCGATGACCTCATCTACGGGAAAGGCGGACGAGACGTTCTCCGCGGTAAGGCTGGCGCCGACACGCTGATCGGTGGCGCGGGGAATGACCGCCTGCGCGGAGGCTCCGGGAACGACGTGATCGACGCGATTGATGGCTCCGGTGGCGACGTCGCCCGTGGCGGCCCGGGCTTCGACATCTGCTACGTCGAGGCCGGCGACACCCACCCCGGATGCGAGCGAGGAGTGGTCGTTTAGCACCTGCAGCGCATCGGGCCCGGGTGCCGGTAACCGGCTACCCGGCCCGATGGCGCGGCATCCGGACCGTCCCTCGTTCGACCGTGATCTCGTCGGGTTCGCAGGAACCGTGAAGGGAGTGGTCATGAAGCTCCCTCACGCCGCATCGACACTTCGATACATGGGACCGGAT
>JBKOUM010000052.1:0-15031 GCA_046723385.1 Actinomycetota bacterium
ATCTCGTACTGCGTGGAGAGCCCCTGGAACCCGGCGAGCACCACGACGTTCCCGGCCTCGAGCGCCTCCATGATCCGCTTCGGACGGATCTCGACGATCTTCGCCTTCCCGTGCTGCGTGTCCGTGATGATCCCCGCCTGCGACCCGGTGTAGCTGGCGGCGCGACACCCACGGGCGTTCAGCGCGATCCCCAACAGGGACATCGCGATCCGCTCACCGGCCGTGAGGAGCATGTCCAGCTCGCGGGGGTCGGGGACGTCGGCGATCCGCAGCGCCATGGCCGAGAGCTCATCGGTCGTGTCGCCCATGGCCGAGACGACGACGATCACGTCGTTCCCGGCCTCGCGCGCCCGTACGACGCGGTCTGCCACGGCCTGGATCCGCTCCACGGATCCCACGGACGTGCCGCCGAACTTCATCACGACGATGGACATGGGCGAGCGCTCCTGCCGGGAACGTGGCGAGTCTAGCGACCGGACCCGTCCGGACCGGTACGGCGTGATCTTCGCGATCGTCACGCTGGTGCGGCGTCGCGGTCGCGCAGCCAGCTGAGGGCCCGCCGCCGCTCGGCGCTGATCGACGCGATCGTGGCGTCTTCGCCGCTCATCCCGTCCGTCGCCGCGAGCCACGCGTCGGCTTCGCCCCACGCCTGGTCCAGCTCGAGCACGCCGCGGAGGCGGCCGTTCGTTCGGAACGCCGACTCGCTGCCGTAGGCCTCGATCCGCTGGTTCAGGACCTCCACCTCGAACTCCTCATCGATCGCCGGCAGAGCCTCGACGTGCCCGAGCGCCCAGAGCAGCACGCCCAGCGACTCTTTGCGCCAGAGGCCGTCCGCGATCGCGTCGTGGGGCCACGAACCGCTGCCGCCGTCGAAGAGCGATCGCTCGGTCTCGGTGAGCGTATCCTCCAGCGATTCTCGGGCGATCCATCGGTCGGTCTCAACGCGAGCCCGCTCGGCCTGCGCCAGGCGCCCCGCCTCCCGATCCTCCTCGAGGACGGCCTCAATCGAGGCCCTGCGGACGAGTGCGTACAGCACGAGCGCCCGCTCGCTTATCTCGGCGACGGACGGTCCGAGGCTCACGGCGCCGGCAGCCCGAAGACCCGGCGCAGGAAGTCCAGC
Source organism: Actinomycetota bacterium (assembly GCA_046723385.1). Taxonomy (GTDB): domain Bacteria; phylum Actinomycetota; class UBA4738; order UBA4738; family HRBIN12; genus AC-51. The sequence goes on from JBKOUM010000052.1 coordinate 1,121, forward strand.
TCCACCAGGTCCGCCGCGACGGAGAGCTCTTCCATCCCGCCCATGTGCGACGAGTTCGGGAGCAGCACGAGGTCGTGCTGGTACCCGTTCGCGAGGAGCGCCGCCGACAGCTGCAGCGTGTTCGCCACGAAGACGTTGTCGTCGGCGAACCCGTGCATCAGCAGGAGCGACCGATGGGGCGACGCGGTCGAGGCGTACGCGACGAGCGAGCTGCGTTCGTACGCCTCCGGGTCGACGCTGGGATCACCGAGGTAGCGTTCGGAGTAGGCCGTGTCGTAGAGACGTTGATCACCGACCGGCGCGCCGGCGATCCCGGCGTGGAAGACGTCCGGGCGTTTGAGGACGGCCAGTCCGGCAAGGACACCACCCCCTGACCAGCCCCGCATGGCCACGCGGGTCAGGTCCAGGAACGGCCAGCGCTCAGCAGCTGCCTGCAGGCCCTCGATCTGGTCGTCGAGGACGACCGAGAAGTTCCGGTTGACGGCCTTCTCCCACGCGACCCCACCCGGTGTGCCCCGACCGTCGATCGAGAGGACCGCGGTCCCGAGCCGGTCCGCGAACCACTGCTGGATCCGGTACATCCCACGCCACCGGACGACCTGTCGGAATTGTGGGAACCCATACGGGCTCAGGAGCACGGGCACGGGCCCGTCGGGGTCGTGGCCACCCGGCAGCAACAAGACGGCACGGAGACGCCGGGGACCGAGCTCGGCGAAGATCGGCTGCGCGACGACGATGGACGTCTCGGCCGCGTTCGCGAGTTCCAACCGGCTCCCGCCCGCGCGGACCACGGACACGGACGGGAGGTCGGCCACCTCGGTGCGCTGGACGAGTACCACGGTCGGCCCGCCGATCGCACCCGCATGGAAACCCGGCTCCGAGCTGATCCGGGTGGGCTCCTCGCCGGGAGCAACCCGGAAGACGTGCTCCTCGAACGGGTCGTCGAACGCCGTGAACCACACCGAACCCTCTCCCGCCTCGATCACGCTCGTGACCTGGAGGCCGGGCGGCGTCACCATGTCGTCGCCGATCAGCAGACGATGCGTGTCGTCGGCGTCGACGGTCGAGACCAGCGTCCCGTCCATCCACGCGGGCGAGCCGTCGACCAGGTCGAGCCACCGATCGTCACTGAGCTCCCGGACGACGGTGGTCCTGCCGTCGGCGTCCGCAGTGAGCACCCGCGCGGCCCGCTGGTCGCGAGAGATCACCTCAAGGGTGAGCGGCTCGTCGCGGCCCCAGGAGACGCGCGCGACGTACTCGAAGGCGTCGCGGTCCCACACGACCTCGGTCCGGTCAGTCGTCGTGACGTCGATCACGTACAACGTCACGATCGCGTTGGGCGTCCCCGCCTGCGGATAGCGAACCTTGCGTGGTTCCGTGGCCGGCTCCGACGGCTCAGAGATCCACCAGGTCATCACGGGTCGCTCGTCCACGCGCGCGGCGGCGATCCGGGTCCCGTCAGGGGACCACCAGAACCCGCGGCGGCGCTCGAGCTCCTCGGCCGCGATGAAATCCGCGAGACCCCAGTGGACGTCCGGATCGGGATCCGATGCGAGCTCGCGGCCGTCGGCATCGCTCGCCGGACCGACTCGAAGCGCGCCGTCGACCACGTACGCGACGAGCGTGCCGTCGGGGGACAGCCGCGGATCATCCGGGACACCCGCCGTCGGCACCGTCGTGAGTGACCCGTCGCTCAGATCCAGCAGACAGAGCTGGCCACCGTCGACGAAGACCGCCTTGGTGAGGTCGCGATCGGTGGCATAGGCCGTCACGCCCTGGGCGCGCTCGCGCATCCGTTCGCGGCGCGCGCGCTCGGCGTCGGTCAGGACAGCGGGACCGGCACCCTGCTCCCGCGGGTCGTACCGGCACTCCTCCTTCCCCGAGGCAACGTCCAAGACCCAGAGGCACGTGACCGGGTCGTCCCCTCCCTTGGTGCGGAGGAACACCACGCGGGAACCGTCCGGCGACACCGTGAAGGTCCGCGCGACCCCGAGGGTGCCCGATCGGGTCCGGGCCCGTTGTCGGGGGAACGCGAGGTCGTCGGGATGACGGTCCTCGAGACCCACTCAGATCTCCCGGCGACCCTCGAGCGCCTGCGAAAGCGTGATCTCGTCGACGTACTCAAGGTCGCCCCCGACGGGGAGACCGCTCGCCAGCCGCGTGACGGTGACGCCCAGCGGCTTCAGGAGCGCGGCCACGTACATCGCCGTCGCGTTCCCCTCGAGGTTGGGGTTGGTCGCGATGATGCATTCGGTGACGTGATCCCGCTCGACGCGATCCAGCAGCTCCTGGACCCGCAGGTCTTCCGGGCCGACCCCGTCCAGCGGGCTGATCGCCCCGCCCAGGATGTGGTACCGGCCCTTGTGAAGCGCCGCCTTCTCGATCGTGGCGGCGTCCTTGGGCTCCTCGACGACGCAGAGCACGGTGCGGTCCCGGCTCTCGTCGCGGCAGATCCGGCAGAGGTCGCCCTCGGCGACGCTCCCGCATTCGCGGCAGAAGGCGATCCGATCCTTGGCCTGGACGATCGTGGCGGCCAGTCGCTTGGCGTCCTCGGGCGAGGACTTCACCAGCCAGAAGGCCAGCCGCTGTGCCGACTTGGGACCGATGCCGGGCAGACGCGCCAGCTCGTCGATCAGCTCCTGGATCGGGCCCTCGAACATCGGCTACTCGCCGCCCTCGATCGGGGTGGCCCCGAGCATCTCCTGCACGCGGCGCAGGGCCTCCGCCTCGTCGGGCGCGTCGTCCTCCTCGACGACCTCGACGGTAGGGGTCGCGCCGGGCTCGCGCGAACCCCGGACGACGCAGGAGACCCTGGGCGAGATCCCGAAGAGATCCGTCAACGCCTGACGGAGGACGTCCTCCCGGCTCTCGATCTTCTGCACGGCGAACTTCCGGTCCGGCGGGAACGCGAGCTCGAGCGTCTCGCCGTCGAAGCTCGCGACGGTCGCGCTCTCGAGGCTGGCTCGGACGACCTGCTTGCCGGACTCACCGAGGTGCTGCATCAGGGCCGGCCACGAGCGGCGAAGCATCGCGACGTCCACGCTCTCGGCGTCGGCCGCCTGCGGGACCGGCATGTGTCCTGATCCGGCTCGAGTGTCCTCTCGCTGAGCCTGCTTGATCCCCCCGGACTCGCCACCACCCTCGCCGCCTCCGCCCTGCGGGACTTCTCGGAATGCCGCGGCGATCTCTTCTTCCACCACCACGACCTCTTCGGTGACCGGGGCCTGCAACTCCGGCGTCAGATTCGCGAGCCGCTCCAGGCGCTCGAGGCGAGACACCAGCGCTTCCGGTGCAGGGTCCGTGTCCGGGAGGCACGACCGGACGAGAGCGAGCTCCAACGACAGCCGCGGCGAGGTCGTCCATCGCATGTCGTTCTGCGCGGCCTGTAGGAGCGTGAGGACGCGCGAAAGCTCGCCGACGCTGAACTTCTCGGCTTGCACCCGAAGGGCGTCGTACGCATCGGATGGGATGTCGAGCAGGTCCTCCTGCCCGGGCGCCGTCTTGACGAGGAGCAGATCGCGGAAGTGCCCGATCGCTTCGTTCGTCACGTCGCGGACGTCGCGGCCGTCCAGGACCAGGCGGTCCACGATCTCGAAGACCCCCCGGACGTCTCCGACCGCGACGACGTCCGCGATCTCGACCTGAACCTCTCCGCGCGGCGCTCCCAGCAGCGTGCTGATGGTCTCCTCGTCGACCGTCGGACCGCCGAGGACCGTGGCCTGGTCGAGCAGCGACAGGGCGTCGCGCGCCGAGCCTTCGGCTCGGCGCGCGATCGCGTGCGCGGCGGGCGGATCCAGGGCGACTCCCTCGGATCCGGCCACCTTCCCCACCAGGTCCGCGAGGCCGTCGATCGTCAGCCGTCGGAAGTCGAACCGCTGGCACCGCCCCACGATCGTTGCCGGCATCTTGTGCGGCTCCGTGGTCGCGAGCACGAAGCGCACGCCGGGCGGTGGCTCTTCGAACAGCTTGAGCAACGCGTCGAACGCCTCCCGCGACAGCCGTTGCGCCTCGTCGATGATGTAGACCTTCTCGCGACCGATCATCGGAGCGGTCGGCGCCTTCTCGCGGAGATCGCGCGCGTCGTCCACGCCGCCGTGTGACGCCGCGTCGATCTCGACGACGTCGACGTGGGTGCCCTCGCGGATCGCGACGCACTGTTCGCACACGTCGCATGGTTCGGCGGTGGGCGCGTGCACGCAGTTGACCATCTTGGCCAGGATCCGGGCCGTGGACGTCTTGCCGGTCCCTCGTGGGCCGCAGAACAGGAAGGCGTGGTGGAGGCGATCCTCGCGGATCGCGCCCGTTAGGGCCCGGACGACGTGGTCCTGGCCCTGCAGCTCGGCTGGCGTCTGTGGTCGGTAACGCCGGTAGAGCGCCTGATGCGGCTCCCGCTGTTCGACCGGCCGTTCTTCGTTCGCCACGCGCCCCGCTCCTCCGCCGTCAAGAAGAAGATAGGCCGTGCACCCGCCATCGACGCCGTGGGACTCGAGCGCGTTCCCGCGCGGCAGGCTCCGGCCAGGCGTCCCTACGGCACCCGTCGGGAACCGCTAAGGGCTGCTGCGTTCCCGCCCTGACCCGGTTCGCGGTCCAACGTCGCGTAGGACCCGACCTTCAACGCCCCGCGCCGAGTGCTGCCTCGGGCCTCGCGGGCCTCCGGCGGGGATTCAGCCCCGCGTGAAGCGGATCTCGGGTTACAGGGCACCGCTGGCTCCCCGCCTAGCACGGCCATCGGCGAGTATACGGCCGGCCCGGGACACGCCTCAGCGCGGCGCGCGCGGCCGTTGGAGCAGCAACGCCACGAAGACGACGGTCAGTCCGCCCATCGCCGGGATCGCGGCTGCGAACGAGCCGCCGCGGAGGACGATCCACCCCATCGCCAGCGTGAGCAGGCAGAGCAGCGCGATGCCGACCACGAGCGATGCCGGTTCGGACGCCGGTCGTGTGGCCATGGTTCGGGTGTCGGCCGCGGGAACCGGCGGCTGAAGCCGGGAACACCAGAAGGGTCGACGGGCGTCCAAGCCTCGACCCCGGAGAGCTTGCACCGCATCCACGAGGAGGCAGTCCGGTGTCGAAGACCCTCAAGACGTTCCTGTCGCTCACCGTCGCCGCCGCCGCCCTGGTCCTCGTGATCGGCGGAGCCTCGTTGGCCCGGAACGGAGGTCAAGGCACAGAAGCGGCGGGCGGCTCGGGCCCTGGCGTCGTCGACCCGGCGCCCGGTGGCTCGGGCGGCGGGTCGGATGGCGGCTCGGGCGGCAAGGACCCGGAGCAGCCCTGCGGCACGACGGTCACGAACGGATCCGGTCCCGACGCAACGATCGGGTTCACACCGTGTCCCGGGGAGGTGTCGCCGGCGCCCCATCCGCAGGTCGTCGAGCCGACCCCTGGCATGGCGGGCGTCCACGCGCGGCCGTTCGACGACGCGACGATCGGTGACGACGACCTGACGGTCACGATCGACTTCGTGTCGGGCGTCGAGCCATGCTCCGTCCTCGACCACGTCGCCGTGTCGTACGGCGCCGATGCGGTCACCATCACGCTCTTCGAGGGGTACGACGCGGCGGCCGGCCATGTAGCGTGCATCGACATCGGCGTGTTCAAGCGGGTCGTGCTCACGCTCGACGAACCCCTCGGCGATCGGACGATCGTCGATGGCGGCGTGAGCCGCTAGCCGCGCGACCAGACCTCCCACCGCGACACGTCGCGGAAACCGAGGCTCGTGTAGACGCCGTGACCCATCTCCGATGACTGGAGGAAGGCGAGGTCGGTGTCCGCAGCCCGGTCACGGACCGCGTGTGCGGTGATCGCGGCGCCGATGCCTTTCCCACGCGCATCCGGGACGGTCGTGACGCCGAAGACGCCGAGCACGCCGTCCTGGAGCCCTGTCTCGACCGTCGAGACGGGGCGTCCGTCGAGCCACGCGAGGTAGACGCGGGCGCGTGGGTCCCGGAACACGGGCTCGGCGACGAATCCGCGGTTGATCGCGAGGTCGCCACCGAACCCCGCGGTCGCCACGGCGGCGACATCGTCGAGCAGCTCCTGCGCCGGACCGATCACCAGCTCCTCGCGGACGACGGTCACCGGCACCTCCGAGGGATCCGCGATCATCCCGGGCCGGGACTCGACGATCCGCAGTCCGGCTGCCTCCGCGGCCGCGCGGACGTCGGGATGGAGTTCCGGATCCAGGTCGATCCCGAACGGAATGCCGACCGCCTCGTAGAGGCGCTCCGCCGCCGCGAGGGCGGCACCGACGTCTCGCGGCGCGCGCTCGACCAGCGATGGGTTGAACGGAGCGGCGGCCAGACCCGTGAGGAGTGAAAGCACGCCGTCGTTCTCGTGGGCCGTCCCTCCGAGCGCCGCGGTCCGGCCACGCCACAACAGACACAACGCGGCCGCGATCCGCTCCGATACCTCCATCGCGGCGGAGGATAACCTCCGGGTCCCATGCTCCCGGTCTCCTCGATCCTCGTCGACTTCGACGGCACGGCGTGTCTGCACGACGTCGCCGAGCACCTGCTGATGCGGTACGGCGATCCCTCGTGGCCGTCCTACGACGAGGCCTGGGCGCGCGGCGAGATCGGCGCGCGGGTAGGGATCCGCGCGCAAGCCGCGATGCTCCACGCACCCACCGACGAGCTCCTCGGCTACGCGCTCGAGCATTGTCCGATGGACCCCACGTTCTCGCCGTTCGTTCGCTGGGCGGGATCTGTCGGCGTGTCCCTCACCGTCGTGTCGGACGGGTTCGGCTTCTACATCGAGCCGCTCCTGGCGAAGGCGGGCGTTGACGGCCTCCGCGTGGTCACGAACGCATGGCGGGATGGGGAGATGGCGTTCCCGAACGGACACGGTGAATGCATCGGCTGCGGAACGTGCAAGATGCGCGCGGTGCTCGAGGCGCCGGGACCGGTCGCGTTCGTCGGCGAAGGCGATTCCGACCGCTTCGGGGCCCTGTACGCCGACATCGTGTTCGCCAAGGACGCGCTCGTCGGCTGGTGCGACCGCGACGGCGTCCCGTACGTGCCGTGGACGAACTTCGACGACGTGCGGGATCGCCTGCGAGCGGCCGACGGCCTGCCCGGCCCCGTCGCGCCGGAGCGGTGCCCCGGGTGGAGGGTCGGGTGATCGCCGGGCTGCCCGGAGGCCTCGTCGCGAGGCCGCTCACGTGGGACGACCTGGACGCAGTCTTCCGGCTCGAGCAGGCGTGCGAAGCGTTCGACGACGGCGAAGCCGAGATCGCGCTCTCCGACGTCGAAGCCGAGTGGCGCCGGCCGGCGTTCGATCCGGCGACGATGTCGGTCGGCGGCTTCGACGCCGACCCACTCGGCGCCGACGCCGACGTCTTCCAGTCGCGGGCGGAGGCCGCGGTCGCGCCCGCGGAACGCGGGCGCGGCATCGGCTCCGCGCTCGCCCGCTGGACGTGGATCGTCGCTCGCTCGAGCGGTCGAGACCGCGTCGGCCAGACGGTCAGCGACACCGAGCACGCGGCCCGAGCGCTCTTCGAGTCGCTCGGCTACGAGCGCGGGCACACGTCGTGGATCCTTCGGATCGGGATCGACGAGGAGCCACCTCCACCACGGCTCCCCTCCGGGTTCGTCCTACGTCGGTACCGATCCGGCCTCGACGAGCGGCAGATGTTCGACGTGATCGAAACCGCCTTCAGCGCCTGGGAAGGCCGGGAGCCGAACACGTTCGAGGACTGGAAGGCGCAGTTCCTCGACCGGGACGAGGTCCGTCCCGAGCTCCAAGTGCTCGCCGCCGCCGGAGATCGGTTGGTCGGCGTCGCGATCAACTACGACTACGCCGAGGACGACGAGGGCTGGGTCCAGCAGCTGGCCGTCCATCCGACCCATCAGGGACGGGGACTCGGCCGGGCGATCCTCCAGGAGAGCTTCCGGGGGTTCCACGCGATCGGGCGGCGTTCCTGCGGTCTGAGCACGGATTCACGCACCGGCGCGCTCGGCCTCTACGAGCACGTCGGGATGCACGTTCGAAAGAGCTACATGCACTGGGACAAGAAGGTCTGAAGCGATGGCGGTGGCCGCGGGATTCGAACCCGCGAGGGGTGTAACCCCCTACACGCTCTCCAGGCGTGCCCCTTCGTCCGCTCGGGCAGGCCACCGGGTCGAGTGTATCGAGGCGACCTCGCGCGACCTCAGCCGACGGCGGCGATGCGGCGGCTGATCAGACCCGCGTACGCCGTCGCGCCGCTCCCGGTCAGGTGATACCCGTCCTTCGCGAACCAGCCGGGGTGGTCGTGGCTGTGGCGGTACCAGTCCACGAGGTATGCGTTGCCGAAGCGACGCGCGCACCGCCGCAGCCGACGGTTGTCGACGCTCCGCCATGGGCGTGGCACCTTCAGGGTCACCAGGAAGACCCGCCGGCGGCCGGCGGCTTGGACGGCGTTCGCGCAATCCGAGCGCAGCACGATCCCGTTGTTCCCCAGGTGGATCACGACGTTCTTCGGCAGCTTCCCCGAACGCTTCCAGTACCTGACCCGGCTGGCTGCGGCAGAGAACTGCCGTGACATGACGGCGTCCACGATGGCGAAGCGGCGCGCGTGAAGCTCCTCCCGGGCGCCGAGCATCACCGAGTCGCCGATCCCCAGCCGGCCGGCCTTGATGGCGCCGCCCGCGGGTTGGGCTGCGAGGCAGACGATGGCCAGCACGACGACCGGCAGCAGGCGGGACGCACGCATGCGAACAGGGTACGAACGTGGTCGGGCCAGGGTCACACCAACATCGGGATGCTCTGCGCGAACGTGAACGCGTCGTCCGGGTCGTAGGTCCGCTTCACCTCGGTCAGGCGGTCGAGGTTCGACCCGTAGTACGCGTGCTGCCAGTCCTTGAGCGCCGGATCGATGTAGTTCACGTACGCCGCGCCGCTCGCGGACGGGCGAAGCCCCGACCACAGAGCGTTCAGCCACGCTCGGTTCGACGCGAGGACGTCCGACGACGGCGTGTCCTGGAACGTGACGAACTCCTGCGCCAGGAACGCGGCGTCGCGATGGGGGAACGCCGTCGCGGCGGCATCGATCTCCGCGATCCGCCCGCCCCACGCATCCAGGAGCATCCCGCCCGCCTGCTGCGAGAGCGCGGCGTCCGAACCTCGACCTTCGATCTTCGAGAGCGCTCGATCCCGGACGCTCGCGACGATCGAGCCGTCGAAGAAGTCGGACCGCGCGAGCGACGCTTGTCTCGGAAGGATCCCCGACGCGGACTTCGTGGTGAGCCGGCGCTGGGAGACGGCGCGACCACTGCACCCGGCCAACGACAGCGCCGCCTGCAGGTACGTCGTGGTCGTCGCCGTCCGAGAGGTCGGCCGTGACCCGGCGGCGGACGCAAGCGCATCGAGCCGGGATCCGAGCCGTTCGGGAGCGCCCAGCCAGGCGCCGCCGACGGAGATGCTCGGACCGCTCGAGGGGATCCATCGGACGCGGCAGCTGGACCAGAGCTCTGCCGGGGCCGTGGGCCCCCACGTCTGCCAGGCGTCGAGCACGTCCGCCGCGTCCGACCAGGGCCACGACAGCCCGAAGATCGTGATCCGATCGACCCGGTGGGTCCGGAAGGTGAACGACGTCACGACGCCGAAGTTGCCGCCGCCCGCGCCACGGAGCGCCCAGAACAGATCCGCGTTCTTCCCTTCGTCGCACGTGAGGACGCGGCCGTCGGCCGTGACGACCGTCACCTTCTCGAGGGAGTCACAGGTCAACCCGAAGCGCCGGCCGGTGACGCCCTGCCCGCCACCCATCGTCAGACCCGAGATGCCGACGCTTCCGCACGTCCCGCCGGGGACCATCACGCCGGCGGCCGCGAGGGCAGCGGCGACGTCGATCAGGGTCGTTCCCGCGCCGACCGTCGCCGTGCCGTTCGTCCTCGGAACCACGGCGGCCATCGGAGAGACGTCGATCACCAGGCCGTCACACACCGAATAGCCCCCGTAGCTGTGCCCCCCGCACCGAGCGGTGAACGGGATGCCGCGAGCTCGAGCGAAGGCGATCGACGCCGCGACGTCGTTCGCGTTCTTCGCCGTCACGATCCCCTGCGGCCGGATCGAGTCGAAGCGCGGGTCGAACTCGAGGCGGGCATTCGGATACGCCGGCGAACCCGGACGGATCAACGACCCTTTCAGCCGGGCCTCGAGCGACGCCCAGGTCGGTCGCGGTGCGGACGACGTCGGCGACATGGTCGGGCTCGTGTGCGGCGTGATCGAGGTTGCCGAGGGCGACGCGGTCGAGCGCGTGCAGGCGTCGAGGATCGGCCCCACGACCGCCGCTGCCAGCACTCGACCGGTCCGTTCGAGGAAGGCGCGCCGCAGCACGCGCGGATGGTAACGCTGGGTTCATCGAGGGTCGGGGCGATCCAGGTTCCAGTGCCGAACCATCGAGCACAACCATCGCTCTTCACCGAGCCGAGCGATCGCGTACATCCCGATCGTGTGCTGACGCCCCTCTTCATCGGTGTAGAGCAGTTCGATCGCGAACACGCGAGCGGCTCTGATCGTCTCGGCCAGGAGCGTGTACTCGGAGTCATCCGGATCCCTGATCGCTGCCTGCCAGAAGGCGATCCCGTCGCCCGGCACGTACAGGTCGCGCGTCTGGGTGCGGAACTCGTTCGGCTCGGCGTGCGGATGATCGGAGACCAGCTCGCCCAGGCGCAGGTGCCAGCCGTGGATCACGGCGATGCCCGACCCGGAGTTGTGCAGCGACATCGCCAGGTAGATGTTGCCGTCGGCGACCATCTCGACGACCGCGCCGCCACCCTGCAAAGCGGCCCAATGCCCGTCGCCCCACATGATCTTCTGCGTTGCGTCTTCCAGGCGGCTCGGCATCAAGAGCGGCCGGATCCCGATCTGCATCGAGTACTCGGCGAGCCGGGCGGACCGGTTGGCCGAGCGGACGGCAACCAGGGTCGCGGCGGCGAGGGCAAGCGTGCCGGCCGCGGTCGCGAGCGATGCGACCACCGTCCAGTCGACCATGCCGGGAACCTACCGAACCGCGGTGCTCCGAGAGGCCCTAGGCTGGGCGAACGCGGGAGGAGACCTCGGTGGCCTTCAGCAGAGTGCGTCGCTCGTGCATCCATGACGTGATGCGAGCGGAGGAAGAGGTGCTTCGATCCCCGACAGAGCGCGTCCATGCATCGGCCGGCTTCGACGAGTTCTTCCAGCAGGAGCACGAACGCCTCTTCAAGGCCCTCTATTTCGTCTGCGGCAACCGACAGGACGCGGAGGAACTGATGCAGGACGCGTTCTTGACGCTCTGGGAGCGATGGGACTCGAGAGACGAGGTCGAGGACGCCACGGGCTACCTGTTCCGCGTGGCGCTCAACGGGTTCCGGATGCGACGGCGTCGTGCGGCGATGTCGGTTCGCAAGGTGATCCCGGTGCCGGAGGCACGAGACCTGTTCCTGGACGCGGAGATGCGAGCCGACGTCCGAGACCTGTTGCTCGGACTGACGCAGCGGCAGCGCGCCGCCCTCTTGCTCGTGGACCTGCTCGGCTACCCCTCCGAGCAGGCCGGACGCATCTTGGGCGTCCGACCGTCGACCGTGAGGGCCCTCGCCACACAGGGTCGCCGAGCCCTTCGAGCGAAGGAAGGAGCGCGGGATGCCTGAGGTGCAGGAGGTGTTCCGCATGTCCACGCAGAAGGTCAGACCCGACCCCGGCGCGCTCGAGCGGCAACACGGGCGGCAGCGACGCAACAGCGTGGGGAAGAAGGTCGGAGGGTTCGCGGTCGCGGCGGCGATCGGGCTCGCCGCGCTCGTGATCATCTTGTCGACACACCCATGGAGACACTCGATCCCATCGGCCCCGTCGCCCACGGCAGATACGACGCCGGTCGGTATCGCCACGGACTTCCTCCGGGCGTACGGGTCCTTCGACGCGGACACGGCGGTCGGCTACCTGGCTGCCGGCGCCGATATCGAGGGCTTGATCGGGACGGAGGCGGTATCGGCCACGCAAGACGCAGAACAGCTGCGGCTGCTGATCTCCTGGCTGGAGGCCGGGGGGTTCGATCAGGTCCTCGACCCCTGTGAGGTGATGAGTGCCTCGGGAACCGACACGAACCTGCGCTGCACCTTCTCGTTCCATCTCTTCAGATCCAACGAGATCGGACGCGGCCCCTTCGACGGCAGCTCGTACAACCTCACGGTCCGTGATGGGCGGATCGTTCAAGCATCGGTGCACTACGACACCGAGCAGTTCGGGCCGCAGATGTGGGACCCCTTCGCAGCGTGGGTGTCCGCGAACCACCCCGATGACGTGCTGGTCATGTACCAGGGCGCCACGCAGACCAACTACCGACTGAGCCCTGATTCGATCGCGCGCTGGGAACGGCGTACGCGTGGATACGTGCGGTCGCAGATGTCCGACCATCTCGCGCTCGCCGTGAGCTTCATGGAGGCGCGGAACGCGCACGACATACAGAAGGCCATGTCGTTGATCGCGAACGACGGAGGATCGGTTCTGCTTACGAACGACAACGACATGATGCCTGACATGCCCGTCAACCGACTCGACCGAGACGAGCTCGCGCTCGCCTTCGAGGCGGAGCGGATCTACGGCGTCCGGTACGGATCGTTCGAGTGCCGACCCGAGGTGATCGCGTGGGCGAACACTCAGGTCACCTGCTCCTACCAGTTGGACAGCAGGCTCCGGCGGGTCGCCGGTATCGCGCCGCAGGTGCATTCGTTCGGCATCGGGATCCGCGATGGCCACATCACGAACTTCAGCTTCCCCTGGCTGAACGTCAGCTTCCCCGCCAACGTGCCGGCCGAGGGCGCGCGCTTCGCACAGTGGCTGGAACGAACACACCCCGAGGCCGGCGCGCCGGGGCGCGACGGGACGATGTTCTACACGCAAGGCCAGGAGCTGACCCTCCGATTGACCTCACACACGCTCGACCTGCTGAGGCACTACCTCGACGAATACGAGCGCGCGGCCAGCGTCTGAACGAGGGACTGCCGAGTGCCGCGGATTCTCACGCGCATCCGAACCAGGGTCGCGACCGAGCGACCAACGCATCGCGGACGCGCTTCGCGGAGGCGGCGTGATTCGAACACGCGAGGGGTGGATTAGACCCCTAACCGCTTTCGAGGCGGTCCCGTTCGTCCGCTCCGGCACGCCTCCGGGGCGAGTCTAGCAAGCGGGTTCGAGCGATCCGTGGCATCATCGATACGGGCGGCGCGAGGGGAATCCCGTTGGACGCGAAGCAACTGAAGGACGTCCCGTTGTTCGACGGCCTGTCCCGCAAGGAGCGGGACCACGTTGCTCGCTGGGCCGATGTGGTCGACCTTCCGTCCGGGTATCACCTCGCAGATCAAGGAGCGTTCGCCCACGAGTTCTTCGCGCTGCTCGACGGGAAGGTGGAGGTCACCCGCGACGGAGTCCGCTTGGTCGAGCTCGGCCCCGGCGACTTCTTCGGCGAGATCGCGCTCGTCGAACAAGATCGTCGGACCGCCACGGTCACGGCGATCACAGGGGTGACCGCGATCGTGATGCACGCCCGGGACTTCGAGGCGATGCGCATGGAGTTCCCGACGATCGCCGGCAGGATCCACGAGGCCGTCCACGCCCGATCCCCTCGGCACACGGACACCGATCAGGGATGACGGAACGGCGCTAGCGGCGCGCCTGGAAGAACGCGCGAAGGACCTCACCGCACTCATCCTCGAGCACGCCGCCGGTGACCTGCGCGCGGTGGTTCAGCCGCGGATCCTGCACGAGGTTCCCGAGCGATCCCGCGAACCCGGCTTTCGGGTCGGTCGCGCCGAAGACGACGCGTTCGACGCGAGCGAGCACGATCGCACCCGCGCACATCGCGCACGGCTCGATCGTGACGAAGAGCGTGCAGCCCCCTTGCCGCCAGTCGCCGAGCGTCGAGGCCGCCTGACGGAGCGCGAGGACCCCGGCATGTGC
>JBKOUM010000180.1:0-14193 GCA_046723385.1 Actinomycetota bacterium
GCCTTCGGCGGCGACCCGGTCGCGGCCGCCCTGGCGATGGTCGAGGCCGGTGCGACCGCGCTGCACCTCGTGGATCTGGATCTGGTGCTCGAGGGGGCGCGCGGGCTCGACGTCGCCGCGATCCGCGCCGTCGCGCCCGACGCGACCCTCCAGGTGAGCGGGGGGATCGCGGATCTCGGGGCAGCCGCTCCGTACCTCGCGGACGGCGCGGATCGCTTCGTGCTGAGCTCGGTCTCGCTCGGGGACGAGCCTCGCACGCTGTCGACGATCCGGAGCGCGGGGGCGTCCGTCGTGGTCGGTCTCGAGGTCGACGACGGTCGGATCAGTCCGCGCGGCACGGGGACGGGAGGCGGGGAGGGTCTCGACCTGATGAGCACCGTCGGCTGGCTCCACGCCGCGGGCGCGCCGGCGTTCCTCGTGACCGCGACGGGGCGCGTCGGCGGCCTCGAGGGCCCGGACGTAGAGCTCGTCCGGCGCGTCGTCCGCGCCGGACGCCCGACCCTGGCCGCGGGAGGCATCGGCTCGCTCGAGGACCTCCGTGCGCTCCGCGACGTCGGCGCCGCCGGCGCCGTCGTCGGACGCGCCGCGCTGGAGGGCCGGTTCGCGCTCGACATCGCGCTCGCCTGGGCCGAGGCCTGACGCAGGCGTCGGTAGACTTCCGCGCCTCCATGGGGTTCTTGACCGACGTCGTCGCCGAGGTGCGCGCCGAGCTGGCGAACGCGTCGCTCGATGTCGATGCGCTCCGGCGCGCCGCGGACCTCGCCCCCGACGCTCGGAGCCTCGCTTCGACGCTCAGGCGCTTCGCCGAGGGGGACGGCGTGGCCGTGATCGCCGAGGTGAAGCGGGCGTCGCCGTCCGCCGGCTTGATCGCGGGCGACGTCGATCCGGTGGCCCAGGCGATCGCGTATCAACGGAGCGCCGCCGCGATCTCGGTCATCACCGAACCGCGCCACTTCGCCGGATCCATCGACGACCTCCGCAGCGTCAGGGCCGCGGTGCAGCTTCCCATCCTCCGCAAGGACTTCCTGGTCGATCCATCACAGCTGGTCGAGGCGCGTGCGGCCGGCGCGGACTCCGTCCTGCTCATCACGTCGTGCATGGGACGTGGAGAGCTCGCGTCGATGCTCGCCGCATCGCGGGAGCTGGGGATGGAACCGCTCGTGGAGACCCATTCCGATCGCGACCTGGAGCGGGCGCTCGACACCGACGCCGAGGTGATCGGCGTCAACGCGCGTGACCTCGAGACGCTCGAGGTGGACGTCGCCGCGGCGCTCGAGCGCCTCCGGCGTGTCCCTCCGGGTCGCGTCCCCGTGCTGGAGAGCGGCATCGGGTCGCGCGCGGACGTCACCGCCGCGGTCCGCGCCGGTGCGTCCGCCGTGCTCGTCGGCGAAGCGCTCATGCGCTCGAACGACCCGGCCACCCTGATCGATGGGCTGATCCACGGGAGCGACGAGCCGGCGAGAGAGGTGACCGGATGAACGTGGCGGCACGCCCCGACGTCCGGGGGCGCTTCGGGCCGTACGGCGGCAGGTACGCACCCGAGGTGCTGATCCCGGCTCTGGAGGAGCTGACCGAGGCCTGGCTCGAGCTCCGCGAGGAGGAGCGGTTCCGCGGCGAGCTCGACGATCTGCTCCGCGACTTCGTCGGCCGACCGACGCCCGTCACCCATGCGCTGCGGCTCTCCGACGAGCTCGGCGTGGACGTTTGGCTCAAACGGGAGGATCTCGCGCACACCGGGGCGCACAAGATCAACAACGCGCTCGGTCAGGTCCTGCTGGCCCGACGCCTCGGGAAGGAGCGGATCATCGCGGAGACCGGCGCCGGCCAGCACGGCGTTGCGACCGCCACCGCGTGCGCCCTCCTGGGACTGCCGTGCGTCGTCTACATGGGCGAGGAGGACACGCACCGGCAGGCGCCGAACGTCGTGCGGATGCAGCTGCTGGGTGCGGAGGTCGTGCCGGTCACGGCGGGGATGAAGACACTCAAGGAGGCGGTGAACGAGGCGCTCCGTGACTGGGCGGCAAGCGTGTCGACCACGCACTACGTGATCGGCTCTGTCGTCGGCCCGCACCCGTTCCCGATGCTGGTGCGCGACCTCCAGCGGGTGATCGGCGACGAGGCCCGGTCGCAGTACCGCGAACGGACCGGCGCCGATCCGGAGTACGTGCTCGCGTGCGTCGGCGGCGGGTCGAACGCGATCGGGATGTTCACCGCGTTCGTCGGCGTCCCCGGCGTGCGGCTGATCGGGGTGGAGGCGGGCGGGGTCGGCACCGAGCTCGGGCGGCACTGCTCGTCGCTCACGCTGGGGCAGCCGGGGATCCTCCACGGCGCGCTGAGCTACCTGCTGCAAGACGCGGAGGGACAGGTCGTCGAGACGCAATCGATCTCGGCGGGCCTCGACTACCCCGGCGTCGGCCCGGAGCACTCGTTCCTGAAGGACGCCGGGCTCGCCACCTACGCGAGCGCGACCGACGACGATGCGCTCGAAGGCTTCCAGCTCCTCGCGCGGACCGAGGGCATCATCCCGGCGCTCGAGCCGTCGCACGTGGTGGGCTGGCTCCGTCACCGGCCGCTGCCCGAAGGCGCCCGCGTCCTGCTGAACCTGTCCGGTCGCGGCGACAAGGACCTGGACACCGTTCGTGCCGCGCTCGCCGGCGGGCCCGTCGAGACCTGATGGGCGCGCTGGAGGAGGGCCTCCGGGACGTGGTGGCCGGCGGCGGAAAGGCGTTCGTTCCGTACGTGACGGGTGGGTTCCCGGGGGTGGACGCAGAGCTCCTCCATGATCTGCAACAGCTCGGCGCCGACGCGATCGAGGTCGGCATCCCGCATTCCGACCCGGTGATGGACGGCGGCGTGATCCAGGAGGCGTCCCGTGTCGCGCTGGAGCGCGGCA
Organism: Actinomycetota bacterium; assembly: GCA_046723385.1. GTDB lineage: Bacteria > Actinomycetota > UBA4738 > UBA4738 > HRBIN12 > AC-51. The sequence goes on from JBKOUM010000180.1 coordinate 2,894, forward strand.
CGCGGCCGGCGGACGTCATGGAGATCGTGAGGGATGCCGAGCCGGAGGTTCCCGTCGCGGTGATGACGTACGCGAACCCCCTGTATCGACGGGGGGCCGAAGCGTTCTGCGACGATCTCGTCGCGGTCGGCGTCTCGGGCGCGATCGTCCCCGACCTGCCCGTGGACGAGGCGGGCGCGCTCGAACCGCTCGCCAGCACACGAGGGATCGACCTGGTGCTCCTCGCAGCTCCCGGGACCTCGGACGAGCGGTACGCCGCGATCGCCGGCGGCTCGCACGGATTCGTCTACTGCGTGGCGACCTACGGCGTCACGGGCGCGAGGAGCGAGCTCGCGTCGACCGCGAGCCAGCTCGTGGACGCCCTCCGACCGCACACGGACCTCCCGCTGCTCGTCGGCGTCGGCATCGGGACGCCGGACCAGGCACGGGCGGCATGCGCCTTCGCGGACGGCGCGATCGTGGGCTCGGTGCTGATGGCCCGCCTCGTCGAGGGCGACCGGGCGGGGGCGCTCGCGCTGGCCGAGGCGTTCCGGGCGGCGATCGCCTGACCAACCCTCCGGCCCCGTATCCGCGTATCCGCATCGTGGAGGAACCGTCCTCCTGGTGGCGGGATGACCGGCGGGATGATTGGCCTCGCGCCCGCGGATGTGGTACCAACCGCCACATCGCCCACGAGGCGGCCACGGAGACGCCCACGAGGCGTGGAAGGGGGCTTCATGAGGAAACCAAGGTGGTTCATCGGTACGGTGGGGATCGCGACGCTGGCGCTGGTCGGCGCCGCGTGCGCGAGCGACAGCACCACGGGCGCCGCGAGCGGCGGCGGCACGGTCGACTGTTCGACCGTCGAGTTCGGCTGCGTCACCGTCGCAGCCGGCGCGCCGATCCAGATCGGCACGTTGCTCTCGGTGAGCGGTGACAACGCCGACCTCGGGACGGACAGCCTGTACGGCATCGAGCTCGCCCTCGACCACCTGGACGGCGTGTTCGACGGACAGGACGGCCAGATCTTGAACCATCCGGTGCAGCTCCAGAACGAGGACGACACGTGCTCGTCCGAGGGAGGCCAGGCAGGGTCAACGAAGCTGGCGTCGAACCCGGACATCGTCGCGGTGCTCGGGACGAGCTGCTCGGGCGCGGCCCTCGGGGTCGCCGACAAGACGCTCGGCGACAAGGGGATCGTGCTGCTCTCGCCGTCGAACACGAACCCCGCGCTGACGGCGCCGGGCACGCACAACCCGTACTACTTCCGCACCGCGCACAACGACGCGATCCAGGGGTCCGTGGTCGCGGACTTCGCGGTGCAGAAGCTGCAGGCGAAGACGGCCGCGACGATCCACGACGAGTCGCCCTACACCGAGGGGCTGACGACCGCGTTCAAGAACGCGTTCGAGGCCCCGGCCCTCGGGGGACAGGTCGTCGACGAGGAGGTCATCAGCAGCACGGACCAGGACTACACGCCGGTCCTGACGAAGATCGGGCAGGCGTCGCCCGATCTGCTGTACGGACCCGACTACACGGCGGAGTGCGCCCTGATCCTGAAACAGGGACGCCAGGTGGCTGGCCTCGCGAACACCGACTTCATGGGCTCCGACGGCTGCTTCGCGTCGAACTTCATCAAGCTCGCCGGCTCGGCGATCGACGGCGCGTATTACTCCGCGCCCGACCTGTCGGCCTTCGATCAGAAGGACTTCTACACGACCGAGTTCATCCCGGCGTACAAGCAGGCGTTCGGCACGGCGCCGATCTCCGCGTTCCACGCCCACGCGTACGACGCGGTGAACCTGCTCAAGGCGGCGATCGAGAACGCGTCGATCCAGAACAGCGATGGATCCCTGTCGATCCCGCGTGTCGCGCTCAAGGACGCCGTCCAAGGGACGACGGACTTCCAGGGCATCGTGACGAAGTACACGTGCTCGGACACGGGAGACTGCGCGACGACGGTCACGATCGGCGTGTACCTGGCTCCGAACCTCGCGATCGAGGGTTCAACGGGCGACGGGAAGCCGATCTTCACCGAGACGAAGACGCTTCAAGAGGCACTCGGGACCGGCTGATCGCCGGACCGCGCTGGTGGTCGCGGGGTCCGCGGAACGCGGACCCCGCGACCGACCGACACGGGGGACGGGATGGCCCAGCGGAGCGAGGTGCCGGTCGCACCGGCGACGACGCCGAGTGCGGACATCGGTCGTCTCCAGCGGTTCCCCGTCCGCCGATCGATCCAGATCATCCTCGCGATCCTGATCATCGCGTTCGTCGCGATCGGGTCGTACAAGACGCTCACGTTGCCGCCCGAGGATCGCTACTCGGCGTCCGCGTGGAAGGCGTTCGTGATCTCGGGCGTCGCGCTCGGTGGGATCTACGCACTCGTCGCCCTCGGATACACGCTCGTGTACGGCGTCCTCCGGATGATCAACTTCGCGCACGGCGAAGTGATGATGATGGGCTGCTTCATCTCGTTCTTCTTCGCAGAGGCGTACGCCCAGAGCGGATTCCTGAACCGGAACCCCTTCGTCGCGTTGCTGGTGATCTTCGTGGTCGCGATGCTCGCGTCGTGCCTGGTCGCGATGCTCCTCGAACGGGTCGCCTACCGACCGCTCCGGACGGCACCCCGTCTGGTGCCGCTGATCACCGCCGTGGGAGCCTCCTTGTTCCTGCAGAACACCGCCCTCGGCTTCTTCGGCCCCCAGACGCGCGCCTACCCCGTTCCGGACATCCTCGCCGGCGACAAGACGTGGACGCTCCTCGGCATCACGATGCAGCGGATCCAGGTCATCGTGATCGCGACGGCGGTGGTCGCGGTGATCGGCCTGACGATGCTCATCTCGCGGACGAGGGCCGGGAAGTCGATCCGCGCGGTCGCCGAGGACCGGGAGATCGCGAGCCTGATGGGCATCGACGTGGACAGGGCGATCCTGATCACGTTCGCGCTCGGGGGTCTGCTCGCCGGGATCGCGGCCGTGCAGTTCGGCATGACCTACGGGCAGGTCAACTTCCACATCGGGTTCTCGTTGGGGATCGCCGCGTTCACGGCGTCCGTCCTCGGCGGGATCGGCAACATCCGCGGGGCGGCGCTCGGGGGGCTGATCCTCGGGCTGCTTTACTCGGTAGGGCCAGCCCTGCTCTTCACGGGTTTCCACATCCCGGCGCCCTTCCAGCTCCAGGACGTGATCACGTTCTCGGTGCTCGTCCTCGTGTTGATCTTCCGGCCGGGCGGCATCCTCGGATCGGGTGAGGAGGAGAAGGTCTAGTGGGGGGTCGGAGCGGGCGGTCGATCGTGTGGGCGGGCGCGGTGGGCGGCATCGTCTCCGTCTACCTCTGTCTCGTCGGGGTCGTCGTGAACCTCGCGACGAACGTGGTCGGCACGATCACCGTCGGTCGCGTCCTGTTGGCGGCCCCGGCGCTGCTCGTCGGGTACGTCGTGGCTCGTCCCCACGTGGTCGAAGGCGAGCTCCGGCGTCCACAGCTGTCGGAGGCGGCCACGGCGAGCTCCCTCGCCGGCCTCGTCACCGGCGGCGTCCTCGCCCTCGCGATCGGGGTCGTCAACCTCCTGGGGGTCGACACGGTTCGGTCCGTGTTCATCGCCGTGAAGCCCGAGCTCATGGACGTGCTGACGTTCGGGCATCCCGGCGTCGCGGGGACCCTCCTCCGTGTCCTTGCCGAGGTCGTCCTCGCAACGATCGGGGGGATCGTGGCGTGGGCCCCGGATCGGATCCGGGTTCCGACGATCGTGGCGGCGAGCGCCGTGGTCGCGCTCGGCTTGCTCCGCCGGATCGTGCACCCGTCACTGGCCGAGCTCGGGCTCCGCGACGACTGGCTGTACGGCGTCGTCACCCTTGGGCTCACGTGGGCGGGCGCCGTCATCGTCGCGGTCGTGACGTTCGGCGTGACCTTCGCCTGGCGTGCGAACCGATCCACCGTCCTCGCGCGCACGCGGAGCACCCCGGCGACCGAGAAGCGGGTCCGGTTGGTGCTCCTGCTGGTGATCGGCGGGGTCCTGGCGGTGCTGCCGTTCCTCGTCGGATCGATCACGGCCCAGATCCTCGGTTCGGTCGGGATCTACGTCCTGCTCGGGCTCGGCCTCAACATCGTCGTCGGGTACGCCGGGCTCCTCGACCTCGGCTACGTGGCGTTCTTCGCGGTGGGGGCCTACGCGACCGGGATCCTCACGGGGGGTTCGCGGATCACGACCGCCGGCTTCGCGCCGCCGTCGTTCTCGCTGCACCTGTCCTTCTTCGTCGCCGTGCCGATCGTCGTCGCGGTCGCCGCCCTCGTCGGCGTCCTGATCGGTGCGCCGGTCCTCCGGCTGCGCGGAGATTACCTGGCGATCGTCACGCTCGGCTTCGGGGAGATCGCCCGCGTCCTGTTCACGTCCGACTGGCTCAAGGGGATCTTCGGTGGGACCCAGGGGCTCACGGCCATCCCAGCGGCGCCGATCGGTTCGCTCGACTTCCGAGATACGCAGCACTTCTACTTCCTCGTCCTCGCGTTCTGTCTGTTGGCCGTCTACGTCTCGTGGCGTTTGGCCGACTCCCGGGTGGGGCGGGCGTGGAACGCGATGCGGGAGGATGAACAGGTCGCGGAGGCGGTCGGCGTGAGCACGGTCAGGTACAAGCTGCTCGCCTTCGCCATGGGCGGAGCGGTCGGCTCGCTCGGTGGGGCGCTGTTCGCGATCCAGATCGGCGCGCTGAACAACGCGAGCTTCACGATCCTGGTCTCGATCACGGCCCTCGCGGTCGTGATCCTGGGCGGCATGGGGAGCATCCCGGGCGTCATCGTCGGGGCCCTCGTGCTGATCGGGATCCCCGGCGTGCTCTCTGAGTTCGAACAGTACCGCCTGCTCTTCTACGGAGCCGTCCTGATGGCGATCATGATCCTGCGTCCGCAGGGCCTCATCCCGAACATCCGGCGGTCGCGTGAGCTCGAAGAGGAGGACGTCGCGCAGGACAGATGGGCGAGCGAGCTCGCCGAGGACGAGCACGTCTCCGCACCGACCACGCCGGTCGGAGAGGGCTCCGGATGAACCTGCTCGAGGTGCGAGGCGTCTCGAAGCACTTCGGCGGTCTGTACGCGCTGAGCGGCCTCGACTTCACGGTCGAACAGGGCGAGATCCTGAGCATCATCGGACCGAACGGGGCGGGCAAGAGCACGGTCTTCAACGTGATCACGGGGCTGTACGCACCCGACGAAGGCGACGTCGTGTTCCGCGGACAGAGCCTCGTGGGACTGACGCCGAACCAGATCACGAAGCTCGGGATCGCCAGGACGTTCCAGACCGTCCACCTCTTCCCGAACATGACGGTCCTGGAGAACGCGATGGTGGGTCAGCACTGCCGGTCGCGGGCGACCGTCGTGGGTGCGATCTTCCGAACCCCGGCCACCCGGCACGAGGAGCGGCGGATCCGCGAACGAGCGTCGAGCGCCCTCGCCTTCTTCGGTTCCCGGCTCGCCGGGTACCGGCAGGACCAACCCGCCTTCTCCCTGTCGTACGCGAACCGCCGCCGGCTCGAGATGGCGCGTGCGCTCGCGACCGAGCCTTCGCTCCTGCTGTTGGACGAACCGACCGCGGGGATGAACCCGCGCGAGACGATCGAGCTGCGCGATCACATCGTCCGCATGCGAGACACGCTCGGCCTGACGATCCTCGTGATCGAGCACGACATGCGCGTCGTCAAGGGCGTCTCCGATCGCGTGATCGCGTGCGACTACGGCAAGAAGATCGCGGAGGGCTCCTACGACGACGTCGCGGGGCACGAACGGGTGATCGAGGCGTACCTGGGGACCAAGGCGGTCGGCTGACGTGGCGGGCCTCGCCCCGACCGAGGTTGCCGGGAAGGCGCCGGTCCTCGAGCTGCGCGACGTCAGCACGCACTACGGGCTCGTCTCGGTCCTCCGCGACGTGAACGTCGAGATCTTCGCCGGCGAGATGGTGTGCCTGTTGGGCGGGAACGCGAGCGGGAAGACGACGACCCTCAAGACGATCCTCGGGTACGTGCATCCCAGCAGCGGGTCCGTGCTGATCGACGGCGACGTCACGAACGGTCTGACCACGACCGAGATCGTCTCACGCGGTGTGTCGATGGTCCCGGAGAACCGACGGCTCTTCCACAACATGACCGTGGCCGAGAACCTCGAGTTGGGCGCGTACCTCCGACGAGACAAGGACAAGATCGCGGCCGACCGTGAGCAGGTCTTCGAGACGTTCCCCCGGGTGCGTGAGCGGTTGAAGCAGAAGGCGGGGACGCTCTCGGGGGGAGAGCAGCAGATGGTTGCGATGGGTCGCGCGCTCATGTCCGACCCGAAGGTGCTCCTGATGGACGAGCCGTCGATGGGACTCTCGCCGGTGCTCGTTGAGCAGGTGTTCGACATCATCCAGCGGATCCGCTCGCTGGGCAGGACGATCTTCGTCGTGGAACAGAACGCCAACATGGCGTTGTCGATCGCCGACCGAGGGTACGTCCTGCAGACCGGCGAGATCGTCCTGAGCGGCGCCGCGAACGATCTGCTCGACGATCCGTTGATGCGGCAGGCGTACCTGGGCGAGCTGTGATCAGGACGATCGACGCCGGAGAGCTCCGGCGGTTGGTCTCCATGCGGGTCGCGATCGACGCCCTCGAAGCCGCGTTCCGCGAGGAGGATCCCTCCCTCGGGACTCCGCTCCGCTCGTCGCTCGCGACGCCGTCGGGGACGCTCCTCATGATGCCGGCCGCCGGCCGGAGCGGCGTCGGGGTCAAGCTGGTCACGCTGTCCCGGTCCAACCCGCAGCGCGGCCTGCCGTTCCTCCACGGTCTCTACGTGCTCTTCGACTTGGAGACGCAGCGCCCCGAGGCCGTGATCGATGGGACGGAGCTCACGGCGCTCCGGACAGCGGCCGTGAGCGGCCTCGCGACGCGGCATCTGGCACGGCCGGACGCCATCCGGCTCGTCCTGTTCGGCGCCGGGGTCCAGGCAGCCGCTCACCTCGAGGCGATGACGGCCGTGCACCCCGTGGAGGAGGTCGTCGTGGTGTCGCGGTCGGCCGAGCCGGCCGCGGCGCTCGCCGAGCGGGCGGCCAGGATCGGCCTGCGAGCCTCCGTGGGGTCGGCCGAGGCGGTCGTGGACGCGGACCTCGTGTGCACGTGCACGACCTCCGCCGTGCCGGTGTTCGACGGCAAGGTCCTGGCGGCCGGCGCGCACGTCAACGCCGTTGGGGCGTACCTTCCGAACGACCGGGAGCTGGACACGGAGACGATCCGGCGGGCGAAGGTGGTCGTCGAGACGCGTGAGGTCGCGATGGCGGAGGCGGGCGACGTGCTGATCCCCATCCAGGAGGGGGTGATCGGCGCGGATCACATCCGCGCAGATCTGGCGGAGGTCGTCCGCGGCGCGGTGGTCCGCACCGCGGACGACGACGTCACGGTGTTCGAGTCGGTCGGGATGGCGTTCGAGGACCTGGTCGTCGCTCGGGCGGCCATGGACGCCGCCGGCTGAGGGCCGCCCGATGAGCACCGGAGAGCTTCCGCCCGGCGCCGACGTCGTCGTGGTCGGCGCGGGCATCGTCGGGTGCTCCGCCGCGTACCACCTGGCCGCCGCCGGGGCCGGTCGCGTGGTCGTGCTGGACGAAGAGGAGGCGGTCGGGCGTGGCTCCACGGGGGCCTGCGCGGGCGGCTTCCGCCAGCAGTTCACGAGCGAGGTGAACGTGCGCCTCTCGCAGGCGAGCGTTCCCATGATCCTCGGCTTCGCCGCGGAGCACGGCATCGCCGTTCCCGTCTCGCAGGACGGCTACCTGTTCCTGGTTCGCGAGGACGCGACCTGGGAGCGCTTCCTCCGCGGCGTGGAACTCCAACGGTCGCTGGGGGCGCCGGTCGAGGTGCTCGACCCCGAAGGAACCGCGGCGCTCGTGCCGGGCATCGAGGTCGACGGGCTGGTCGGCGCGACCTTCGGTCCGGACGATGGGATCGCGGACCCCTCGGCCTTGACGCTCGGGTACGCGACGATCGCGCGGCGGGAAGGGGCCACCTTCGTCCTCGGAGCCAAGGTCGATGCGATCGAGCGCGACGGTGGCGGAGCGGTCGTCGGCGTCCGGACCGACCGGGGCGCGGTGGCCGCGAGCGCCGTCGTCCGCGCGGGGGGCGCGTGGTCGGGGGCGCTCGCGGCCACCGCCGGGGTGGACCTTCCGATCGAGCCGGTCCCCCGGGTCGTGGTGACGACGGGCGCGTTCGACGGCGTCCCGGCGCGCCGGACGCTCGTGATCGACGCGGACAGCTCGTTCTACTTCCACCGCGAGGGCGATGGCGTCCTGATGGGGATGGCCGGGGACGACCGGCCCTCGTTCGACACGGCGGTCGACGATCGCTTCGTGAGCACGGAGCTGATCCCACGGGCGATCGAGGTCTTCCCGCCCGTCGCGGACGCGGGCGTCCGCTCGTCCTGGGCGGGTCTGTACGAGATGACGCCCGATCGCCATCCGATCGTGGGGCCGGCGTCCACCACCCCCGGGCTGTGGATCGCGGCGGGGTTCAGCGGTCACGGGTTCCAGCACGGACCGATCGTGGGGAAGGTCGTGGCCGAGGCGGTCGTCGACGGATCGGCGCGTTCGGTCGACATCCGCGCGTTGTCCCTGGATCGGTTCGCGTCGGGCTCCGTGATCGGCGAAGCGCACGTGGTGTGATGGGTGCCGGGAGAGGGGGTCGAACCCTCATGGGCCGAAGCCCACGGGATTTTGAGTCCTCGCACCCACGTCCTTTCCGGTGCCGGACCGTCCGGGGTCAGCCGATTGCCGCAGGTCGGATAGGGTTCGTCGTCCTGCGTCGTCCGGGTGCATCCCGGCCCGTGCGCTACGGACTGGCAGCAAACGTGGCAGCAGATCCGGTTGGAGCTAGAAATCAGCTGCTCGGCGACGCTTCTAACTCCCCGAGCACGCGCACAACTGAGCGTCGCGCCTCCGGGTACATCGTCAGTAAGTCGATGACGTCGGCCCAGCGCTGCCCGTTCTCGTCGCGGTAGCGCATCAGCCGCGAGGAGATCGCGTCGCGGTCGGTCTAGTCGCAGATGAGGACGCGGCAGAGATCACCCCGTGCCTTCGGGTTCAGCGTTTCGACAGTACTCGGAAGTCGTCGTCGATCGGGCTAGAACCAGAAGCCTATCTGGCTGCTCGACACGTAGGAAAACGGTGGTGAGTGGAGTGACGCCCACGGCCCTTCTGTTTGCGTTGCTTTGCGCTGCCTGCACGACGACATCGATATCTCCTTCGCTCGCAGTGCGTCCCTCCGCCGATTCACCCAGCGTCGATGTTTCCACCCGGTCCGCGATCTTCGAGCGAGAGTGTGGGAGCGATGTACACGATAATCTCGACAAGCATCTGTTGACGGACGCGACGGTCGTTGGGCCGCTCAAGCTCGTGTTCTTGTCCGACTACGCGGACGCGACCGCCCAGATCTTCGGGGCACGGGGAGATCGGTTCCTGGCACTGAAGGTGCTCGCCGTCGTCGATCCGGGTAGGAGCGTCACGCTCACTGTCCCAACGTCGCTCCGCGACCGGCTCGGGTTGCTCTACGATCCGTCGGCCTGGAAGACGACGGGCCGGTATCGCGTGGCCGAAGGGGACCCCGGGGTGAGGTTTCTCTCATGCGACATCGAGCGAGCGACCCAGTTCAACGGTGGCCTCATCGCTGCCGGTCCTGGATGCTACGCGCTCAACGTCCGCGTGGACGACGGACCGACTCACTCGATCCGCTTCCCCTTGGGTGAGCGCTGCTGACCAATGCGACGACGGCAGGCGGATTGACGTTCTTGGAGGACAACACGGCGTAAAGCTGGACGCCGTGCTCTCGGCCTAAGCTCGGCGAACAAAGGGGGACGCGGCCGAGTCCGATTCAGTCTCTCTCGACCCGAACACCCAGCTCCAACGAACGTCTGCGGCCACCCGTACAGCTTGCAGATCCGTTGATACGTATCCAAGCTCGGCATGCGGTCTCCGGCCTCGATCTCTCGATACTCACGGACGCTGACTCCGACCAACCAGGCCGCCCGACAGACCCTCAGACCCTCGCGTTTCCGATCGCGCTGCATCATCGCCGAGTACGCGGCCAAGGTCGCCATGAGCGAGAGCCTAGAACGCCGCTAGGACGCCCACGAACCTCAGTCGTCAGGTCCCCACGCCAGACGCCGCACGAGCTCGATGGCCTGCTCGAGGTCCTCGACGCGGGCCGACGTTCGTGGGAGCGCCGATCGGACGCGGCCGAGCGCCCTGACGGCCTGGTCTGCGAGCACCCACGGATCCACGTCGGCCGGTGCAGGCTCGCGTGGGCGGACGGTCTCCCGGAGGCGGTGTCTCTGTTGGCGTAGCCGCACGAGATCCACGTCGGGCTGCGAGGTGCGTTCCGACCACGCGAACCAACGGACCTGAACCGCGGAGCGGTCACGCTCGGCGTAGAGCTCGGTCGCCCGTGCGACGACGCAGGGTGCGCATAGTCCGCTCGGGGTGTCGATCGCTCTACGTGCGCACGATGGACATAACGACGTGGACTCGACGAGAGCCACGAAGCGATGGTTGCGTACCGGTCACGCGGTCAGCGTGCAGGGAGCCCGGCACGCCACCGCTCGACTGGGAGGGTGGAGGAGGCGCTCTCTCGCCTCCGGAACGGAGAGCCGGAGCTCTGTGACCTCGTCACCCGACGGCATCCGGCGTACGACCGGATCCGCCGCGACGCTGTCCGAGAGCACCACCACGTTGACCGTGGTCAATGATGTCCAATAACACTTCTGGGCTCCCTGCCGTGGCGATACTCGGACGCGAGGGTGCAGGAAAAGTGAGGAGCCGCCGGAACCCGAAGGCCCCAGCGACTCCTCGACGTGGAACCTAGCGGCGTGGAGCAGCGCTCGTCAAGCCGAGATAGGGATTGCGATTGGCTCGACGGGATCCGAAAGGTGGTCGCCACCTAGCCGGGGCTCTTTCGCCCCGGTCGAGAACCCCTTGATGATCAGCAACAGCGGAACGACGAGCTCGAAAACTGCGCCCGCCGCGACGAATATGAGACCCCACCCTTCATCGAGCCGCACCGTGCTCATCAGGGTCACGGGGATGCCGATGGCCAAGGAGGTGTAGCCGACCAGGCCCAGCAGCGCGAGGAAGCGGGGGATCAGCCCAGACACGTACAGCAGGTACGAGAAGATCAGCCCAGCAGATGCCGTGAACATGTAGATGAACGCGTCGTAGCGGAAGAACTCGTTCTTCGTGGTCAGCATGTAGACGCCGGCGGAGATGATCATCAGGCCCTCGCCGATCCTCAGCGCCCTGTAGCCATGCGCCAAACCAACGTTGT
>JBKOUM010000217.1:0-14716 GCA_046723385.1 Actinomycetota bacterium
TCTCGTCCGGCGTCGGTCGCAGTGGCTGCACGGTTCCGGGCTCCCTTGGCCTTAGGATGCCTCCGGACGCGCTCCTCCCAGCTTGAGCGCTTCCCCGAACGGGAGGCCGATGTCCAAGAGCATGACACAGCCGATGGCCTCGGCGTCCGGTCGAGGCCGGACGCTCGTGACCCTCGACGGGCGCTACCACGTGCTGGAGCGGATCGCCGCCGGGGGCATGGGCGAGGTCTTCCGTGCGCACGATGCGGTCCTCGCGCGCGAGGTCGCGGTCAAGGTCTTGCACCGGTCCCTCGCGAGCGACCAGGGGTTCGTCGAGCGCTTCCGCCGCGAAGCGCGCGCGGCGGCGACCCTCAACCATCAGAACATCGTCGCCGTCTACGACTGGGGAGCCGTCGACGGCGTCTATTACATGGTCATGGAGTACGTGCAGGGCCGATCGGTGCGCGAGCTCCTCAACGCCGGCGGCAGGCTCCAGCCCGCACAGGCGGCGGAGATCCTCCGGCAGACGCTCGCGGCACTCGAGCACGCCCACGCGCGAGGCATCGTCCACCGCGACCTCAAGCCCGAGAACATCCTGATCACGAACGACGGGGTCGTGAAGCTCACGGACCTCGGGCTCGCGCGGGCGTTCGCCGATGCGAAGAACACGCGGGCCGGCGCGGTCACCGGAACCGTCCAGTACCTGGCGCCCGAGCAGATCCGTGGCGAGCCCGCGGATCCGCGGTCCGACCTCTACTCGTTGGGGATCGTGGCCTACGAGCTGCTCACGGGAGAGCTCCCGTACTCGGGCGAGACGCCCATGGCGATCGCGTACCAGCACCTCTCGGATCGGGTCCCGCCGCCGTCGAGGTCGGCGCCGGAGACCGGCGACGATCTCGACGGCTTCGTCCTGAGCGCCACCGATCCCGCCCGCGAGATGCGGCCGGAGTCGGCCGCCGCGATGCGAGGCGACCTAGCGACGTTCTCGGCCTCGCTCCCCCGCGCCCGGCCGCTCGGCGACCTCGTGCAGGACATCCCCGAGGTCGAGCGACCGTCGCCGCCCCCGGAGACGGCGGCGGCGACCGTCACCGAGACGATCCCCCGCGTCCAGCGGAGCCAGCGACGCCGGTGGCGCCGCTGGGTCGCGGTGGTGGCGGCGGTCGCTATCCTCGCGACCGCCGCGTACGGCGCCTGGGCCTACCTGATCCCCCACAGCCACACGATCCCCAACGTGGTGGGGACCGACGTCGGACAGGCGACCTCGCAGCTGGGTTCGCTTGGGTTCGCCGTGGTGGAAGCGAAGGGGCAGTACGAGACCGGAACCGTGAAGGGCACCGTGCTCGCGGTCGATCCGCCGGCGGGCACCGACCTGAAGGAAGGGGAGACGGTCACGCTGGTCCCGTCGCTCGGTCCGCCTCCGGTCCAGGTCCCCGACATCACCGGAAAGACCGTCGATCAGGCGACCTCGGCGCTCCACGATGCCGGCCTCGAGGTTGGCAACATCGAGCACGTCTACAGCGAGTCCGTCGAGGACGGCCACGTGGTCCGCCAGGATCCGGAAGGCAAGGCGCCGACCGGGAGCCCCGTGAACCTGTGGGTCAGCAAGGGCCACGCGCCGGTGCCGATCCCCGGGGTCGTCGGGAAGACCCAAGACCGCGCCGAGACGAAGCTCCGCGACGCGGGCTTCGTCCCGGTCGTCCAGGTCGCGTACTCGGATCAGTTCGCCCGCGGGATCGTGATCAAGGTCGACCCGGGCGAGGCGACGCCAACCGCCTACGGCGCGCCGGTAACGATCACGGTCTCCCAGGGGCCGGAGGAGTTCCCGGTCCCCAGCTTCTCGGGGCTGACCGCGGACGCGGCGCAACAGCGGGCGCACGAGTACGGGCTGCGGGTCACCTTCTTCAACATCCCGGGCACGTCCGCGACGTACGTGATCAGCCAGACGCCGACGGCGGGCACGACCGTCCACGCCGGCGACACGATCACGTTGTTCATGGCCGCCTGAGCTACGGCTCGAGCTCGGCCCGAGGCCCCTCCTGGTAGCTGTACCGCTCCTCCGCGAACGGTTCCGCGTGCACGTGGTAGCCGCGCACCTCCCAAAACCCGCGAAGGTTCTTCTCGGTGAACTCCAGGCCCGTGAGCCACTTGGCCGACTTCCACGCGTAGCGCTTGGGGACGACGAGCCGCAGCGGCCACCCGTGTTCGGGCGTCAGGTCCTCCCCGTGGTTCCGCCAGGCGAGCAGCACGTCGTCGTCGTCCATCGCCTCCAACGACAGATCGGACGTGTAGCCGTTGGCGCCGTGCGCGGTCACCCACTTGGCGGCGGGCTGCGGCTTCGCTCTCTCCAGGATCGTGCGGAACGAGACGCCTTCCCACGTGTTGTCGAGGGTGGTCCAGCCGGTCACGCAGTGCATGTCGGCGTCGACCGTGACGTTGGGCAGGGATCGGAGCTCCTGGTACGACAGCGTGAAGGGGTTCTCGACGAGCCCACTCACCTGAAGATCCCAGTTGGCGCCGTCGAACTTGGGGATCCCCCCGTAGTGCAGGACCGGCCACGTCTTCACGAGCCGCTGTCCGGGAGGGACGCGGGCGGCGATCTCCGGCGGGTACGACTTCTGGAACAGACCCATCAAGACTCCTTCACAGCGCTCGTGAGGATGGACCGCCACGCATCGATCGCCGTGCCGATCCCCTCGTCGTCGACGTCGACGTGGGTCACCATGCGCACGGCGCCGGGGACCGGCACCGCGCCCACACCGAGGGCCGCGAGGCGCCCGATCGTCTCGAGCACGTCCAGCCCCACCGCTTCCGTGTGCACGAAGACCATGTTCGTTTCGACCATGTCCGGATCGACGGCTCCGGGGGCGATCTCCGCGATCGCTCCGGCGAGCCGCCGAGCCCGTGCGTGATCCTCGGGGATCCTCGCGCGGCCCTCGTCCAGCGCCACGAGGCCGGCGGCGGCGATGATCCCGGCCTGTCGCCAGGCGCCGCCGTAGAGGATCCAGATCCGGCGCGCCTCGCGGATCTGCTCCGCCGACCCGCACACGAGCGAACCCACGGGGGCCCCGAGACCCTTCGAGAGACAGAACATGACCGTGTCGACCTGGGACGTCCACTCCGTGACGGGCACGTCGAGAGCGGCCGCGGCGTTCCAGATCCGTGCGCCGTCCATGTGGACGGGCACCCCCGCCTCGGTCGTGATCTGGCGCACCTTGCGGAGCTCCTCGGCCGGCAGCACCGTGCCCCCGTAGCCTCCGACGGAGTTCTCGACCGCCAGAAGGTCGACCACCTCGACGTCGAACGCCTCGTCCGGCTCCAGCAGCCTTCGCGCAAGGCCGGCGGTCATGTACCCCCTAGGGGAGTCCGTCCCCGTGCGGAAGGCGATCCCCGCCAGGACGGCGCTCGTCATCATCTCGACCGTCGCCACGTGCGCGCGTTCCTCGGCCGCGACCAGGTGCCCGGCGCCGGTGGTGTGGAGCCGCACGCCGATCTGGTTGGCCATCGTCCCGGTCGCGACGTAGAGCGCTGCCTCCTTACCGGTCAGCTCGGCGGCGCGTTCCTGGAGCCGGTTGACCGTGGGGTCGTCGCCGTACCACGCGTCGCCGACCTCGGCATCCGCCATCGCGCGGCGCATCGCGGGCGACGGGGTCGAGACCGTGTCGGATCGCAGATCCACCCGGTACCGCGGCATCGCGGCAGTCTACTCAGGACAGGAACATCGGCTGCCCCTCGACCTCGCGGAGCTTCGGCCGGTACGCGTCGACGTCGTAGAGCGCGTCGACGTCGACCCGCTTCTGCCCTTCGCCGGTGAGGGTCAGGGGCACATCCGTGTAGTTCCCGCCCCGCAGGGCGACGAGCCGGCCCGACGCCCCACGCAGGACCAGGTCCGTCGCCAGCAGCGCGTAGTTGAACGCCACCATCAGGTCGAGGGAATCGGGCGAGCCCGAGCGCATCAGGTAGCCGAGCTGCTGATAGATCATCCCCTCGCCGGTGCGCTCCCGGAGGAGGTCGGTCGTCTGCTGCCCGATGCCACCGAGCTTGCGGTGCCCATAGGCGTCCGCGTCGCCGGTCTCGACGACCATGCCGCCGATCACGGACGCGCCCTCGCTGATCGTCATCATGGCGTAGTTGCTCGGGTTCTCCCGCTTGTCTCCCATCAGCAGCTTCGCGAGCCGGTCCGGGTCGAACGGCACCTCCGAGATCACCGCCCGGTCGACCCCGGAGAGGTACGCGGACATGAGCGAGGTCTCTCCGCTGTTGCGACCGAAGACCTCGACGACCGTGATCCGCTCGTGAGAGCCGGCGGAGGTGCGGAGCTGATGGACGAAGTTGACGGTCCGGCTGACCGCCGTCGAGAAACCGATGCAGTAGTCGGTCCCGTGCACGTCGTTGTCCATCGTCTTCGGGATCGCAACGACCGGAACGCCCTCGGTGTGGAGCCGCAGCGCGAACGAGAGCGTGTCGTCACCGCCGATCGGCAAGAGCGCCGCGAGCCCGAGCTGGTCGACGACCTCCAGGATGTGACCGGTGTGATCCCGCGGCCCCTCATCGTCCCGCCCGTCGCGGAGGAACGGCGGTTCGTCCGCCGGCATGACCCGTGCGGGGTTCGTGCGGGACGTGTGCAGGAAGGTCCCGCCGGTGCGGTCGATCGTCCGCACGACGCCGGGATCGAGCGGGATCGTGTTGACCTGGACCGACAGCGGGTTGGACGGGTCGATCGCCAGGAGCCCGCCCCAGCCTCGCCGGATCCCGACGACCTGATGCCCTTCCGACGAGGCATGGTTGACCGCGGCCTTGATGCACGCGTTCAGCCCAGGGACGTCGCCGCCGCCGGTAAGGATGCCGATCTTCACGGGTGACAGCGTACGGTCCACGAGGGGCCAGGCGGTCGGACCCGCGGCTATCCTTGGCCCATGCTCGGTGTCTTGATCCCCCAGCACCTGGGGTGGCTCGAGGCGATCTTCCTCGGCTTGCTCGTGACGCTCGTCGGGCTCGTAGGCGCGTTCGCCCTGTTCGTGATCGTGCAGCAGTTCCGGAACCCGGGCCGGCCGCTCCGGCGCTAGCCCGCGACGACCTCGGTGCCCGCCCTGCCAGCGAGCGCCTCAAGTGACTGGTCGAGATCGGCGATCACCGCGCGACCCGCACCCGCCTCGACGAAGCCGAGCGCCGCCTCGACCTTGGGCCCCATCGACCCCGCGCCGAACTCCCCCGCCTTCAGCATGCGCCGCGCCTCGTCGACCGTGAGTCGGTCGAGGTCCTCAGGCATCAGCGACCCGTAGCCGCGCTGCACCTTGGGGACGTCGGTCAGGATCAGCAGGACGGACGCGGCGACCTCCGTCGCGAGGATCGCCGCGGCGAGGTCCTTGTCCACGACGCCCTCCTTGCCGATCAGACGCGGGCCCTTCTCGACCACCGGCACGCCTCCCCCGCCGCTCGCGATCACGATCGCCCCGGAGGACACGAGCTGGGTGATCACGGGGGTCTCGACGATCGAGTATGGCCTCGGGCTCGGCACGACGCGTCGCCACCCCCCGTGGGGGTCCGCCTTCATCGACCATCCCCGTCGCTCTTCCAGGTGCTTCGCGCGCGCCTCGGTGAAGAACGGGCCGACGAACTTGGTCGGCCGGCGGAAGGCGGGGTCGTTCGCGCGGACGCGCGTGAGCGTGAGGATCGTGACGACCGGACGCTCCATGCCGCGTTCGAAGAAGACGTCGCCGATCGTCACCTGGAGCAGATAGCCGATCTGCCCTTGTGACTCGGCGCCGCAGACGTCGAGGGGCATCGGATGGACCTGCTTCGCCGCCGCCTCCTGCTGGATCAGGATGCGCCCGACCTGCGGGCCGTTGCCGTGGGTGACCACGACCTCCCACCCCTCGGCGGCGATCTCGGCGATCCGCTCGGCGGCGCCGCGCGCGGCCCGGAACATCTCCTCGTACGTGTCCTCGGCGCCACGGCGGAGCAGCGCGTTGCCGCCCAGGGCGACGACGACGCGATCCATCGAGCCTCCTACAGGACGGGAGCGAGGATGTCCGCGAGCTGCGGCGAGTCCGGGAGTGGGTCGAGGTCGTAGCGCACGCGCACCGCGGGTTTGCGGATGTCGATCACCCGGCGCAGGTCGATCGGCGTCCCGATGACCACCAGGTCCACGTCCGCCGCATCGATGATCTTGGCCATCTCATCGAGTTGCCCGTCGCTGTAGCCCATGGCCGGGAGCACCGCGCCGACGTCGTATTTCTCGAAGGTCTCGGCGATCGTGCCGATCGCCCATGGGCGCGGATCGACGATCTCGGCGGCGCCCAAGCGCTGCGCCGCGACGACGCCGGCGCCGATCTTCATCTCGCCGTGCGTGAGCGTCGGCCCGTCCTCGACCACGAGCACGCGCTTGCCGTGGATCGCGTCGGGATCGTCGGCCGTCACCTTCGAGTTCGCCTTCACGACCGTCGCGTGCGGGTTGACCTCGGCGATCGTGGCCTCGAGCTGCGCGACCTGCTCGGGGGTGGCCGAATCCATCTTGTTGATGACGATGACGTCCGCGGCACGGAGGTTCGTCTCGCCCGGATGGTACCGGAGCTCGTGACCGACCCGGAGCGGATCGACGAGGGCGATCCACACGTTCGGGCGGTAGAAGGGCAGGTCGTTGTTCCCGCCGTCCCACAACAGCACGTCGCACTCCGCCTGTGCCTGCTCGAGGATCGCGCCGTAGTCGACCCCGGCGTAGATCACGGTGCCGGACGTGATGTGGGGCTCGTACTCCTCGCGCTCCTCGATCGTGCAGTCGTAGCGGTCCAGGTCCGCGAGCTCCGCGTAGCGCTGGACGCGCTGCGCGGCGAGGTCGCCGTAGGGCATCGGGTGCCGGACGGCCACCACGCGCTTGCCCGCGTCCTTGAGCGCCGCGGCGATCGCGCGGGTCGTCTGGGACTTCCCAACGCCGGTCCGGACGGCCGTCACCGCGACCGTCGGGACCGTCGGCTGCAGCATCGTTGCGTCGGGGCCGAGGAGCGCGAAGCTCGCACCCGCCGCCAGCACGGTCGACGCTTCGTGCATCACGTACTCGTGGCTCACGTCCGAGTAGCTGAACACGACCTCGTCGACGTCCAGCTGCTCGATCAGCGGCACGAGCTCCGACTCGTCGTGGATCTGGATCCCGTCGGGATACCGCGCCCCCGACAGCGACGGCGGGTACCGCCGGTCGTCGATGAACGGGATCTGCGTCGCGGTGAACGCGACCACCTCGACGGAGGGATCGTTCCGGTAGACGACGTTGAAGTTGTGGAAGTCGCGACCGGCGGCCCCCATGATCAGCACACGGCGTGGCATCTCAGACATCCTTTCCGCTGGAAGATCTTCTGATGCGCGGGAAGTTGCCCGAGGGGCACGTGCGTTGCCACGGGCCCCGCTCTTCGGGGCGTGATGCTACTCCAGCCAGCCGCGCGGGCCCACACGTCCGAACGGACGCGCGAAGTGCGGAACGCCGACCCGCCAGCCGTCGTGGCCCGCGCGCCAGAGCAGGATCCGCCGCGCCGCCGACGCCAGCTGCGGGTCGTCGTCGTGCGACGACCACCACTCGGGGTGCTCGACCTGCGTCGGGGTGTGCAGCAGGTCCCCGGTGAGCAGAAGGACGTCCTCACCGTCGCGGACGACCACGCTCCGATGCCCGGGGGTGTGGCCGGGTGAGTGACGGACGCGAACGCCCGGGACGATCTCGTGGTCGCGGTCGGTGATCGACAGCATCCCGAGCTCGAGCAGCGCGCTCATCGGGTGCCTCGCGACGTAGTCCTCGTCGGTGCTCCCCGCGAAGTACGACCAGTCGGCCTCGTGCACGTGGACCGTCGCGTTGGGGAACGCCGGAGCGCCACCGATCACCGTGCCGCCGGCGTGGTCCGCGTGGAGGTGGGTCACGATCACGTGGCGGACATCCTCTTCACGGATCGGGTCCCACGCCCCGGGCGTCGAGTCGACCCACGGGGCGTACGGCGGGAAATCGCCCACCCCGACGTCGACCGCGACGCGCGTCCCCGACGGCATCGTCACGACGAAGCCGTGCACGTGCCACGGCCAGGATCCGTCGCCGTCGAAGGCCCACGGCCGGCGCTCGCGCTCGCCGTTCCAGTCGACGCTCCGCCCGGGCAGCTCGTCGGCGAGCGCGAGTGCCCCCCAGCCTTCGCAGATCGTCCGGACCTCGATGCGACCGACATGGATCGGGTCGACGTGGGACATCCGCGGCAGCCTAGCGCTCCAGGTCGGTCGGTTCGTCCACGTCGAACAGCGAGCGGTGCTCGGGGTCGAGCTCGGTCCAGCGAGCCTCCGGCACCACACCGGTTCGCATCACGTCCAGGACGTCGCCGAGACGGCGGCGACCGGCGTGCAGCAGCGTGTGGACCGCATCGGCCGCCGGCCAGGTCCGAAGGGCGACCGGGACGGGCGCACGACCGTCGCCGGTCGCCAGGGCGGCGGCATCGTGCTCCTCCGACCCCAGCGCGTCGATCAGCTCCTGCAGCACGACGACCGGGACGTCCGGCATGTCGCCCGCGACGACGACCGCCACGTCGGACCGCACGGCCGCGAGCAACCCGGCGTGGAGCCCGGCGAGCGGACCTTCCCCCTCGGTCGAGTCGTGTGCCAGGAGGACGCCGGACGGGAGATCGCCACCGTCGTCGGCCGGGGCCAGGACCACGACGACCTCCCGGCAAACCTCGCTCACCCGTGCGATCGCGTGGTGCATGAGCGGCCGCCCTCGGTACCGCGCGCGGAGCTTGTCGGAGCCGAACCGGTTGGAGCCGCCGCCCGCGAGGACGATCCCGGCGGTGCTCACGACGACCTCAGTCGCGGTCACGCCGGCGACGCTGCACGTACTGGAACCCGAACCGGCCCTTGATGCACAGATGACCGTTCGTCACGTCGTGATCGGCCGGCGAGCTCACCTTCACGATCGCGTTGTCCTGGACGTGGACCTCCAGCTCACACCCGACGCCGCAGTACGGGCAGATCGTGTTCGTGACCGATTGCGCCTCTTCGTCCCAGGTCCCGGCCGCGCGCATGTCGTGCTCGCTCTTGAACATGAGGGCGCCGGTCGGGCACACCCCGATGCAGTTGCCGCAGTAGACGCACGCCGACGCGTCCAGCGGAACCGAGTACTCGGTCGAGATCCGGGCATCGAACCCGCGACCCGCGACCGCGATCGCGAAGGTGTGCTGGGCGTCCGTGCCGCAGGCCTCGACGCACTTGTAGCAGAGGACGCACCGGGCGTAGTCGCGGACGTAGAGGTCGTTGTCCACCTTCACCGGCTGCTCCACGGTTTCCGCGAGCAAGGGATCGCCGGGGACCTGGTGGTGGCCGGAATCCCTCGCATCGCGGTCTCCCGCTTCCATCGGCGGCATCGCGGCTCCGAACCGGCCGGGGTCGGCCTCGTACGCGAGCTGCCACCGTTGCCACTCGTTCGACGCCAGGGACGTGTCCACGCTCGATGCGAGGAACTCCATGACGAGCTTGCGGGAATGACGGACGCGATCGGTGTCCGTCCGGACCTTCATGCCGGCCTCGACGGGCCGAGAACAGGCGGGGACGAGCGTGCGAGCGCCTTCGAGCTCGACGACGCACACGCGGCACGCGTTCACGGGGGTGAGGTTGTCGGCGTAGCACATCGTCGGCGTGTCCACGCCCTGCGCGCGGCACGCATCCAGGATCGTCGAGCCCTCCGGGACGCGAACGGCGCGTTCGTCGATCTCCACGTCGAGCAACCGGCGGGGCGGGGCCACCGGCACGGCGCTCACGCGACGCTCCCGTCGAACAGGCCGAAGGCGGAGACCGCCGACTGGATCGCGCTCGCCGCCGTCTGACCGAGCCCGCAGATCGACGCGTCCCGCATCACGGCGCCGATGTCCTGGAGGAGGGCGAGCTCATCGGCCGGCGTGCCGACCGTCCGGCCCGAGACGAGCCGATGGAGCGCCTCCTCCTGGCGCACCGTCCCGACCCGGCACGGGACGCATTGCCCGCAGGACTCGTCGCGGAAGAAGCGAGCGATCCGGAGACAGAGATCGATCAGGTCCGTATCTTCGTCGAAGACCATCACGACACCGGAACCGAGGGTGTAGCCGCCGGCTCGGGCGTCCTCGAACGTGAGACGCACATCGAGCCGATCCGGACCGACGAAGCCGCCGGCCGCGCCGCCGAGGAGCACCGCCTTCAGACCCTTGCCGGCCCGAACGCCTCCGGCGAGATCGATCGCGTCCCGCAGCGTGATCCCGTGTGGGTGCTCGTAGACGCCCGGTCGTTCGACGTGACCGCTCAGGCAGAACAGGCGCGGTCCGGTCGATCCCTCGGTCCCGATGGCGGCGTAGCTCTCGGCGCCGAGCTGCATGATCGGGAGCACGTTCACGAGCGTCTCGACGTTGTTGATCGCGGTGGGCTTCCCGAAGACGCCATGGGTCACGGGGAACGGCGGCTTGTTGCGCGGCTCCCCGCGCTTGCCCTCGATCGAGTTGAAGAGGGCCGTCTCCTCGCCGCAGATGTACGCGCCGGCGCCGCGCCGCAGCTCGATGTCGAACCGGAACCCGCGCTCCATCACGTCGTCGCCGAGGAACCCGTGTCGGCGGGCTTCGCCGATCGCGTGCTCGAGCCGGTCGGTCGCCAGTGGGTACTCGCCGCGGATGTAGAGGAAGCCGCGATCGGCACCGGTCGCGAACCCCGCGATCGTGAGCGCTTCGATCACCGAGAAGGGGTCGCTCTCCATCAGGACCCGATCCTTGAACGTTCCGGGCTCGGACTCGTCGGCGTTGCAGATCACGTAGTGGGGCTGCACGGGCTGCTCGGAGACCGCCTTCCACTTCACGCCGGTCGGGAACGCGGCGCCGCCCCGGCCGAGCAGCTTGGCGTCCGTGACCTCCTGGATCGCGGCCACGGGGCCGAGCTCGAGGGCGCGACGCAGCGCTCCGTACCCGCCTTCCGCCCGGTAGTCGTCGAGCGACGACGGATCCACGCGACCGACCCGTCGGAGGAGCCGGAGGGCGGGCGACCCCATCTGCGGCGCGGGCCGAACGGATCGCTGCGGTCCCCCGTCGGCGTCGGCGACCGGGCCCCCGCTCGGTTCGTCGATCGCCCGCGCGATGTGGAGTGGGTCGGCGCTGGGACCGACGAGCGTGACGTTCCTCTGGGAGGAACCGCTTCGTTGCACGAGCACCGCGGGTGCTCGTTCGCAGAGCCCGAGGCACGGGCTCGGGACGACGTCGGCGGCCGCACCGCGGAGCTCGGCACATCGCTCCAGGAGCTCTCGGCCGCCGGTCACCCTGCACGCCAGGTCGTCGCAGACGTGGACGACGGACGCCGGTCGCGGCTCGACGCTGAACATCGCGTAGAACGTCGCGACCCCGTACGCCTCGGCGGGCGGCACCGTGAGTCGTTCGCAGACGTAGTTCAAGCCGCCTTCGCTGATCCACCCGACCCCACCCTGGAGCGCGTGCAGCGCGGGCAGCAGGAGCGTCCGACGCGCTCGCATCTCGTGGCCGCCGCGGACGACCCGGCCGTCGAAGGCCTCGGGGGGCGGCCCGAGCACCTCATCGACGACGGCGCGCTCTTGGTCCGTCGGAGAGGCCGCCATCAGGTGGAGGTCCACGCCACCCCCATCACTCGGCGCCGCCCGCGATCGGCGCCGCGACATCCACCTCGAGCTTGTCGATCCGGATCGCCGTGGCCTTGAACTCCGCCGTCCCCGACTTCGGGTCGGTCGCATCGATCGTGAGCCGGTTCGTCTCGACCTCGTCAGGGAAGTGCAGCGTCATGAACGCCAAACCCTGTCGGAGGGCGGTCGACACGTGGACCGGCGCTTCGACGTCACCGCGTCTCGACGAGACGAGCACGCGCTCTCCCTCCGCGACCCCCAGGTCGTCCGCGTCGTCCTGGGAGAGCTCGATCGCTTCGGGTCGGCGGAGCGGGGAGCTGTACCCAGCGGTCTGCACCCCGGTGTTGAAGGAGTCGAGCCGGCGGCCGGTGGTGAGCCGGATCGGATACTCGGTGGTCAGTTCGTCCACCGGCGGCTCGTCGAGGACCACGCTGAACGGCGCCGGCTGGAGACCGTCCACGGGGTCGTCCTCCCAGAGGCGGGCGTGCAGGTACTGCGTCCCCGGGTGATCTTCGTCCCAGCACGGCCACTGCGCGCCGCCCATCTCGTCCAGACGCTCCCAGGTCATGCCTCGGTGCATCGGCGACAGGGAACGGAGCTCATCCCATGCCTCCTTCGGGGTGAGGTCCCCCCAGTCGTAGCCGAGTCGCCTCGCGAGCTGCGCGATGATCCAGATGTCGTCCATCGCGTTCCCGGGTGGGTCGAGCGCCTTGCGCACGCGCTGGACGCGTCGCTCCGAGTTCGTGAAGGTCCCGTCGGACTCGAAGGCGGAGTTCGCCGCCGGCAGCACGACGTCGGCGATCTCGGCCGTCTTCGTCATGAGGATGTCCTGCACGATCAGGGTGTCGAGGTTCTCCAGGAGCTTCGTCGCATGCTGGCTGTCGGCCTCCGAGTTCGCCGGGTTCTCGCCGATGCAGTAGACGCTCGTGAGCTCGCCTCGCTCCATCGCCTCGAACATGTCGCTCAGGTGCCAGCCGTAGCGGGGCATGATCTCCCGGCCCCATGCGGCCTCGAACCGCTCCCGGGCCTCGACGTCGCGCACGATGTCCTGGAACCCCGGGAGCTTGTTGGGGATCGCGCCCATGTCACCGCCGCCCTGGACGTTGTTCTGCCCACGGAGCGGGTTCAGGCCGCTCCCGTACCTCCCGACGTGACCCGTGAGGAGCGCGAGGTTGATCAGGGCCAGGACGTTGTCGACGGCGTTGTGATGCTCGGTGATCCCGAGCGTCCAGCAGATCATCGCCCGGTCGGCTTTCGCGTACGTGTGTGCGACCTCGCGGATCACCTCGGCCGGGACCCCGGTCACCTCGGCGCCGCGTTCGGGCGTCCAGTCGGCGACGCTCTCGGCGTAGGTCTCGAAGTTCTCCGTCGCCCGCTCGATGAACGAGCGGTTCTCCAGCTCGTTCGCCAGGATCTCGTGCGCGATCGCGTTCGACAGCGCGATGTCGGTGCCCACGTCGATCCCGAGCCAGAGGTCGGCGAACTCCGCCGTCTCCGTCCGACGCGGGTCGACCACGATCAGCTTCGCCCCGCGCTCGAGCGCGCGCAGGACATGGTGGAAGAAGATGGGGTGCGCCGCTCGCGCGTTCGAACCCCACAGCAGGATGAGGTCGGTGTTCTCGACCTCTTCGTATGAGCTGGTACCGCCGCCGGCACCGAAGACCGTGGCCAGACCGACCACGCTGGGTGCGTGTCAGGTGCGGTTACAGCTGTCGATGTTGTTCGTGCCCAGGACCTGACGAGCGAACTTCTGCGCGACGAAGTTCATCTCGTTCGTGGCCTTGGAGCAGCTGAACAGGCCGGCTCCCCAGCCTGGGTTCCGCTCCACGGCGCGTTGCAGCCCCTGCGCGGCCCGATCGAGGGCCTCGTCCCAGGTGGCCATGCGCAGCGCGCCCTTGTCGCGAACCATCGGCTCGGTGAGACGGGCGAGCCCGTTCGGCATCGACGCATGCTCCTTCCCTCGTGATGACAGGGTCATCCTACGGCGGGGCGGAGTCCGCGCCTGAACCATGAGCCTGGGCTGGACCGGTGAGCGGCGGTCCCGCATGATGGCCCGATGACCACGGCGGTTCCGAGCCATCCACTCACACGCCCCGCACGGGCGACCCCGGTCGCCGCGAACGGGCTCGAGCTCATCGCGGCGGCGACGCTCGGCGCCGCATCGCTCTCGCTCCGGGTGGTGCTCGACGCCCTGGCCGGCGCGACCCGCCGCACGAGCCCGCCCACCGACCTGGTGTCGCAGCTCGCGTTCTCGGGACTCGCCGCGGGACTCGTCTTGAGCCGGTCGGTCGCTCGCGCCCTTGGCGACGGCGTCGACGCGGCGGCGCGCGCCGGCGCCGCGGCCGTCGAGCTCACCCCGCCCGTGCTCCGAGGCCCGCTCGAAGATGGCTTGCAGGCGTGGCGCGAACGCGACCGCGCCCGAGGTCGCGAGCTCGCAGACGCGGAGCTGATGGTCGAAGACCTGGTGGCGGCGCTCGTGCCACGGATCGTGGGGGCGACCCTCGACCAGCTCGATCTGACGGCGATCGTGCGGCGACGCGTGGATCTGGACGCGGTCGTCCGCGACGTCGACCTGGATGCGGTGGCTGCGCGGATCGACGTCGAGTCCGTCGCCGATCGCCTCGACGTGAACGCCGTCGCCGCCCGGCTCGACGTCGACGCGGTCGCGGCGCGGATCGACATCGACGCCGTGATCGACCGGCTGGATCTCGCCGGTCTGGCGAGCACGGTGATCGACGAGATCGACCTGCCGGAGTTGATCCGAAGCTCCAGCGGTTCGATCGCGTCCGAGACCGTCCGGGGCGTGCGGATGCAGAGCATCGAGGCGGACCGGACCCTGGAGGGCCTGGTCGACCGGGTGCTTCGGCGGCGGCGTCCGCGGGCGCTCGACGCACCCGGTGTGACCGAGGCCGAGCTGGCGCGGGCCGAGGAGAGCGAGGAAGGATGAGCGCAGAACGCACCGCCTTCGAGGCGATCCACGTGATCCCGGCCGAGGCGAGGCCGTACCAGGGGCGGCGCGCGGGGCTGATCAGCCGCGCGCTCGCCGTGGGGATCGACGCCGTCGTCGTCGTGGGATCGGAGCTCGCGCTCTACGCCGTCTGGGCGGGGTTCCGGTTCCTGCGT
>JBKOUM010000176.1:0-6538 GCA_046723385.1 Actinomycetota bacterium
CGTCGTCGGGGGGGGGGGAGCCGGGGGTGGTGCATCCGAACCTCCGCGAGCTCCCGGCGCCGCTGCCGATCCGGGGACTCGATCCGGATCGGATCGTGGCCGACGCGGACCTGGTCTTCACGGCGCTCCCGCACGGCGAGAGCTCGGGGATCGCGCCGGCGCTCCTCGAGGCGGGGTGCACGGTGATCGACCTGGCGGGCGACTTCCGGCTCGACGCCGACGACTACCCCGCGTGGTACGGGTTCGACCATCCCGCACCCGCCTGGATCGAGAAGGCCGTGTACGGGCTCCCCGAGTTGTTCGCGGACCGACTCCCCGGTTCGAAGCTCGTCGCGAACCCGGGGTGCTTCCCCGCGTCGGTGGTCCTCGGGTGCGCGCCCCTGATCGCCGAGGGGTTGATCCGGCCCGAGGCGATCCGCGTCGACGGCAAGACGGGGCTGTCCGGCGCCGGCCGATCGACGGCTGAGGCCGCCTCGTTCGTCGCGACCGAGGACGCGATCCGTCCGTACCGCGCGCCGAGGCATCAGCACACGCCGGAGATGGAGCGGGGATTGGAGTTGGCGACGGGAGCGCCGGCGACGGTGACCTTCGTCCCGCACCTGGTGCCGGCGGTCCGCGGCGTGCTGACGACCTCGTTCGCGACGCTCCTCGCACCGGCCACATCGGCGTCGCTGACCGGGTGCCTCGCGGACGCCTTCGCCGGGCATCCGTTCGTTCGGATCGTGCCGCCCGGCGAGATGGCCGATACGAAGCGTACCCGCGGGACGAACGTCGTCGAGCTCCAGGCGATCGCCGATGAGCGGACCGGGACGGCGATCGTGGTCGGCGCGCTCGACAACCTCGTGAAGGGCGCGGCCGGGCAGGCGATCCAGAACGCCGACCTCGTGTTCGGGGTCGCCGAGGATGCGTCGCTGCCGACCGTGGCGGTCTATCCATGAGCGATGCCGCGCGCGGGACCACGAGCGAGGCGACGGCCACGGACCATCCTCCGCGGGTGCACCAGCACACGATCGCGAAGGCCCGGACGCTCCTGGAGGCGTTGCCGTTCATGCGCGAGCATCACGGTTCGACCGTCGTGGTGAAGTACGGCGGCGCGGCGATGGAGACGGCCGGTCTCGCCGCGTCGTTCGTCGAGGATGTCGCGCTCCTGCAGTCCGCAGGGATCGAACCGGTGATCGTGCACGGGGGCGGACCCGCCGTCACGCAGATGTCCGCGCGCCTGGGGATCGAGACGACGTTCGTCGACGGGCTCCGCGTCACCGATGCCGCGACGCTCGACGTGGCGACGATGGTCCTCGCCGGGAAGCTGAACACGGAGGTCGTCGCGACGCTCGTCGCGGGCGGCGTCCGAGCGGTCGGTCTCTCCGGTGTCGACGGCGGGCTCCTGCTGGCCCGCAAGCAGGAGGCCGACGACGTGACGCCCGATCTCGGCTTCGTCGGCGAGGTCGTCCACGTGCGAGCGGAGGTGCTCTCGACGCTGCTGGCCCAGCGGTTCGTCCCCGTCGTGGCGTCGATCGCGATCGACGAGACGGGCCAGGCCTACAACGTGAACGCCGACGTCGTGGCCAGCGAGCTCGCGATCGCGCTCGGCGCCACGAAACTGATCTACGTCAACGACGTGCCGGGGCTGATCGGGCCGGCCGGCGATCTGCTGTCCGAGCTCTCGGCGGAGCAGTGCCTCGACCTCCTGGCGCGCGACGGGGTGGTCGACGGCGGCATGATCCCGAAGCTGGAGAGCGCGGTCCGGGCGCTCAAGGCCGGCGTCGCCCGCGTCCATCTGGTCGACGGGCGCGTCGAGCATTCGGTCGTGCTCGAGCTGTTCACGCCGGAGGGGGTCGGGACCATGATCGCTCCGGATGCCGACGCGGGAGCTCTGTCGTGAGCCGGGCGAACGGCAACGTCAAGGCGAAGCGGCAGCGCGCGATCATCGATCTCGTCGAAGCCGAACGCCTCGGGTCGCAGGGAGAGATCCGCGACCGCCTCGCTGCGTTCGGGATCGAGGCCACCCAGTCGACGATCAGCCGCGACATCGACGAGCTAGGGCTCGCGCGGATCCACGCCGAGGGCGCCGTGCGGTACGTCGTCCCCGGCGGCGCGGAGGGACCGGCACCCCCCGGGCCGTTGCGCCGGCTGCTCGACGAGTTCGCGCTCACGATCACACGGACGTCCGCCGGCCTCGTCGTTCGGACGCCGCCCGGCGCCGCGCCGGCGCTCGCGGAGGGCATCGATCGGGCGGCGCTTCCCCAGGTCGCCGGGACGATCGCCGGCGACAACACGATCCTGATCCTCGGCCTCGAGGGTGTCCGTCCGGTGAAGCTCGAGGCGACGCTCCGCGCGATCAGGGAGGGCTCGTCGTGACGCGGCGCGCCGTGCTCGCGTACAGCGGCGGACTGGACACCTCGGTCACGATCCGGTGGCTGAGCGACAAGGGCCTCGAGGTCCACGCCGTCGTGGTCGACGTGGGTCAGCGTGAGGACTTCGCGCAGGTCGTGGATCGCGGTGTGCGCGCCGGCGCGGAAACCGTCCGCGTCGTCGACGCGGTCGATCGCTTCGCCTCGGACTACCTGACGAAGGCGATCGCCGCGAACGCGTTGTACGAGGGCGCGTACCCCATGGTGTCGGGGCTCGCGCGCCCGTGCATCGCCGAGGAGGTCGTTCGGGTCGCCCGCGAGGTCGGCGCGGACACGATCGCGCACGGCTGCACCGGCAAGGGCAACGATCAGGTGCGGTTCGAAGTGTCGTTCTCGGTGCTCGCGCCGGACCTCGAGGTCGTTGCCCCGATCCGGGACGCGAACATCCCGCGCGAGAAGGCGCTCGTGCTCGCAGGGGAATGGGGGATCCCCCTCGCGGGCGTCGTGGCGACGTATTCCGTCGACGAGAACCTCTGGGGGCGGACGGTCGAGTGCGGACCGCTCGAGGACCCGTGGGTCGCTCCGCCGGAGGACGCGTTCGCTCGGACGGCGCCACCCGCCGAGAGGCCCGGCGAAGCGTCGGAGGTCGTGATCGCCTTCGAACGCGGGGTGCCCATCGCGCTCGGCGACGTGGCGATGACGCTCACCGAGCTGATCCGCACCCTCGAAACCGTCGCGGGCACGTACGGCTTCGGCCGGGTCGACATGGTCGAGAACCGCCGCGTGGGCATCAAGAGCCGCGAGCTCTACGAGGTGCCCGCGGCCCTGTCGATCATCCGGGCCCATCGCGCGCTCGAGGATCTCACGCTGGAGCGCGATCTCGCGCATCACAAGCCATCGCTCGAAGCCCGGTGGGCCGACCTGGTCTACGACGGCCAATGGTTCGGGCCGCTCCGTGCGGCGATCGACGCGTACGTGGACGCGACGCAGGAGCCGGTGACCGGCGAGGTGCGACTGCGCTACGAGCCGGGCTCGTGCACCGTCGTCGGGCGGAGGTCCGAGCGATCGCTCTACGACCTGTCGCTCGCGACCTACGGCGGGGGCGACGCCTTCGACCAGTCCGACGCGAGGGGGTACCTCCGTCTCTACGGGCTGCCGCTCAAGGTCTGGGCGGCCACGCAGGGTGCGACGCGGTGACCGGGAGCGACGGCCCCGCCCTCTGGGCCGGCAGATCCACGGAGCCGCCGGCGGCCGAAGCCATCGCGCTCGGCCGGTCGATCGGGTTCGATCTCCGGCTCGTGGACGAAGACGTCCGCGCGTCGACCGCCCACGCCGAGGCGCTCCGCGAGGCCGGGCTGATCTCCGAGGACGACGATCGAAGGCTCTGCGGCGCGTTGCGCGAGGTCGGCGACGCGATCGCCAGGCCGGGCTTCGCGGTCGATCCACGCGACGAGGACGTGCACTCGGTGATCGAGCGCGCGGTGACCGAGCGTCTCGGCGAGCTCGGCGCCCGGCTGCATGCCGGCCGCTCCCGGAACGACCTCGTCGTGACGGATCTCCGGCTCTGGCTGCTGGGGGCGGGTCGGCGCATCGACGGGCTGACCCGCCGGCTGGCGCGCGCGCTCGTCGAGCGCGCGCGCGAGCACACCGACACCGTGATGCCCGGGACGACCCACGGCCGCCCCGCGCAGGTGGTGACGCTCGGTCACCACCTATGCGCGCACGCCTGGGCGCTCACGCGCGACCGCGAGCGTCTCTCGGCGTGGGCGTCGCGGAGCGCGACGTCGCCCCTCGGCGCCGGCGCGCTCGCGACGTCCACCCTTGGGCTCGACCCGGACCGCACCGCCGATCGCCTCGGCTTCGCGCGCGCGTTCGAGAACTCGCTCGACGCGGTCAGCGATCGGGACTTCGTGCAGGAATGGATCGCGGTGCTCGCGATCCTGGGGACCCACGCCTCGCGGCTCGGGGCCGACCTCGCCCGGTGGACCGACCCCGTGGTCGGGTGGGCGCGGATGCACGACGCGTTCTCGACCGGGTCGAGCATGATGCCGCAGAAGCGGAACCCCGACGCGGCCGAGCTCACGCGGGCCAAGGCGGCACGTGTCGCGGCCGGGTTCTCGACGCTCGCCGCCACCCTGCAGGGTCTTCCGCTCGGGTACCACCGCGATCTCCAGGAGGACAAGGAGCCGGCGTTCGATGCGGCCGACACCGTCGAGCGCGTCGTGTCGGCGTTGATCGGGGCCGTGGAGACCGTGCGCTTCGACGTCGATGCGATGCGGGCTGCGTGTCACGACGAGGACCTGTACGCGACGGACCTCGCCGAGGCGTTGGTCGCGCACGGCGTGCCGTTCCGCGAGGCGCACCGGCGCACCGGGGAGCTGCTGCGTGCGGTCGACGAGCGAGCCGGCTCGCTCCGCGACCTGAGCGACGAGGCCTGGGCGGCCTTCGGCGTCGGTCACGGGTCGGCGCTGCTCGATCCGGACCGATCGGTCGCCGCTCGCTCGGGTCCGGGCGGCCCTGCGCCGGCATCCGTCAAGAGCCAGATCGACGCCGTGGACGCGACGCTGACCGACTGAGCGCAGCTACATTCCCGTCATGGCCGAGGCGCCTCGGCTCGCGCTCTCTCCGGTCTCCGCCGTGCGGCTCCTCCGGCGTGACCCGCTCGAGCTGCTCGAACGCGCGGCTCGAGCGGGCGACGTCGTGCGGATCCGCGTCCCTCGCCTGGATCTCTTCGTCATCAACCGACCCGATCTGGTGTGGGACGTCCTCGCCACGCACGGCGGCCGATTCACGAAGGGCCCGACGATGCAGGCGGCCAAGCGGATGCTGGGGGAGGGCCTGCTCACGAGCGAGGGGGACCGCCATCGCCGGCAGCGCCGCCTGATCCAGCCGCTGTTCCATCACGATCGGATCGCGGGGCTCGTCCCGGCGATCCGCGCGGCGGGGGAGCGCGCGACGACGAGGTGGAACGAGGGCGAGACGATCGACGTCCGCGCCGAGATGGCCCGACTCACGCTCGAGATCGTGGTGGCGACGCTGTTCGGCGCCGGCCTCCAACACGAGGACGCGGGTCGAGTGGGCGCGGCGCTGAACGACGTCATGGCGCAGTTCGACCGCGTGTTCTCACCGTTCCTGCCGGTGACGGAGCATCTGCCGATCCCGGCGACGCGGCGGTTCCAGCGGGCGCGAGCCGTCTTCGACGAGACGATCCGCCGGATGATCGCCGAGCGTCGCGCCCACGGCGCCGACGGCGACGATCTGCTGTCGTTGCTGATGCGGGCCCAGGACGCGGCCGTCCCGATGACCGACGAGCAGGTGCGTGACGAGGCGGTCACGATCTTCCTCGCGGGTCACGAGACGACCGCGAACGCGTTGACCTGGACGTGGCTCCTGCTCTCGGAACATCCCGACGCTCAGGAGCAGCTCGACGACCCCGCGTCCGCCGAGGCCGTGCTCCATGAATCGATGCGTCTCTACCCGCCGGCCTGGGCGATCGGTCGCAGGGCCGTGCACGACCACCACGCCGACGGTGTGAGGATCCCGGCCGGCTCGGTCGTCATCGTGTCGCCGTGGCTGCTGCACCACGACGCTCGGTGGTGGCGCGATCCGGCGGCGTTCGACCCGGACCGGTGGCTCGGTCGCGAGGGGCCGATCGATCGACCAGCCCATCGACCGGTCGATCGACCGGCTCATCGACCGGCCGAACGACATGCGTACCTGCCGTTCGGCGCGGGCTCGCGGATGTGCATCGGCGAGGGGTTCGCGGAGCTGGAAGCGACGACGTTGCTGACGACGATCGGCCGGTCGTGGCGCTTCGAGCACGACCCCGCCGATCCCGTCGAGCTGCAGCCGGTCGTGACGCTGCGACCCAAGGGTGGGCACCGGATGCGCGCGCGGCAGCGCGCGCATCCCGGTCCGGGAACGCAGAGGGGCCCGGCCTGACGGCCGGGCCCCTCATGGCGATGTGCCGCGCGGCTCAGACGATCTTGACGTTGGCGGCCTGAGGGCCCTTCTGCCCCTCGACCACGTCGAACTCGACGGCCTGGCCCTCCTCCAGGTTGCGGTAGCCCTCACCCTGGATCGCGGAGAAATGCACGAACACGTCCGGCCCACCCTCCTGGAGGATGAACCCGAAGCCCTTCTCAGGGCTGAACCACTTCACGGTTCCGTTCGCCACCGGCGTTCCC
>JBKOUM010000073.1:0-5399 GCA_046723385.1 Actinomycetota bacterium
CGCGCTGTCTGGCGCTCGTCCCGGTCCCACCGCACACGCGGATGACCGGGGATGGGTCGAGAGGCAACCGGGATGGGAGGAGGCGCGACCGGCTGCGGAAAGATCCCGGTGAGTGAGTTCAGCGAAGTATCTGCTGCCCGCAGATAAGGACTCACTCGCCGGGTCCGCGCCGTCTGTTCGCTAGACGAACCTGCGGTCGGCCGCCCATCGTGAGAGCTCGTGCCGGCTCGACAGCTGGAGCTTCCGCAGCACGGACGACACGTGCGTCTCGACCGTCTTCACCGAGATGAAGAGCTCACCCGCGACCTCTCGGTAGGAGTACCCCCGCGCGATCAAACGAAGGACTTCGCGCTCCCGCGGCGTCAGCTGCTCGACCTCCGGATCGAGCGCCCCGGGCGGCGGCGAGCCGGCGAAGGCATCCAGCACGAAGCCCGCGAGCCGAGGGGAGAACACGGCGTCGCCGTCGTGCACGCGGCGGATCGCCTCCACGAGTTCGTCCGGCGCGATCGTCTTGGTCACGTACCCTCTTGCCCCCGCCCGGATCACGCCGATCACGTCCTCCGCGGCATCGGACACCGACAGGGCGAGGAAACGCGCCGACCCGCCCGCCGCGCGCACACGTTCGATCACCGCGGCGCCGCCGCCATCCGGCATGTGGACGTCGAGGACGACGACGTCGGGCGCCGTTCGGACGATCCCCTCGACGGCCGGGTCGACCGCATCAGCGTCGCCGACGATCGCGAACGCGCGACCGAGCTCGCTCCGCACGCCGGAGAGGAACAAGCGGTGATCGTCGACCACGAAGACGCGGACGTCCCCGTCGCTCACGCCGTCGACCTCGGAACGCTCAGGCGAACCTCGGTGCCGGCGCCGGGCGTGCTCGTGACCTCCGCGCTCCCGCCCACGCTTTCGATCCTTCCCTCGATCGAGTCCGCGATGCCCCGCCGGTCGGAGCCGACGGACGCGCGATCGAACCCCGCGCCCTGATCGCGGACGTAGACCGTCATCCGGTCCGGTTCGATCTCGAGGAACAGGGATGCGCTCGTGGCTCCGGAATGGCGAGCCGAGTTCACGAGCGCCTCGCGGGCGGCGGCGAGCAGGGCACGGGCCTCGTCGTCGATCGGCGCGTCGCCGACGCTCACGGCCTCGACCGCGATCGCGTGCTCCCGCTCGATCTGATCGACCAGGGCGTCGAGCGCGCCCGACACGGTCGCGTGGTCGGTGACGTTCGCTCGGCCGTAGAGCCAGGAACGGAGCTCCCGTTCCTGCGTCCGCGCGAGCGTCGACATCCGGCGAGGGTCACCTGCGCGTTGGATCAACGCGAGCGTCTGCAGGACGGAGTCGTGCAGGTGTGCGGAGATCGCGGCCCGCTCCTGCGAACGGATCCGCTCCCGCCGCTCCTCGGCGAGCTGACGGACCAAGCGAGCGACCCACGGACCCACGATCACCAGGATCCCGACGATCGCGGCGCCGGCCGCGATCGGCGCGTTCGCGAGCAGCCCGGATCGCCGGCCGGACACGACGAACAACGACACACCGGATCCGATCAGCAGGATCCCCGCCACGGTCCGGACCGGGGCGCCGTGCCCCCGGGCGACGAACGACGCGAGCCGGGACCGACCGACCTCGGCGCGGCTCCACAACACGGCCGACCCGATCGCCCCGAGGGCCATCGGCCAGACGATGTCGTCGCCGAACCAGAGGCCGGCCTCCCGAAGGATCAGCAGGACGCCCGCCGAGATCGCCGCGAAGGCGATCGTGGGGCGCAGCCGCGCCCGGCGTCCCGCCGAGCCCGGCTGCGCCGGGTCCGGATCGACCGAGACGAGGATCCCGACCAGGTACAGGACGAACCCGATCCCACCCGCGAGGACGAGCAGGCCGAACCCCAGCCTGACGACGATCGGATCCACGCCGATCCGCTCGCCGATCCCGCCGGCGACGCCGAGCACCACGCGATCGGTCGAGCTCCGGGTCAGCCGTCCCGAGGTCGTCGTGTGCAGGTCCACGGTCGGATGTTCGCACGAGGGCGTCCGGCCGGCATCGGAGCGGTTCCCTGAGCTCGCGCCGGAGAACTCAGGGTTCGTCCCGGGGCGTTCCCCGATGGCACGCGCACGCCGAGGCCGCAGGATGCGGCCATGGACGAGACGGTCGTCGCGCCGACCACCCGGCGATGGACGCGACGCCCCTCGAACCGGTGGTTCGCCGGGGTCGCGAGCGGGCTCGCGGACGGCCTCCGCATCGATCCGTGGATCGTCCGGCTCGCCTTCGTCCTCGCCACCCTGGTCGGGGGCGTGGGCGTCCTCGTCTACGCGTTCCTGTGGTGGCTCCTGCCGCGCCGGGACCTGCCCGATTCGGCGGCCCAGCGGATGGCCAAGCGGTTCCCGGGCGCGCCCACATGGCTCGGGGTCGGGCTGCTCGTGGTCGGCGTGATGCTGTTCGCCGGACAGCTCGGCTGGTGGCGCCCGTCGCTCGTGTTCGCCTTCCTCCTGATCGGGCTCGGCGTGCTCCTGTTCAAGGGTCAGACGTCGGAGGTGGGCGGGCCGCCCCCGGACGGGAGCGGCCCGCCCACATCCACCGCCCTCACCCGGCCGGATCCGTTCCTCCCCGCGCAGTCCGCCCTGACCGACGAGCGTCCTGCGGCGCCTTCCCCGCCGCAGGACGCTCGCGAGCGCTGGTTCCTGGGCCTCGTCGGAGGCGCCCTCGCGCTCGGACTGCTCGCGATGGTGGGGTTGATGCAGCAGGGGAGCCTCCAGAACATCGGTGGGGAAGTCGGGCTGTTGGTCCTCGCTGGAGCGCTCCTCGTCGCCGGGCTCGTCGTTCGCGGCCGTGAGCCCAAGGAGCGCCAGCGCTCGTTCCTGTCTCCGCTCACGATCGGGGTTGCCCTGCTCGTGGTCGGGATCGCGGCGCTCTTCGACCTGTTCGGCGCGATCAGCCTCACGGTCGGCGGCGGTTTCGCGCTCGTCCTGTTGGTGCTCGGCGCGGGACTCTGCGTCGGCGCCTGGTACGGACGCGCGCGGTGGCTGATCCTCCCCGCGATCCTGCTGGCCCCGCTGGCGCTCCTCGCGACCGTGATCACGATCCCCCTCGACCAGGGGTTCGGCGATCGGTCGTTCGCGGTCACGCGAGCGGACCAGCTCCCCGGGAGCTACGCGATCGCGGGCGGGACCCTCGTCGTCGATCTCACGAAGCTTCCTCCGGGGATCGACGCGGCGTCGATCAACGCCGAGGTCGGAGCTGGGACGCTTCGGATCATCGTTCCGGAAGGCGCGGACGTGTCGGTGACGGGCGACGTCGGGATCGGCACGTACCGGGTGGTTGGTCTCGAACACCGCAAGCACGACGTCGTCTATCGGAACGAACGCTCCCGTGGCGGGGTGGACCTCGCGATCGACGACACGATCGAGGGGACGGGCGCGGATCGGCCGATCCAGCTGTCGCTGCACGCGTCCGCCGGTGAGGTCAGGATCGAGCGGATGACGAGCGCATCGTGAAGGCACACCGTTTCGACCCGCTGTCGTTCGTCGCCGGGGCGGTCTTCTTCGTCTTCGCGGCGGTCCTGCTCGTCGGCCACGTGCGCGTCCATGCCCTCCGCCCGTCCGTCCTGTGGGTCTGGCCGGTGCTGGCCTTCGGCGCCCTCCTCACGCTCTACGGCGCGCGGCGGCTCTGGGAGAGCCGCGAGGCATCGCCGGTCAGCGACGAGGAGACCCCGACCGAGGACGGTCTCAGTTGAGGTCGCGGAGCACGGCGTCTGCCGCCGAGCGCAGCTCCGCGCCGTCGAACGATCGCCCGTGCCCGCTGTGCACGACGCGCACGTCCAGGTCGCGCAGGCGCTCGAGCGATGCCGCGAACGCGACCGGGTCCTCCCAGCCGAGCCTCGCGTCGACGTAGACCGCGTCGCCGGAGAAGAGCGCGCCGCTCGCTTCGTCCCACAGGCAGATCGACCCCGCCGTGTGCCCAGGGGTGTGGAGCACCGTGAACGTGCGGTCCCCCAGGTCGACGACGTCTCCCTCGTCGAGGAACGCGTTCGCGGTCACCGCCGGCGTCGTCCACGCCGAGGGATCGAAGCTTCGGTCCGGCACGCCGCGCAGGGCGACGACGTCCGGCATCGGAGAGTCGTAGTACTCGAAGTCCTCGACCAGCCACGCGGGGAAGTCCTCGCGCATCAGCCGGAGCCCGTCCGGGCTCGGCATGTCCGCGTCGGCGCGGTGACATCGACGATCCTCGAACTCGTGGAGCCCGCCGACGTGATCGAAGTGGGCGTGCGTGACGACGGCGACGACCGGACGGCCGTCGCCGAGCGCGTCGGTCGCCGGGCGGAGCGCCCCGATCCCGTTCGCCGCGTCGACGACCAGGTCGCGCTCCGATCCGCGAACGTGCCAAACGTTGGACTCGAGGAACGGATCGACGTGCGTCTCGATCAGGCGGGTCACGGCGTCGCCGGCGTCCTCGGCGCCGAACCACGGATGGACGACCGGCAGGTTGGGGATCACGCGCGATCCGGGAGGAAGACGGCGCCCGCAGGCGGGCGCAAACAATGCTCCGAGTAGAGGCTCGCGTTGTAGCTGCCGACGCCGATCATGGCGAGCACGTCGCCCTCGCGAACCGCGGGCATCGGCAGTTCCTGGGCGAACAGATCGTTGCCCTCATTGATGTTGCCGCTCACCGTGACCGGCCGATCGGCGTCCGCGCCGGCGGCCCGGCACAGGATCACGTCGAAGGCGCCGCCATAGATGAAGGGTTCGGGCGCCTGATTCCAGCCGGCGTCCACCCCGGCGAAGAGCACACCGTCGCGCTCCTCCACGGAAACGACCTCCATGAGCAGGACCCCGCACTCCTTGACCAGGAAGTCGCCCGGCTCGGTTCCCACCTCGACGTCGAGGGCCCCCAGGTGCTCTGCGGCGATCGAAGCCCACCGATCGAGGTCGAGCGGCTCGTCCCCCCGGCGGACGGGGACGCCAAGCCCGCCGCCGGTGTTGACCTCGCGGATCGGCGCTCCGGCGTCCCCCAGGAACTTCGTCATCTCCGCGACGCGCCACAGCGTCTCCGAGAACACGCCCAGTCCCCCGGTCAGGTAGCCGTCGCCCACGTGCACGTGGACGGTGTCGACCGTCAGCTCGTGTCGCGCCGCGACCGCGACCGCCTCGTCCAGCTGCTCGGCGAAGACCCCGAACTTGGTCGGGCGATCGCCCGTGTAGTAGGTGGCCGTCCCGCCGGCGTGCGACGCGCCGATCCGAGGGTTCACCCGGAGACCCACCGTCGATCCCGGAGCGAGCCGGCCGTACCGCTCGAGTTGGCTCAGGAGGTCGACGTTCACGTGCACGCCGGCATCCAGGACCGAGCGCAGATCCCGGTCCGAGACGTTGGTCCCCGTATAGCTGATCTCCTCCGGTCTCCACCCG
>JBKOUM010000006.1:0-28269 GCA_046723385.1 Actinomycetota bacterium
GATCGTTTCGATCGTCGAAGGACGTGGGCACGGTCGATCGGACTCAAGGAGCTCGTTGCCGGATTCGACGAGCGGACGCGGGAGGAGCTCGACTTCAGGATCGAAGCGGAGAATGAAGCGTGGGCGGCGAGGTCGATCGGCGAGGCCGGCGTCGTTGTCGTCCCGCGTGTGATCGAGGGACTGACCACCGAGCGCGTGCTCGTGGAGGAGCGCGCACCAGGACGCAGCGTCGGGTCTATGGATCCGTTCGCGGGCTGGGACGCTGAGAAGCGGCGCATTCTCGCGGACGGTCTCCTGTCACTCATGCTGCGCCAGATGCTTTCGGGCGAGCCGTTCCACGCGGACCCCCATCCTGGGAACGTGTTCCTCCGCCCCGACGGCAGACTCGAGCTGATCGATTTCGGTGCTGTCGGGCGGCTCGATCCGTACGAACGC
Source organism: Actinomycetota bacterium (assembly GCA_046723385.1). Classification (GTDB taxonomy): domain Bacteria; phylum Actinomycetota; class UBA4738; order UBA4738; family HRBIN12; genus AC-51. The sequence goes on from JBKOUM010000006.1 coordinate 436, forward strand.
AGTGCGTTCCTGGATCTGCTCAGAGGATTGCAACGGCAGGACCCCGCGATCATCCGCGAGGGCATCCTTCGGATCGGGGTCGCATACGGAATGGTCGACGAAGAGGCTCTTGACCGAGAGCTTGCACGTCTGCTGTCGAGGGAGGTACGGACCGACGGTCGGATCGATCCACGGATGTTCCAAGACCTGCTGTTCGTGCTCCGAGATTTCCGGATCGTCCTTCCTCGGTCGACGACGACCCTGCTTCGCACATTCATGACCCTGCTGGGAACGCTCGAGGTCATCTCGCCCGGCTACCAGATCACCGAGGCGGCACAGCGGTTGGGCGGGGAGCTCGTCGCTCAACAGGCTCTCCCTCACGACTTCCAGGGCCTCATCGCAGATCAGGCGGCCAAGAACGCGTACATCGTCGAGCGTCTGCCCCGCGAGGTCGATGCCCTCACTCGGACTCTGCTTCGGGGCGACTTCCGGGTACGTCTCAGACTGTTGTCGGACGATGAGGAAGTCAGGACCGCGAAGAGCCTCCTGAATCGGGTGGTGATGGCCGTCGTTGCATCGGCGCTCTCGGTAGCATCCGCCGTGCTCCTGGCTGCGGGGTCGGCGCCCACTCTTCACGGGGTGCAGATCGTCAATCTCCTCGGCGCGGTAGGTCTGTTCTTCGGAGTCTTGCTCCTCCTTCGGCTGGTCGTTCAAGTCATCAGGGAGGGCGGATAAAGGCCTCGACGCGATCTGGCTCGTCCTACGACCCTCAAGAAACGCTCAGGCTGGCGGTTCGAGCCGTAGCATCTGCGCAGCAACCTGCACCATCTGATTCGTGAATCCCCACTCGTTGTCGTACCAACTCATGACCTTGACGAGGTTCCCTCCGACCACCCGGGTCATGTCAGCCTGAACGATCGATGCCCGAGGATCCCTGATGATGTCCGAAGAAACCAGGGGCTCTTCCGCGACCGCGAGCACTCCCCGATATCGGTCGGTCGCGGCCTCGCGTCGAAGGACATCGTTGACCACCTCGGCCGTCGTGGCCTCTTTGAGGACGAACACGACGTCGGAGAGCGAGCCGACGACCACCGGGCCGCGAACCGCCACGCCGTCGAATCGCCCCTGGATCGAGGGAAGCGCTTGCCCGGTAGCGTGCGCAGCACCGGTGCTCGACGGGACCAAGTTCTGCGCCGCGGATCGACCGCGTCGCAGGTCGTCTGTCCCGCCCGGACCATCAACGAGCGCCTGGGTGGCGGTGTACGCGTGGACCGTCGTCAGTAACGCCTTCTCGACACCGAACTCGCGGTCGAGGACCTCCACGAGCGGAGCAACGCTGTTCGTCGTGCAGCTGGCGCACGAGATGACGCGCGCGGACCCGTCCGGTGCGTTGACGCCATGGATGATGGTCGGCACGTCCGGACTCTTCGTTGGTCCGGACAACACCACCCGATCCGCACCGGCACGGAGGTGCTTCTCGGCGTCTTCTCGGCGTGTGAAACGTCCTGTGCACTCCAGGACGAGATCGACGTCGAGGTCACCCCACGGGAGCCGCTCCGGAGCCCGCTCGCTCAGGTACACGAGCTTCCGATCATCGATCACCAATGCACCCTCAGCGACATGCACCGCTCGGTCGTACGCTCCGTAGACCGTGTCGTGGCGAAGGAGGTACGCCATGTTCTCGGCGGATCCGATCTCATTGACGGCGACCAGATCGAGCTCGGGCGCTTCTATCGCCAGCTTCAATGCAGCGCGGCCGATCCGGCCGAGCCCGTTGATCGCGATCCTGCCTGGCATCCCGCCTCCCCGTAGTGATCAACGTGTCCATCGAGCTGAAACCCCACGTCCTCGATGAGAACTGCGCGTTCCTTTCGCGATCTCTTACGCTCCCCCCTTCGACGTAGGACATGCCTCGTTCCATACGCCCGTCAGACGGTGGCCGATCTCATGTCGCGCCAACCAGATCCCGCTCTGCTTCGAACTCCGCGCCGAACGAGGCATCGCTCGTCAGTCGAAGCACCTTGAACTGCCCATCGGCTCGACCCGCTTCCACCATGCGACGACGGTATCTGTCGAACTCGCCTGGGCGGATGGAGCGGATGACCGGAGGGCCGTAGCGTGATGACTTCCTCTTGGCGAGGTACTCGCTGTTCCTCTCGCCCAACGCGTCGTCCAGTCGAACGACGAGCGCGGAGCCGTCAGGATCCGTTATCGCGTCATCGAACTCGATGAGGAACGTGAGACGTGGCTCGCTCGCACCGTTCGCGAACTCGGCAACCGCGGCGATGAAGTGGTAGCGACCACGGAGGCCGGCGAGCGCCTCGTCGACGGCCGCGATCACCTGGACCTCATACAGTTTTTCGCCCGTGAACGAGACGACGCCTTTCCCTTTCTGGACGAATCGGATGAGCGGCGTTCGATCGAAGATCCCTGCAACCTCGACGATGTCGTTCATCTCGTAGCGATAGAGACCAGACAGCGTGGTGACGAAGATGAAGTATCGCCTGCCGACCTCAAGCTGCTCAGGTGTCAGCAACGTGGAGTTGCGCGGGTCTCGATCGTCGTCCGCGGGGTGGAACTCGAAGACGTTCGTTCCCACCGCTAAGACCCCGGCATCCCCGTCGTCACTGAGGGGTACGGATCCGCTCACCTCCGTGGCGAGATACCCGATGTCTCGGAGAGGGGGCCGATGGGGGAAATAGGCCTCGAACCTGTCGAGATAGGAGCCAACCGTGCCACCCTTCCAACATCCGATCGCCGCGATCTCCGGCCAGGCAAGGCCCGGTCGTAACACCCCGCCGCCGTCGGCTGCCACTCGCTCGAGGTAACGAGCGCGTCCGGCATCGGGCTTGAGGCGCAGCGATCCACGGATATCCGGCGGGACATCGAGATCGGGCGAAAGCGAGCCGTCGTGAACGTCCCGGATGATCCGCTCCGTGTGCTCGGCGAGCCGATCCCCGAGGAGGATGATCGTGCTGGGATTCGGCGTCACGATCAGGGTGATCTTTTGTACGGCCGCGAGCCGCAACAACGCGTAGTACTTCGCCTCGTAGTCATCGATCGTGAAGAGCTCATACGGCGCGGAATACATCCAGCGAACAACCCTCTGCATCGATCGGTAGGTGTGGCCCGACTCGGCACCAACAGGTATGCCACTTGGCGTGTGCGACTCGACGGCGGGACTGATCATGCTCATGATCTTGCCCGACGTGATCCCTGGGTGATCGCGAAAGAGGCCGTACAGCCAGAGTCGCATCAGATGCGACTTCGCCCTCCGGCCGGCCTGCGTCATCGGGATGTGCTTGCTGGCACCCGTCGTTCCGCTCGTCGTGGTGAACAGCAGCGGTTGCTGCTTGGTCAGCTGCCTTGGCGCTCCCTGACTCTGCGCCTCGATGAACGGCTCCAGATCTTCGTAGCTCGAAACGGGAACTGCATGTTGATAGTCCGCGTGCGTGTTGATGCGGCCGAAACCGTGTCGACGCCCGAATTCCGTGTCCGCGTTCTCTCGCACGACCCTGAGAAGCAGCTGGTGCTGTGCATCTTGTGGGTTCCTGCACGTTGCGTAGAACCGCTTCCGCTCGTATGGGCCTGCGGCACGGAGCATGAGCGTCCCTATGGAAGGCATGTTCTTCTCCTCGATCCTTTACGCGACCTTTGCCTCTGTCACCACCCAACGAGCGAGCCTGCTCGGATCTACGTCAACACCGAGGCCTGGGCCTGTCGGCCGGGAAGGAGCCCGGCCGCGGTATCCGAATTGCACGGTGGGAGTGACGGGATCGTCTCTCAGGAGATGCCGCCCGAAGCATCCTTCCGCGAATCGCACACCAGGATCGCGCGCAGCCAGTGCCGAGAGCAGGGTCACGTGCGCAGCCGACAGCAAGGACGATTCACCAACCTGACAGCCCACCTGAAGCATGAGATCGGCATCTAGGGCCTCATGGCATCTGGCGAGAGTGGCGACGAGACCACCACACTTCGAGATCCTGACGTTCACACCGGTGGCTGCCCTTCGTCTGATCAGCTCCTCGAGCGTCTGACGATCGGTCAGCCCCTCGTCCACCACGATGCCAGCGGACGACTCCCGCACGACTTTCGCGAGTCCGACCAAGTCCCCGGCGGCCACCGGCTGTTCGAACCATTCGATCCCGATCGCTCGGAGCTGGGGGATGAGGTCGAGCGCCTCTTCGACGGTCCACGCCATGTTCGCGTCGACGCGCAGGTCCACCCGGCGCCCCAAGATGCGCCTGCTGATGCGAGCTGCGCGTTCGGTTCCTTCCCGTCCGACCTTCAGCTTCACGTGAGGGAACCCGAAGGCACGCACCTTGAGAAGCGTTGCGATGAACGGCCAACCGCGATCGGCTGACACGACACCGCTGTATCGATACGTCTCCAGGTTCCCGGCGCTCGTCGCGGGTGGCCATATCGCCGTGTTCGATGCTTTGCCGAATGCGTCGATGAGCGCGAGATCGACACTCGACCAAGCCGACGACTGCGGCACGTCCGTGGCCACCCAGTCCGGTGGTGCCTTGCCGTCGCATTTCTCGAGGAACGAAGAGACATCCTCCAGCGAGGCGAACGATCGCCCGAGCAAGCCGGGGAGGATGTCGTCGCGAAGCAGTGCGAAGGCAGCCTCTCGGGTCTCTCCGGAGACATAGGCGCGAGGCAGGCATTCACCCCATCCTTCGATACCTGTGTCTAGCTGTACTCGCAGGAACAGGCTCTCGGACGTTCGCCGGGAGGCGGCCGCGTGTCGAAACGTGGTTCGGAACGGCAGGTCTACGGCGTACACGTGCGAGCCGGTGACGATCGGCATCAGGCACCGCCAGGGGCTCGCGCCGATAGCCAATCCAACATGTCAGCCCTGTATCGATCGACGACGAGATCGAAATCCAGGGTATGGCCGGCGCCCGCGTAGGCCTTGTATGTCTTGTCAACATCCGGAAGCCGGGAGAACCAGGCGCGCGTTTTCGGTACGTCCATCATGGCGTCGTCGTCCCCCTGGAGAACGAGCAGGGGAAGGTCGAGGGAAGCGGACGCGCGCTCGCGGCGCCGATCCAAACGGAGGGTTTCCCAGAAGAACCGAGTCGTGGCAGCGAGGAGGCGGAGCGGATCGTTCCCGATGAGGTCACGGTACCGGGGAGTGGCCGTGTACTGCTCCGGCGTGAGGGGGATCGCGATCCGCGCCGTCGGCGCGACGACGTGTCCAACGCCAACTGCAACTCGTCTTGGGAGCGACAGGTCCACCGTCGGCAAGAGACCGGGTCCGAGGAGCATCATGCCCGCAAGTCCTGCAGGTCGATCCGCAGCGTACACAACACCCAGTTTCGCCCCCCAACTCGACGCGGCGAGGAACACAGGCGTCCCCGGATGGACTAACCGAACCATCTCGAAGATGTGGTCCACGTCTTCGATCGCGCGCTCGAACCGAGCGAGGTGTCCTCGCCTCCCCTGGCTGAGTCCGGAGCCGCGACGATCAGGACCGTAGACAGCGATCCCGTGCGCGCTCAGGACGACCGCGGTCTCGTTGAACCACGCTGCATGGCTCGCGATGCCGTGGAGGAAGACAACGACTGCCGACGGCCGATCCCCCTCGCTTGACCACCGCAAGAAGTGGAGTCTGATGCCGTCGCTCGCCTCCAAGAACTGACTTGCTCCCGGCGTGGCCACGGGAATGAATCCTTCGGCACCGTTGGCTGCCCGGCCCATCCTTCAGTCTTGCCCCCGTCGCGCATCGTGGTCAAATGGCGCAAGTCGTCCGAGCGCGTTCACGCGGCCTCAGGTTGCGAAGTAAACCTTGACACGCTCGCCTTGTGCGGCCGCATCGGCGGGGCGGCGCCAGTCGGACTTGAGCCGCCAGATGATGTACGTGAACCCGCCGATCGGGATCTGGATCCCATATGTCAGCAAACGGAACAGCAACACTGCGGCCACGATCTGAGCCTTCTCCGCGCTATCGAACGCGGCGAGCCCGCCGATGTACCCGAGGTCGATCACCCCGACCCCGCCGGGGGTGATCGGCACCGCCGAAAGGAGCCGAGAGAACGCGTACACGGCGAACGCCTCGGCGGTGGAGACATCCTGCTCGGAGATCCCCATGTGGCGGAGGGACATGAGCAACACGATGAACAACGCGACCTGGCTGAGCACGGTCGTCCAGCTCAGTCGGAGCCACCGGTGTTCGACGAGTGCGATCGTGTCCCGTCTGAAGCGTGCCGCTCCCTCGCCCCACGTCGTCACCGCGGACCTGTGGAGGAGGCCTCGGAACCACGACACGACGCGACCGAGCCAGTTCCCGATCCTGATCGCGAATGCCTCGCTCCGGAACAACAGGGTGAACAGACCGACCGCGACGCTCAGGACGATAACGCCGAGGATCGCCGCCGCGATGTACGTCGGTGTCAGATGGCCGCTGAGCGCGAGGAAGACGAGGGCGAGCATGGGAAGGCCCAGCTTCGTGAAGATGTTCCAGATGCCGGTCACACCGACGTACAGCGCCACGCTCGTGCCGGTGAATCCCCAGGAGTCGAGGATCGCGTAGGTCAAGCCGATCGCGACGGCGCCCCCCGCCGGCAACGTGTTCGCGACCGATGTCGTCGTCTGCGTGAGGACCGCGGCTTTCCCGATGCCGAGACCGGGAAGGGCGGCTTGGTTCGCCCACCAGTAGGTCACGAGGTTGAAGATCGTCGCAGCGACGAGCGACCATGTCTCCATCGGGGTGAGCGTCTTGATGGCAGCCCAGACGTCTCGGTAGTTCGCGAACTTCGGGATCGCCCACGTGAAGATCGCAACGACGATGACCAGGGAGACGATGTAGCCGACGATCTTCTTCCACCCGAGCGGTTTCCGCGTTCGTTCGCTGGTCCGGGTGGTCTCCATCTTGCGACCCTACTCCTGGCCGAGCGAGGACGCGCGGCGTCGGTCGACCTGGAGGAGGTCCCGCACGGCGTCGAAGAACAGATCGGCCGACCCACTCCACGTCGGGAGCGTCCGGGCCCTTCGCCTCGCGGCCGCTGCGAACCGCTCGCGGATCGCGGCGTCGGTCGTGAGCGTTCGGAGCGCCGCGGCGAGTCCGCGGCGGTCGCCCGGTTCGGGCATCAGCGCCTCCCTGCCGTGCTCGGCGAGACGTGGAAGGTTCGCGGCGCGCCAACCGACCACGGGGAGACCAGCGGCGATCGCTTCCGCCCAGGCGGTCCCGTACGCGTCGACCGAGGAGCACATCGCGAAGACGTCAGCGGATCCGTAGAGCCGTCCGACCTCGTCGATCGGCATCAGCCCACAAACCACGACGCGCCCCGACAGATCCGTCGAGGAGATCCGCCGACGCACACGGGCGGCGTACGCCCGATCGGCATCGTGCGATCCCACGAGCCAGAGCGTCGCCGCGTCCTCGGGCAAGGAGGCGAACGCATCGAGCAGTTCCATGATGCCCTTGCTCGGCGACCAGTTCGCCACGCACAGGACCGCAGCACCTCGACCGCGCCGGAGGTCCAGGGGCGGCCCCGGCGCGACCGGCACATCGCATCCGGGCGGCACGACTCGGATGCGCTCCGCCGGCACCCCCGACCTGTGGAGGTCCTCGACGAGGCCCCCGGCGGCCGCGACGACGCCGGTCGCGTGGCGGTACGCGAGGCGGTCCAAAGCTCCCTGCATGCTGGACCGGATCCGCCGACGATCCACGCCGCCAGGCCGTTGGTGCACGACCGCGACGAACGGGACCGGTTCGCGTTCCATCCACGGCGCCGCGAGTGCGGCGGCGATGCTGTCGAGAAGGATGGCGTCCGAGCGTTCCGACGCGGCACGCACCGTCCGCGCCGCGGGGATGATGCCGAGGGGCCACGCGAGCGCCGGGATCGAGAAGGAACGCATGTCAGCCCAGTGGGCGTCGGCGGCCCGGGCCATCATGCGGTGGTATCGATAGCCGCCGGTCTGCTGGTTCGGGTCGCCGAGCGTCACCAGCGAGAGCCGGATCTCCCTGCTGCTCTCATGATCCTTCACGCATCCCCCCGAACACATCCTCCGACTCCCACACACGGACCGAGACGAACTCCGCACCGTCTCGCTTGAGGATGGGTGCCAGCTGAGCGTGGATCCACGCGGCGAGGACCTCCACGGTCACGCTCTCCGCCCCGCAGACGTCGGCGAGGTCTCGATCCCGGGCGCGTTCCGTCACGTCCTCGAGCCCGGCCGTGACCACGTCGAGGTCGCAGACCATCCCCCGCTCGTCGAGACGCCGCCGTTCGGCCACGACCTCGACGCGGTAGTCGTGGGGATGACGCTCGTTCTCGGGGGATGGTTGGAGCGGCATGATGTGGTAGGCACGGAACCGCACCGTCCCTCCGACCTCGAACATCAGTACCTCAGCTCGACGTGCATCATGCCGGCGTCGCCTCGATCGAGCGCCGCATAGGCTTCGTGAGCCCGGTCGAAGGGCACCTCATGCGTCGCGAGGAGCTTCACAGGAAGCTCCCTCAACAGCTCCATCGCGGCCCGACGGCGGCGTGGGACGTCCCACCGGCCGGCGAGGCGCGCAGGGATCGTCGAGACCTGGGTGCTTCGGATCTGGAGCCGGCGTCGGTGGAACGCCTTCCCGAGCGGCAACGAGACCTCCTTGGTCCCGTACCAGCTGCAGACGAGCACCTCGCCCTCGTGCCGAAGCAGCTCGAGCGCATCCGCCAGCGCTGGCGGATGCCCCGTCGCGTCGACGACGAGCGCCACGCCTTCGCCGGAGGTCATCTCCCTCACCACGTCGCCGATCTCGGACGCGTCGGCGGCGCGGATGCCGAACCCGTTCGCCGCCCCGCGACGATCCGGGCGCGGATCGGCACCCACGACGTCCGCCCCGGCCCGTTGCAGCAGTGCGGCCGTGAGGACACCGACCGCTCCCAAGCCGAGCACGACCAACGGCTCGCCGAGGCGCGAGCCGGCATCGATCGTGATCTGGAGGGCCGTTTCGACGAGCGGGAACAGCGTTGCGACCCTCGTGTCGACGTCGTCGAGGCGCACGACGTCGGCGCCGGAGACCGTGAACAGGTCCTGGTGGGGGTGGAACGCGAAGACGGTCGCGCCCTCCGCGACGCCTTCGACGCGAGAGGCGAGGACCTCGCCCACGCAGCTGTAGCCGTAGGCGAACGGGTACTCGAAGCGGCCGCCGAGCGAGCCGATCGTCTCGTCCCGCGGCGCATCCGCATCGAGCTCGCCCCGGTAGGCGAGCAACTCGGTCCCTCCGCTGATCCCCGACCAGCGCGTTCGGACGAGGATCGCACCGTCGATCGGAGCCCGAACGTCGACCGCCTCGAGCTCGACACGCCCCGGGGCGACGAACCGCAGGACACGCCCTTCCATGGACAACACGCTACCCTCGAGAGACATCGGCGAACCGGCGGATGGTTCGCCCGCAGCCATGCTGGGAAACGAGCCACCTGATGTCCACAGCGAGCGTCGCACCGATCGCACCGGATGAGATCGCCAGCCTGACCCTGCCCACGCCCTTCGGCGAGTGGCAGACGTGGGCCTTCGACTGGGATGGAGCGGTTCATCTGTGTCTGTGCCGCGGGGAGATCGGTGACGGCGAGGACATCCTGGTCCGGCTCCACTCGGAATGCCTGACCGGCGACGCGCTCGGCTCGCTCCGATGCGATTGCGGCGTCCAGCTCCGGCAGGCGCTTCGGCGGATCGCCGCGGAAGGTCGCGGGATCCTCGTCTACTCCACTGGCCACGAGGGACGGGGGATCGGCCTCGCCAACAAGCTGCGGGCGTACATGCTCCAGGATCACGGCCTCGATACGGTGGAGGCCAACGAGCACCTGGGGTTCCCGGTCGACCGGCGAACGTTCACCGACGCCGCCGCATGCCTGCGTGCCTTGGGGGTGCGATCGGTCCGCCTCCTTTCGAACAACCCGGACAAGTCGCGGGCACTGACCGAGGCGAACATCCGGGTGCTCGGCGTGGTGGGGCTCCCCACCGCGGCACACGCTCGCAACCTCCGCTACCTCACGACGAAGCAGGACCTGATGGGGCACGCGGGCCCGATGGGCACACCGTTCATCGACGACGTCGGCCCACCGCCCGACGTCGGAAGGCTCCTCGGAGCGGTCCGTCTGGCTGAGGCGAAGCCATACGTCGTGGTCAAGTACGCGCAGACGCTCGACGGCCGGATCGCGACGTCGAGCGGGGACTCCCGGTGGATCAGCGGCGAAGAGGAGCGCCGGGTCTCGCACGCGCTTCGCGCCTCGTGCGACGCCGTCCTCGTCGGTATCGGCACCGTCGTGAGCGACGATCCTCAGCTTACGGTGCGGATGGTTCCGGGGGCTTCGCCGATCCGGGTGGTGCTCGACTCGACGCTGCGGATCACCGACGGATCGCGCGTACTGACCGACGACACCGCCGCGACGACGATCGTGACGACCGAGTCTTCCCCCGTGGAGCGACGTGCCGACCTTCGCCGCCGGGGCGTCTCCGTGCTCGTGGTGCCGGCGGGACCGCTCGGCGTGGATCTCCCGGCGGCGATCGAAGCCCTTCGTCGAGCTGGGATCCGGTCCCTGTTGGTGGAGGGCGGCGCGCGCGTGATCACGTCGTTCCTCTCGCACGGGCTGACGGACCGCCTGATCGTGGGCATCGCGCCACGAGTGCTGGGGAGCGGGACGGACGCCGTCAGCGATCTCGGGGTCACGGAGGTCTCCGAGTCCCTCAGGATCGAGCGCCGCGCGGTTCATCTCGCCGGTGACGACATCTTGATCGCCGGCGACATCGCCGGCGGAGGAGATGGCTGATGCAGGCGGAGCCACGTGAGGACAAGGTGTGCGTCTGGATGACGGAAGAGGAAGCTCAGGACCTCCTGCGCGAGCTCGACAAGTGGCCCGAGCTGCCGGAGGTCGAGCGCGACCTGGTCAACGCGCTGAAGCAGCTTCCGGCCACATCCTGATCCGAACGGCGCGGTCCACCGCCCCGCCTCGGCGGTCCTAGACGCGCTCCGTTCTCCGAGCGTCAGGCGTGGGCAGGCCCAGCGTCGGCGTTTCCCGTGACGTCTCGCATCGAGCGCGGGAAGAACGTTCGCGAGAACGACATCGCGCCGGCGGGGATCCGCCAGGGCAGCACCCGAACCGAGAAGACGCCTGCGCGCACCGCCTCGTCCGCTTCCTTCAGCTGGCGGGCCTCATCGACCGGCACGTTGAGGATGCTCAGCCCCCGCAGCTCGCCCGCGGGGTCGCTGAGCGGCCCGGCGGCGAGCAGCGACCCAGCCTCGTGAAGCCACGCGAGGTGCGCGAGGTGCGCGTCCTGATAGACGTTCGAGTTCGGCGTCGGCCCGCTCACGAGCAACGAGATCGTGAACTCGTTGAACTCCATCTCAGGCAAGCGGCTCGCCCGTCTCGAGCAGCGTCTTCAGGCCGCTGAGCACGGTCATCCAGCCGAAACCGGCAACGTCGGCTGCCGTCTTCGGTGCGCCCTCGAGCCGGTCGTGGACGACCGTCAGCAAACACGTTCCGTCATCCTGCGGCTCGATCTCCCACGTGACGCGGCTCTCGTCCTCGTCCGCGAGCTCGGGGTCGTACCGCGAGCGCCAGCCATGCACGAGCTTGTGGGGCGGGTCGTACTCATAGACCGGCTCGTCGCCTCGGACGTCGCCGCCGGGGCCGAGTGACGAGTAGTGGTCCGGGGAGACCGTGATCCGCGAGCCGTAGAAGTAGCGCTCCGTGAACTCCGGCTTCGTGATCGCGTCCCAGACCACCTCGGGCGTGGCCTTGATGACGATGTTGTAAACCTGCGTCGTCTGCATATCCGCACGCGTCGTCATGCCGTGTCCTCCAGTCCGTGCTTGAGGTCTGCGAGCGCCGACACCTGACGCTCCCGGTACTTGTCGATCCAGCGGTCGTGGAGAAGCCGGATCGGCACGGGATTCAGGAAATGGAGCTTCTCGCGACCCGACTTCCTCGTCACGACGAGACCCGCGGCCTCGAGCACACGGAGATGCTTCATCACGCCGAAGCGCGTCATCTCGATCTGCGACTCGAGCTCCGTGAGTGTGCGGCCGTCGCGTTCGTAGAGCCGGTCGAGCAGGAGCCTCCGCGTAGGGTCGGCGAGCGCCTTGAACACCTGGTCGTCGTCGGTCACAGTGCGAGGATATGTGACCTTCGGGTCACCTGTCAAGAGCGCTCGGGATCGAGCATCTGCCGACACTTGGTAGTGAGGGAGTGGGCTCTAGGCCGTCGACTCGGCAGGAGTTCCGCGTGGTCCGGGCGAAGGCGGAATGGCTGGTGCTGATGGCACTGGGACGCCCCGACGGTGCCCGCACCGCCTCCGAGATCGCCGCTAGTCCCGAAGCCAGGAAGATCCCGGCCGCCATGGACCGGTTCCCCTTCCAGGTCGCGCCAACACCGACCATGACGATCAGCGGGATCGTGAAGTCGGCGATGAGGAACCCGACGGTGAGCCGCGTGCCCACCCACGTCGGGAAGGAGTTGGAGAACCCCCCTTGGCCAAGGAAGTGGATCGGCAGGAACAGGGCCAACATGTAGAGGGCCAAGCCGCCTCCTGCGCAGGCATACGTCGCGAGCTGGGAACGGGCCTTGCGCTCCATGGCTGAGTGAGTCTAGGCGGACACGAGACTCAAGCTGACCGAAGAGGCCAGGCCGCACGATCAGACGATCCTTGCCACGAGGCGTGGGTCGTCTGCAACTCGGGCGCAGGCTCTGACGGGGGCTCTTCGACTGATCTAGTCTGCCAAATGGCAGCAGAAGCCGCGACGCATCCGGAGGCATGGATGCAACCGACATTTCATCGACCTGACCGTCGGAGCGATCGGACTCGTGGTCCTTCTCATCTGTTCCCTGATCGTTCGCAACGGCACTGCCGGTCCTCCGGAGCAGGAAGTGTTCCGCTGGATCAACGGGCTTCCCGAGATCCTGTCATCGCCGATGAAGGTCACGCAGGTCCTCGGAGTCCTCGTGATCGGGCCGATCGTGGCGGTAGTAGCGGCAGCATTCCGCAAGTGGCGCCTGGCGCTTGCCGCGGTGATCGTGACCCTTGGCAAGCTCACGTTAGAGCGGACGGTCTGGCACCTCGTTCAGCGCTCGCGACCGGGGACGACGATCACCGGTGCGAACGTGCGTGGAAGCACACCCACCACGGGCCTCGCCTTCGTTTCTGGAGACATCGTTCCCGTGACCGGATCGGCATGGGTGCTCACGCCGTGTCTCGGAGGTTGGTGGCGCTTCCTCCTGTGGACGACCGTCGCTCGCCTGTCATTCGGTCGCGTCTACCGCGGGGCACACGGACCGCTCGACATCGTCGGTGGCATCCGCTTGGGTCTCTCGTAGGGGCGCGTCGCCAACCTGATCGTTGGGGTCGAGATCGGGACGCACCCCGGAGGACGTCAGCAGGTCCACGTAGGGTGAAGGGAAGTTTCGACCTGTGTCCATGAGTGAACCTCCGCGGGACAGCTCATCGAAGACCCACGCTCCGCCGGATCAGGTCGTTATCGTTCCAGAGGCTCGGCGGCAGCGCCGCCCGACGGGCGCGCCACCGCCTCTGCCGAAGACGATCGGCCTGACGGGCAAGCTCTGGCTCGGTGCCGTACTCGTCGTCGTCGTCTCGGGCGTGATTTGGTTGCACTTCACGACGGGCCCGCTCGATCATTTCGATGCGGCGATCATCAGATCCGTCACATCGACCCGGACCCCCTGGCTGGACTCGTGGACGAATCACCTCAACTCGAGCGGCTCTCGGTGGGGACTCGCGATCTTGGGACTTCTCACCGTTGCGCTCACGATGGTCTTCCGGCGATGGAGGCATCTCGTCGTCTTCCTCGTGAGTCTGGCTGTGCTCGAGCTCGTTCTTCAGATCCTCTACATCACGGCCGCTCGGCCGCGTCCGTACAGCGTCACGGCGATCGGCCACTGGGAGGGGTTCTCATCACCGTCGCAGCCCGTGGCAGCGCTCGCTGCGATCCTCATGGGGTTCATCTACATGCTGGTCGTTCCGGGACGAGCGCGCTGGTACGCGAAACTCGCGATCACCGCGATCCTCGCCGGCGTGGCGTTGAACCGGATCTATCTCGGTATCAATCACCCGACCGATCTCGCCTTCGCGGTCATCCTCGGTGTCGCGATCCCCATCGCGCTCTTCCGCACCTTCACCCCGAGTGACGCGTTCCCCGTTCGCTACGGGAAACGCGGCAAGGCGGCGCACCTGGACGTCGGCGGCCGGCGCGGTGAAGCGATCAGACGGGCGATGGAGGAGCAGCTCGGTTTCACGATCCTCGACATGAAGCTGGTCGGACTCGAGGGCTCTGGAGGATCGACGCCGTTGAAGCTGCGGGTGACTGACGAGAACGGTGTCGAACGATCGGTGTTCGCGAAGCTGTACGCGAAGAACCACGTGCGAGCCGACCGTTGGTACAAGTTCGGACGAACGATGCTGTACGGGCGACTCGAGGACGAGACGCCGTTCAAGACGGTTCGTCGGTTCGTCGAGTACGAGGACTACACGCTACGGCTCCTCGGCGAGTATGGGTTCCCTACGCCAGCCCCGCTCGGGATCGTCGAGATCACCCCCGAACGCGAGTACCTCATCGCGATGGAGTTCTTCGATGGATCCGAGGAGATCGGAGACGTCGACATCGACGAGCAGGTCATCGACGAGGGGCTCGCGATGATCAGGCGGATGTGGGACGTGGGCCTGGCACACCGCGATATCAAGCCGGCCAATCTGATGGTGCAGGATGGGCATCTCCGGCTGATCGATGTCTTCTTCGTGCAGGTCCGGCCCTCGCCGTGGCGCCAGGCCGTGGACCTCGGGAACATGATGCTGGTCCTCGCGCTCCGATCGGATGCCCAGACCGTGTACGAGAAGGCCCTCCGGTACTTCACACCGGAAGAACTTGCTGAAGCGTTCGCAGCGACGCGCGGCGTCGCGAGTCCGACGCAGCTCCGCAACTACATGAAGCGAGATGGACGTGACCTGCTCGAGCAGTTCCGCTCGCTCGTGCCGGAGCGTCTTCCCGTGACGATCCAACGCTGGAGTTTCAGGCGGGTCGGGATGATCGTCCTCACACTGATCGTTGTGGTCGCAGCCGGGGCGATCAGCCTCTCGCTGTTCTTCCCGAGCCGAGGCGATGTCTCGTCGCCCTCATGCGACACGGATCGAACGATGATCCTGATGGCGCAGGCCGTGCCCACCGCCGAGCAGCTGCCATGTATCCGGTTGCTTCCCCTGGGGTGGAACCTTACGGGAGCCACGATCGTACGAGGCCAGGCGGCGTTCGAGCTGTCGGTGATGGGCGGCGGAGGCGGAGGCGGCACCGGCTTCCAGCTCCAACTGGGACCGGGTGGTGGGATCCCGGTTGTCGACGTGAACTTCACCCCGACCTGCCCCGCAACGGGTGGCGACTCAGCGACGCAGACGATCGAGCTCGGCGGCGGCTGCGTCACCTACCGGTCGGCGCTCCCGCCGGGGGTTGGGCCGATTCCGTCCTTCGGTCCCACGGGCGGGTTGTCGTTCGTCCCGCGATCGCAACTCGTCACGTCCGTGGAGCAGGAGGAAGGCTTGATTCTTTGCGGCGCCGGCGCGCCGTGCTCATGAGACGTTCTGCAGCAGCTTCCTCGGCGTGTCGCGGCGAAAGCGTGACGGGTGGCGAGTCACCCGAGCGCACCACACGTTTTACGAGGAGCCGGCCGACTCCGGTCGCTCGTTGCTGTCCCTAGTCTTCGTAGGAGTAGACCAAGACCCCGTCCTCAACCCGAGTTGGGAGCATGATCAGTCGTGCATCGGGCCTGACGGGCCCCGAGAGCGCGTGCCCCGTGCGAACGTCGTACTGGCTCCCGTGCCACGTGCACGTGAAGCGATCATCCTCCAGAACGAGTGGTCCCCCGTGGTGTTGGCACACGTTGATGTACGCCCTGGGCTTCCCGTTCACCATCGTGACGAGGACCTCTCTGCCGAGCAGGTCCGCTGAGACGGCCCCCGTCGCTGGGATGTCACCGACCGGGATCAAGGGCTCCCTCATGTCTCGTCCTGTGGTGCCGGTGTCGCGTGCTTCAACGCCCAGTCGAGCGCGAAATCAGCGACGGCCTCCCAGCCCGGGATCGCGGGCAACAGGTGTGGTCCGTCGAACTCCACGATCTCGGTGACCGACTTCGACTTGTAGTGCTTCGCGTTCGAATGCCCAACCTTCGGAGGGAAGAGGTGATCCTGCTTCCCGGAGATGAACAGAAGCGGCGGCCGTGAGTCGTTGTGGTAGTCGACGTAGGTGTCGTCCTTGCCGGGGTGGATGTTCGCGAGAGCGCTTCCCCAGAAGACTCTGCCGGAGGCTGGGATGTGGTATCGCTCGTAGAGTGCCAGCGATTCCTGCTCACTGAACGTGTTCGCGAACACGTAGTGCCACTGCTCCGGAGTGAAGCCGACCGCCCGGTGACGGTTCGCAGGGTTCTTCAGGACCGGCCACCCGGATCTGACCTCCGAGAGCGGCACCACTTTGACGCCTTCCGTCGGCGCCGAGTCGATCACCACCCCCGCCGCGCCGAATCCATGGTCGAGCAGGATCTGGGTGAACACACCGCCGGCCGAATGGCCCATGATGATCGGAGGACGGTCGAGCTTGCCGATCATGTTCTCGAGCATGTCGATGATCTCCGGCACCTCCAGCTTCTCGATCGGTGTCGGGTCGGCGCGGAGCGCCTCGACTTCGACCTCGAACCCCGGGTACGCGGGCGCCAAGACCGTGTAGCCCCTGGCCTCGAAGTGGCTCTTCCAGTGCTCCCAGCTGCGAGGCGTGACCCAGAAGCCGTGGATCAGCACGATCGTGTTCGGAGCCGTGTCTGATGCCGATGTCGCCATGACCCCTCCTTCAGTTGTCGTTCGCTTCACGGTGGTCCCCTCAAGCCAGTCCACGAATCGGGTCGGAGCGATGCGTGCGCCGTTGCCGGGGATGAGGGACTCGTCGCTGAGCTCTGCGCCGAAGTAGCGAGCGTGCGGGTCGGCCGTCACCCTGCGCGGGTCGTCGTTCGCCATCAGCACCCGTCGAACGAGCTCGTCGAAACGGAACCGCTCGGGGCCGGCGAGCTCCACGATGCCGTTCACCGGACCGCTGACGGCGACGTCCGCCAACGTGGCGGCAACGTCGTCGGCCGCCTCGGGCTGGATCCACACCGGTGGAAGACGAACCAGCTCGCCGTCGGTGCTCGCATCGGCGATGCGACCCATGAACTCGAAGAACTGCGTCGCTCGGACGATCGTGTACGGGATCGTCCCCGCCTTGATGGCATCCTCTTGGGCGAGCTTCGCCCGCATGTACCCGCTGTCCGGCCTCCGGTCGACTCCGACGACCGACAGCGCCACGTGGTGACCGATACCGAGGGTCGCCTCAGCCGCCAGGATGTTGCGGGCCGAGGTTTGGAAGAACTCCAGCACCGCCGCGTCACCCCAATCAGGTGCGTTCGACACGTCGACGACGACCTCCGCTCCCTCGAGCGCATCGGACAACCCCTCGCCGGTCAGCGCGTCGACGCCCGATGCCGGCGACGCCGCCGACGCCTCGTGGCCGGCTCGGCGCAGCCTCTCGACGAGCTTGGATCCGATCAGGCCGGTCCCGCCGATCACGACGATCTTCATCGTGGCCTCCTCGATCACGTCGTCGCGTCGACCGCCGAGACGATGACTCGGACGACCGCGTTCGGACGGGTGATCAGGCTCAGGTGGCCCGCCTTGACCCTGGTGATGTGAGCGCCATCGCGGAGCGACATCGACTCCTGGAGTGCCGGCGGGATCACGTGGTCCTGGGTCCCGATGAGCGCCCACGACGGAACCGTCTTCCACGCGGGTACGCCGGAAGGATCGGAGAACTGCGCAACCGACGCGGGCCGCTGCGTGGCAGCGAGGACGGCCGCGGTCCGGCCGTCGACACCGTTGGCGAAACACTCCCTGAATCCGGGATACGGTGAGGCGGCTTCCCAACGCAGGTACAGATCCAACCCGCCGTCGATCGGCACTGCGTTGAACGCGTTGTTACTGGTGACACAGGAGCTCGTGCCTCCGATGAGATCGAGGGCCGTCTCGTTCTCGTCCGGCGCGAACGAATCGATGTAGACCAACGCCTTGACGTTGGCGATGTCTCTGGCGGCGTTGGTGATCACGAATCCGCCATAGGAATGCGCCACGAGCACGATCGGGCCGGTGATCGATCTTATGTAACTGGCGAGGTACGGAGCGTCCTGACTCGGTCCTCGCAGCGTATTGGGCGGAGCCACCACGGTGTAGCCGCGATCCTGCAGACGCAGGATGACGCTGCTCCACGATGATGCGTCTGCCCAGTCGCCGTGCACGAGCACGATGGTGGGGCGTCCACCCGAGGTCGCGTGCAGAGCGGCCGTCGCGTCCCCACGCCCGCCGATCCACACGAGTGCCACGAGGACAAGTGCTGAGCTCAGCGCGATCATGCGCCGTGGGAGGCGCGCCGACTTCTCGCCGATCATGCAAGATCCCTCCTTTTCCGGCGGATATCGATCAGGGCGAGGATGGCCCAACCGAAGCGCGGATCGAATCCGCCATCACGCCCAGCCTAGTCGCCGGTCGGACGACGCTGCCTACCAGGCTGACGTCCAGCACCGTTGGGATCTCGCGTTTTTCGTCCTCCGGTGGCGATACGGGCGGTCGACGTCGTTCATTTCGCGTTCATCTCCCACCCAGGACGCGCGGCTGACGACGCCCGCGATGGAGCACACGAGGTGCTCGCGCGGACGGGTCGTTGAGGCGGACGCCTCCTCCCTCACGCCGCAAGAGGCGCATCGGCGGAGGCGAACTCGAACCAGCGCCCCCGATAGGCTCACGTTCTGGGCAAGGACGGGGCAGCGGACAGGACCGTGCTGCGATCGGTGAGATCCGATACGGCCCAGTTCGTCCGCACGACCGAACCAACGAGGGAGGACAGCGACCATGAAGCTCACGACCACCACGATGGTCACAGTCGATGGAGTGATGCAGGGGCTCGGCGGGCCGGACGAGGACCGCAGGGGCGGATTCGAGCGCGGCGGGTGGGTCACCCCATACGCCGACACCGAGGGGATGGCCTTCCTGAACGAGGTCTATGGGCGCGCCGACGCGTTCCTGTTCGGCCGGCGCACCTACGAGATCTTCGCCGGCTCCTGGGGAACGTGGGACGATCCTGGCGACAGCCCGATCTGGACGGCGTTGAACACGCGGCCCAAATACGTGGCATCGACCACACCCTTCGACCCCGAGTGGGCGAACACGACCGTCCTCTCCGGTGACGTCTCGGCTGCCATCCGTGAGCTGAAGGCCGAGGCGGGCGGCGAGCTGCAGGTGCACGGAAGCGGCGTCCTGATCCGGTGGCTGCTCGACAACGGCCTGGTCGACGAGATCAACCTGCTCACCATGCCGGTAGTCGTCGGCCAGGGCACCCGGCTGTTCCCCGACACCGGCCCGGACATCGCGCTCGAGTTGGTCGGATCGCAGGCGGTCACCCCCAGCGGGGTGACGATCCAGGTGTACCGACCAGCCGGGCGCCCGCAGTACGGAACGGCGTCAGCGAACTGAGGCACGTGAGACGAGGGCGCGGCTCGCCGACGCACCGTACCCGAGGCCGCGCGGACCGCCCGCGGAGGGATCGGTAGCTCCAACCTCCCGACCTCCGCCTCGTAAGGAGAGGACGGCGTGAGAACGCTCCTCGCGTTGATGAGCCCAGATCGTCCACAACCTCACCGGTGAGCCCTGCAACGCCATCCTCGACGCTGTGAAGCACGCCCTACACTCCACAACCGTGAAGATCGGCGTCGACCTCCCAGCCGCCGAGGAGACTGGCAGCACGCCGCTGCCATCGTGGGCCGACGTGCGCGCGTTCGCGCTCGAAGCGGAGGCTGTCGGTCTCGATTCCGTGTGGATGTTCGACCACTTCTTCAACCGTCGAGAAGACGAGACAACCCAGGGCATGTACGAGTCATGGACGATCCTGTCCGCCGTCGCTTCTGTCACCCACAGCATCTTGCTCGGAAGCCTCGTGATGTGCGCGAGCTTCCGAAGCCCCGGCCTCCTTGCCAAGATGGCTGCCACGCTTGACGAAGTGAGCGGCGGGCGACTGATCCTGGGGATCGGGGCAGGTTGGCACGATCCGGAATACGAAGCGTTCGGGTATCCGACGGACCGGCGTGGCGCTCGCTATGAGGAGACGCTTGCCGTCGTGCGTCGGCTGCTCGACGGTGAGCGAGTCACGTTCTCGGGCGAGTTCAATCAGCTCCGGGATGCCGTGCTCGCGCCGGTCCCGTCGCGCCGGATCCCGATGCTCGTGGCGGGAGATGGGCCTCGCGTGCTTCGTCTTGCCGGCCGCTACGGAGATGCATGGAACGACAATGGGTTCGGGCTCCCGGACCAGCGCCTGCGCGCGGTGCTGCGGAGGCTTGACGAATCGCTCGAGGCAGAAGGTCGCGACCCTGCGACGGTGGAACGGACGATCGGTGTGACCGTTCGTCACCCAGATGTGACGGTCGACCCCGATGACGAACCTGCCTTCCAGGGAGCTGCCGGAGAGTTGGCGGCCATGTTCGATGCTTACGCAGATCTCGGCGTGGATCATCTGATCTTGGAGGTGGGACCGAAGACGATCGCGTCGATCGCCTGGGTCTCTGAAGCGATCGACCTGTTCCGGCGTTGATCAGACAATGGTCAGACGTGGGCGCTGCAGGGCTCGAACCTGCGACCTTCGCCTTGTAAGGGCGACGCTCTTCCAACTGAGCTAAGCGCCCGCTCGCGCGGCTGCCGTGTGACCGCACGCGCGGCACACCACGTCACCGAGCTGGATCGACAGGCGCGTCCCGTCGCACGCTTCGCACCGATCGAGTCCGTCGGTCCATCCGGGCTCGCGCTGACACTCGGGACAGATCAGCACCTGCCGCCCGCCTGCGACCGCTCGCGCCCACGGCACCGATCGCTTGTCGGGGTCGTAGGTGGGGCGGCCGCAGCGCCAGCACGCCGGTCGATCGCTCGGCACGTGGGGTCCGTCGAACGGCCTCACGGCTCGCAAGGATACGCGGCTCGCGGGCTACACTGCCGCCTCGCCGATCGACCGAGGAGCTCCATGAGCGACCAGCCAGCGCCGTTCCAAGCCACGGGCCTGTTCGCGGGACTGTCGGCGGACGACCTCGAGGCGATCCAGCGCGTCGGCTCGACGGTCTCGTTCCCGGCCGACGAGGCGGTCTTCACGGTCGGAGACGAGGGCGACGCGATGTACGTCGTCACGGACGGCGAAGCCCGGGTCGACGTCGGCGGTCGGTTCCACATCATGAAGGCGGGCGACGTCTTCGGCGAGATGGCGCTCCTCGCCCCCGGCAAGCGGATGGCGACGGTGAAGGCCACGTCGGACCTCACCGCGATCCGCGTCCCGGCCGAGGCGTTCCAGGACTTCCTGATGGAGCACCCCCGGGTCGGCCTCTCGATCATGAAGCAGCTCGTGATCCGCCTCCGCGAGGTCGAGCAGCGGATCGACGCCTGGATGGCCTGAGCCGCCTCCCGTCGTCGCAGGTCAGACCGTCCCTCAGCATTTCTGCGCCAGATGGCGCACAATCGGAGCGTTCGTGGGTGCCTTCCCTCGCCCGCGGATGGACGTACGAGGGCGAGCGAAGCCATCACCTGAGCCGAGCAGGAGGTGGTGTCGATGGTCATGACTCGGTCCGACCGGGACGACCGGCGGACCCGAGACGGTTTCATCATGGAGTGCGCGGTCTGTGGTGCGTACCTCCGCTGGGTCCATCTGGAAGCGACCGCGAACGGGTCGAAGTGCTCGTTCTGCGGGGCGACGGTGGTCCCGACCCGTCCGGATGGGTTCCGCGACGTGGACGAACGGCTCGTCGAGATCGAGGATCTCGGTCTGATCGGTGAGCGGCTCGAGGACCCGCCTTCCCTCCTCGAACCGATCCGACAGACGCCTCGGATCCCCGCGTGGGTCTTCGTCACGCTGTCGATCCTCGCGATCGTGGGGATGGGCGCGTGGCGGCTCACGCACTCACCGTCGACCCCGGCGGCGCCGATCTCAGCGAGCGATACGGGGCCGTCCGTCGATTCGCAGGTGCCGCCGGCGTCGAAGGGTGAGCACGAGCCGGCGGTCGCGACGCGCATCACCGCGATCGTGCGGCTCGACACCCCGACGTGGATCGAGGTCCGCCAAGACGGGCACGCGCCGACGTCGGAGACGTACGCGCCGCAGCGGCTCGTGTTCCACGCGAAGCATCAGATGCTCTTGTGGTTGGGTCACGGGAGCGACGTGACGCTCACGGTGAACGGGAAACACGTGCGCCTCGGCGACAACAGCATGTCGCTGATGCTCACGCTCCAGCGGAGCGGGCGGGTCACGATCGCGCCGGCGTAGTCACGCCGGCGCGATCGTGGCCGCGTCGTGGACGACGCGGCCTGCCGCGATCGTCGTCGTGACGCGGGTCGTCCCGATCTGGTGCACGGGGCCCGCGAACGGGTTCCGGTCGAGCACATTCAGGTCCGCGCGCATCCCCGGCTCGATCGAGCCGGCGTCGTCGTCGTGGTCGACGAAGGCCGAGCCGCGCGTGAAGGCGGCGATCGCTGTCGCGAGGTCGATCCGTTGCGCCGCAACCAACGCGGGACCGTCGGGATCGCCGATCGCCCGCCGGGTCACGGCGACCTCGATCTGGGCGAACGGGTCCGGCGTGGACACGGGCCAATCGCTCCCGAAGCACAGGACCGCGCCGGAGCGGCTCACGTCCCCGATCGGATAGAGCCGGTCGGCGCGCGCGCCCACCCGCGGCCTGGTCATCGACTCGACCATCTCGTCGGGCTGCGCCCAGAACGGCTGCATATTGGCGACCGCGCCGACGTCCCGCAATCGTGGGACGTCGGCGGGGTCGGGGAGCTGGAGGTGCGCGACGTGGTGGCGCAGATCGTTCGCGCCGTTCGCGTCGCGCGCGGTCCGGAGCGCGTCGATCGCGCTCCGGACCGCGCGATCCCCGAGCGCATGCTGGTGCACCTGGAACCCCAGGGCGTCGAGCCGCGTCACGGCGTCGGCGAGCGCTCCGTCTTCGACGAACTGGATCCCTCGCCCGTGCTCGTTTCCGAACCGGCCTTCGTAGGGATCGAGCATCGACGCCGCGGAGGCCTCGGGGCAACCGTCGAGCATGATCTTCACCGTCGAGGCGTGGACGTTGCCCCCGCTCCCCCACGAGCGCTGCTCAACCAGGCCGTCGATCTGTTCGACGCCGCGGTGCCGGTCCCACCACAGCGACGCGATCACGCGCGCCGTGAGCTCTCCAGAGTCGTCGAGCCGCCGATACGCCCGAAGGACGTCGGGCTCGACCCACGCGTCCTGCCACCCCGTGATCCCGAGCCCGTGGAGCTCGCGCTGCGCGATCCGGAGCGCGGCCCGCCAGTCGTCGACCGAGTCGCGCCGCACGACGTCGGCCCAGAAGGTGTACGCGGCGCCCTCCTGGAGGCAACCGGCCGGGGAGCCATCCGGATCGCGAACGTAGTACCCGTCCCACGGATCGGGGGTGGCCGCCGTTACGCCTCCGGCCTCGAGGGCCTTCGTGTTGACCCAAGCGGCGTGCGTGTCCGTATTCATCAGAAACGCGGGCCGATCCGGCACGACCGCGTCCAGATCCGCGGCGAGAGGCCCGCCGGTCGTCTCGAAGACCGGGTTGTACCAGCCCCCGCCCACGATCCACGAGAGATCCGGATGCTCCTGCGTGAACGCTCCGATCCGGTCGAGGTAGGCGTCCCTCGTTCCCAGGTCCGCGAGGTCGACGTTCAGGATGATCCGCCCGGCGAAGGGGGCGTGCACGTGCGCGTCCTGGAACCCGGGCATGATGCAGCCACCCCGGACGACCTCGTGGGCGGGTCCGACGCGATCGCGCACCTCGTCCTCCGTCCCGACCGCGACGATCCGGCTTCCCTCGATCGCGACCGCCCGCGCCCACGACCGAGCGGCATCGACCCGGTAGACGTCGCCGATCAGCACGAGGTCCGCACCCACGGGCGCGGACGCTATCACCCGGCCCGCGGCTCAGCGGAACGCGAACAGGCCGTGCATCCCGAAGGCGTAGTGCCCGGGCAGGTGGCACGCGAACTCGATGTGCTCGGGTGCGGACGGGAACGTGTACGTCGTCTCGACCGTCGCGCCGGCCGGGACCGTGACCTCGCCCGGCTTGGCGCCGTGCGAGGGCTCGGTCCCGTTCTCGTGGACGCGCTGGACGCGCCGATCGCCCACGATGAACTCGTGGTCGATCGGATCCTCGTTGTGGATCACGAACGTGACGGTCTCGCCGGGGCTCACCGCGATCGACGACGTGTCGAACCGTGAGAAGTGGATCGTCATGTTCACGGTCCGCCGGGCCTCGCCGGCGCGACCCCACCCGACGAGAGCGCCGACCAGGAGCGCGCCGGCCAGCACGAGCGCGACCCTGGTCCGCGTCATCCTCAGACCCGCTGCCGGGCGAGCCCGCGCCGCGCCAGGCCGGCGACGACCGCGATCACGCCCGCCGCGAGCACCCAGACCCACGCGACCGGCCACGCCGCGGGAAGGGACGGCGTGACTGGCGCGTACCCGGCGGCCACGGGATCTGGATGGCCGTAGCCGCTGGCGTCGATCGCGAGGTCGTTCGTGAGCGTGCCCGCGGGCGTGTTGATCTTGAGGTACGTGAGCCACATGCCGCTCGCGGGCAGCCAGCCCATCCGCCGGTCCGACCGGAGGTCCGCCAGCAGGCTTTGCGAGGCCGGCTCGTTCGCCTGGCGGATGATGCCTTGCTGCTCGGGATCGCCGTTGGGCCGGACCGCGTGCGGCAGGGTCGCGGGCGCGCGGTCGGTGAGCAGGTACACATCCGCCTGCACGGTCTGGGTCGGCTTCAGACCGAGGGTCAGGATCCGGAGCGGGACCCACGGGTTCGGC
This sequence comes from Actinomycetota bacterium, assembly GCA_046723385.1. Taxonomy (GTDB): domain Bacteria; phylum Actinomycetota; class UBA4738; order UBA4738; family HRBIN12; genus AC-51. The sequence continues at coordinate 25,322 of JBKOUM010000006.1, forward strand.
GTTGGGATCACGACGTCGACGGGCGTCCCTTCGCCCTCCAGGACGCCTTGCGCCGCCGCGCGCTTGGCGTTGAACCGGACCGCCATGAAGATCGGGCTCCGCTGCGCGTAGAACTCGAGGATCTCCGGCGCGTCCGGCGGCAGGAAGAAGCCGCGCTCTCGCGCCCAGTTCCCGACCGCGATCGCGCCGCCCTGGAGGACCGTCACGTCGAGCGAGTCGATCTTGGTCTTGAGGATCACGGCGGCGCGCTCGGGGGCCGCCAAGGCGGCGCCGGCCACGTCAGTCGCGAACAACGGCTGCGGTTGCGTCTCCAGCACCAAGCGCTGCAGCGTCCAGCCGCCGCCCTTGATCACCTTCGTTGGGACCCCCGGGAGCGGGATGATCGAGCCCACGTCGCCGCTGGTCTCGCCCGCGTACTCGAACGACGTGATGTAGTGCTCGATCCCGTCGTGGTACGAGGCCAGCGTCGTGGTTCTGGTCAGGCTGATCGTGCCGTTCGGGGCGAGCAGGGCGCCACACGCGAACGCGTTCCCCACGGGAACGAGCACGAGCGCGGCGACGATCGCGGGGACGGCGAGGCGGCGGACGATCCGAGGACGGGACATGGCGCTCCCCTTCCGTGAGACGGTGCTCCGATCGTGTTGAGCCTTCGACGCTCGGCGGGCCCGGGAGGTTCCCGCCGACACCCCTCATGCCTCGAGGCAGGCCGCCGTGACGGCGGCCTACACTCGGCCGCGATGCAGCAGAACCCGACCGAGGAGGACCGGCTCCGCGTCTTCACGGCGGCCCGGCTGGCGAGCGCCACTCTCGCACGCGGCCTCCGGCTCAACGCCCCGGAGGCCGTCGCGATCGTCTGCGACGAGATGCATATGGCCGCTCGAGCCGGGGCGTCGTTCGGCGACGTCGCCGAGGCCGGGCGAGCCGCCATCAAGCCCGATCAGCTCCTCGACGGCGTCGCCGGCATCGTTCGGGAGATCCGCGTCGAGGTGCTCTTGGACGAGGGGACGCGCCTCGTCGTGCTCCGCGATCCGTTCGGCCCGGCGACCGCGGACGCTCCCGGCGCGGTCCGCTTCGGCGACGGCGACGTCGAGCTCGTCCCGGGTCGCGAGCGCCGCACCGTGGAGGTCACGAACACCGACGACCGTCCGATCCGCGTGTCGTCGCACTACCCCTTCTGGCAGACGAACCCGAACCTGCGCTTCGATCGCGACGCGGCGGAGGGGTTCCGCCTCGACCTCCCGGCCGGCGACTCGATCCGGTGGGCGCCCGGCGAGACCAAGGAGGTCGGGCTGGTCGGATACGGGAGCACGGATGCCTGAGCGCATCTCTCGCGAGGAGCACGCGCTCCGGCACGGGCCGACCACCGACGACCGGGTCCGCCTCGGCGATACCGACCTCTGGGTCCGCATCGAGGACGACCTCACCGAACCCGGCGACCAAGCCCTGTGGGGGTACGCCAAGAACTGGCGCTCACGGATGACGCAGGACGACCGCGCGTCGCGGGCGTCGGAGCTCGACACGGTGATCCCGAGCGCGATCGTGATCGACCCGCTCCTCGGCGTGCTCAAGGCCGACATCGGGATCAAGGACGGTCGGATCATGGGGATCGGACGCGCGGGGAACCCCGACATCACCTCCGGGGTCGACCTCACGATCGGACCGAACACGTGGCCGATCCCGTGCCACGGGCTGATCGTGACGCCCGCCGCGATCGACTCGCACGTCCACCTGCTCTCCCCCCGGCTGATCCCGGTCGCGCTGTCGGCGGGCGTGACCACGCTGATCACCGCCGGCTTCGAGGAGCCGCCCGACCGGATGCGATCGACGCTGGAGGCCTTCGAACGTCTCCCGGTCAACATCGGTCTCCAGGCTTCCGCGCGCACCGACGCGCCGGACGGCGTCGAGCCGGTGATCGAGGCGGGCGCGGTCGGGCTCAAGATCCACGAGGACTGGGGCGCGTACCCCGAGATCGTCGATGCGACGCTGATCGCGGCGGCGGATCACGACGTCGCCGTGTGCTTGCACACCGACAGCCTGAACGAATCGACGGACCTCGCCGGGACCCTCGAAGCGATCGGTGGTCGGACCGTGCACGCGTACCACGTCGAGGGTTCCGGCGGCGGACATATCCCGGATGCGATCGGGCTCGCTGCGGTTGCGAACATCCTGTGCTCGTCGACGACGCCGACCGTCCCGTACGGCCCCGCGACCGCGCTCGAGCAGCTCGACATGAAGCTGATCGTCCACGAAGGGAACCCGGACCTCGCCGAGGACGTCGCCGCGGCGCTCGAGCTGGTCCATCCACCGACGATGGCTGCCGAGGGGCCGCTGCACGACCTGGGCGCGATCCAGATCATCAACTCCGACTCGCAAGGGATGGGCCGCATCGGCGAGACGGTTCGCCGGACGTTCCAACTCGCCCACGTCATGAAGGCGTGGCGCGCGAGCGAAGCCGGATCGGGCTGGGCCGAGCCGCCACCTGTGCGACGCCTTTGGCCCGCCGCGCCGAGCGACGACGAGCCCGACGACAACGAATGCGTCCTCCGGTACCTGGCGAAGGTGACGACCGAGCCCGCTCGCGTGCACGGGATCCTGGACGAGGTCGGCACGCTCGCGCCCGGGCGGCTCGCGGACCTGGTCGTGTGGTCACCGACGCACTTCGGGGTCAAGCCGGTCATGGTCCTCAAGGGCGGCATCGTGGCGTGGTCCGCGATGGGCGAAGGCAACGCGAGCGTGCACGAGGCGGAGCCGACGCGCTACGGGCCCGATTGGGGCGGGTTCGGTGACGCGCCCTCCCGGCTGTCTGCGACGTTCGTGTCACGCGCGGCGCTGGACGCGGGTATCGCGGAGACGCTGGGAACCCGTCGGCGGGTCGTGCCGGTCCGCGGCACCCGCGGGATCACCCGCGACGACCTGGTAGCGAACGTGGTGGCTCCGCCGATCGAGGT
>JBKOUM010000125.1:0-6666 GCA_046723385.1 Actinomycetota bacterium
GCCCGGGTTCGCTTCGTGGTACGTGACCGACGCGACGTGGTGGAGCGCGCGGTCGGGCAGGTCGTACGCGTTGATGTAGTAGATCCCGGGGCGGGAGCCGTCCTCGGTCGGGGGGTTGTAGAACGCGAAGGGCTCGTCGGCCTCGCGGAACTCCTCGACGCGGCGGACCTGGCAGTTCGCGCGGGGGAGCCGGCCGAAGAACGACGGCGCGGCGTCCCAGCTCCTCCGCACCTGGTCCTCGGCCATCGCGACCATCGCCTCGGGAGAGGCGAGCGTGTTCTCGCCCCGCGCCTTCCGGTCGGCGATCGCCTCCGATGGCGAGGCGAAGCCGAGCTCGGAGGCGATCTCGTTGCGCTCGGCCGCGATGCCGTCGAACCGCTCGACGCCGAGCTCGTGCACCTTCTTGGGATCCAGGTCCAGGCTCGTCCACCCGAGCACCTCGGCCGCGTACATCGCGTCGCCGCCCGGGAGCGCCGACATGCCGATCGTCGTGGTGGAGGCGGGCAGGTACTCGTCGCGCACGACGTCGCGGAACCTCTGATGCGCGGGGTTGAGGACGTCCCGGACCGTCTCGGCGATCCTGTCCCGCGCCGAGGTGTCGTCGCCGAGCGGGATCATTGCCGGCGAGTCCTCCGGAGCGAGCGCCAGGATCCGGTCGAGCTGCGCGAGCGCGCGCTCGGCCACGATCCGCGGAACCACGACGCCCGTCGCGACCGCTTCGCGTGCGATGTCGGTCGCGGCGTCGAGCATCGCCGGGAACGCGCGCAGCCGGGCGTCGTAGCGATCCACACGTTCCGGCGTGTCGGCCTGCTGGAGCGACGCGACCTGCGCGAGCATCGTCCCGACGCCGTGCATGTGGTTCACGACCTCGAACCGGTCGATCCGCTGCTCCAAGCGGGCGATCGATCGGGCGCAGATCGCGCGCACCAGGTCGGCGTCGGCCTGGGCCTCGTCGAGCAGGTCGCCGATCGCGTCGAGCTCGCGGATCGCCTCCCGCGACGCCGACCCCTCGGCCGCGCGACCGGACTCGGTGAGATCGGGGAGGCGGTCGTCGTACCGCTCGTCGCCGACGTACGTGCCCAGGAGCGGTTCGCGCTCCAGCAGCCCTTCCCAGAACCGATCGACGAGCTCGCGAACCTGCTGGTCGGGCGTCACGTGCAACCCCTCTCTCGCTTCACAAGAGCCCCAGCGTACCCGCGCCGTCGATCTGGATGGCCGCCCCCGAGAGGAAGCTCGTGTGCGTCGAGCACAGGAACGCGGCGATACGGCCGAAGTCGTCGGGGTCGCCCATCCGTCCTTCGTGTGGGAGCTCCTTGATCCGATCGGTGGCGTGCAGACCGGGACACAACAGGTTCAGCGTGATGCCGTCGTCGATCAGGTCCTGCGAGGCGGTCTTCGCCCATGCCCACAGGCCCGTCCGTGGCGCGTTCGAGTACGCGAGGTCCGGGCTCGGCTGCTTCACGTACTGCGACGTGAGCAGCACGATGCGACCCCAGCCCGCGCTCCGGAGGTGGGGGAGCGCCGCCTGGACCAGCCGGATCGACGTCAGCATGTTGGCGTTCACGGCCGCGAGCATGCCGTCGTCGGTCACGTCGAGCGCGCGGGCGGCCGGTGGCCCCCCGGCGTTCGCGACCAGGATGTCGAGACCGCCGAAGCGCTCCACGGTGGCGTCGACGAGGCGCGCGGGGGACGAGGGGTCGGTGACGTCGGCCGGGATCGCGAGCACGTCCCCGGACATCTCGGCGGCCGCGCGGGCGAGCCGTTCCGGCTCGCGCGCGCAGATCGTCACGCGGCAGCCCTCGGCGGCGAGGGCCGCCGCCACCCCCCGCCCGAGACCCTTCGATGCGGCCGTGACCAAGGCGACCTTGCCCTCGATCCCCAGGTCCATGGTGGCCGATGCTACCCGTGGAGGCTAGGCTCGGGCGGCCGTCGCCTCGCCGAGAGACGGTGGGCTGGAAGGGAGGGGCGTGCGAAGAGGAATGCCGGTCCTGCTCGTCGCCTTGCTCGTCGTCGCCGGAGGATGCACGCGCACGAAGACGCTCGACGCGCAGTCGCTCGATCAGAAACTCGCGACCGCGATGCAGACCCAGCTCGACGTCCAGGGCGTGGTGTCCTGCCCGGATGACGTGCCGGCCGAGGCGGGCCGAGTCTTCAACTGCACCGCCACGACGCCAGACGGCACGAACATGACGATCCAGGTCACGCAGACCGACGACCAGGGCACCGTGACCTTCAAGGTCGTGGGCGCGGGGTAGGAGCCGGATGCTGCTCGAGGGGAAGAAGCTGCTGATCACGGGGGTTCTGACGCCCCAATCGATCGCGTTCTCGGCGGCGAAGGCGGCGATCGACCACGGGGCCGAGATCGTGCTCACCAACTTCGGTCGCACGGTGAGCCTCACGCAGAAGACCGCGAGGCGGCTCCCGATGACGCCCGACGTCCTGGAGATGGACGCGAACTCGGACGAGCAGATCGCCGCGGTCGCCGACGAGCTCCGGTCGAGGTGGGGCCGCCTGGACGGCTTCCTGCACGCGATCGCCTTCGCGCCCCAGGACGCGCTGGGCGGCAACTTCCTCAACACGCCGTGGGAGAGCGTCGCGACCGCGTTCCAGACGAGCGCGTACTCGTTGAAGGCGCTCGCCGCCGGCATGAGCCCGTTGATGACCGACGGCGGGTCGATCGTGTCCCTCGACTTCGATGGCCGCGTGGCGTGGCCGATCTACGACTGGATGGGGGTCGCGAAGGCCGGACTCGAGTCGGTCACCCGATACCTGGCGCGCGACCTCGGTCCTCGGAAGATCCGCGTGAACACCGTCAGCGCCGGCCCGATCAAGACGATCGCCGGCAAGGGGATCCCCGGCTTCGAACAGATCAGCGGCTCCTGGGGGCGCCGCGCGCCGCTCGGATGGGATCCCGAGGATCCGACCCCCGTCGGGAACGCCGTGGCGTTCCTGCTCTCCGACCTCTCGGCCGGCATCACTGGCGAGATGATCCACGTGGACGGCGGGTTCCACGCCATGGGGACCGACCCGGGCTGAGCACGCCCGTATCCTCGGAGCATGGACACGGCGCCCCGACTCACGCGATTCAGCCACGGCGCCGGCTGCGCGTGCAAGCTCGGGCCGCGTGACCTGACCCGCGTGCTCGATCTCCTCGGTCCAGACGTCAAGCCGCAAGACGTCCTCGTGTCGGAAGAGACGGGCGACGATGCGGCCGTCTACCGGCTCTCGGACGGCGGCGGCCTCGTCCTCACGCTCGATTTCTTCACGCCGCTCGTCGACGACGCGGCGGACTGGGGGCGCATCGCGGCCGCGAACGCGCTGAGCGACGTCTACGCGATGGGCGGGACGCCGAGGCTGGCCCTCAACATCGCGGGGTGGCCGGTGGACGAGCTGCCGCTCGACCTCCTCGCCGACGTGCTCGCCGGCGCGCGCGAGGTCGCGGCGTCCGCCGACGTGGCGGTCGTCGGCGGACACACGATCACGACCGAGAAGGAGCCGATCTTCGGGATGGTCGCGATCGGATTCGTGCATCCCGACGCCATCGTCCGCAACTCGACCGCCCGCCCCGGGATGCAGCTGTTCCTGTCGAAGCCGATCGGGACCGGCCTGATCACCACCGCGATCAAGCGCGACGCGACCGACGACGAGCACGCGCGGATCGCCGTCTCGACCATGACGTCCCTCAACGCGGACGCGTCGGCGGCGATGGTGCGAGACGGTGCGGGGGCCGCGACCGACGTCACGGGCTTCGGCCTGCTGGGGCACCTCCGGCGGATGCTCGAGGCGAGCGGCTCCGCGTCGGTCGTTCGTGCGAACGATGTTCCGCTCCTGCCCGACGTGCTCTCGTTCGCGCGCCGCGACGTGGTCGCGGGGGGGACCAAGCGCAACCACGCGTGGCTCCAGGAGGTCGTCGACTGGGGCGAACTGACTTCGCCCGAGCAGATCGTGCTCGCCGACGCGCAGACGAGCGGCGGCCTGCTGGTCGCGTCCGCCGGGCCGATGGACCCGGGTCTCTTCACGTCGATCGGAGAGGTCACGGTGGGCGCACCCGGCACGGTCAGCGTCACCGGCCGCGTCGGGGAATAACCGACCCACTGGTAGCATTTGCACGTGCAACAGGTGGGTGTCCGCCTGTCCGGCCGACCTCTCGGAGTGGGAACGTGGCTGAACTCGACGGCGTCCTCTTCAAAGAGATCGTGGAGCACGCGCTCCGCGAGTTCCCGAACGAATGCTGTGGGCTGGTCGCGGCAGAGGGAGACGCTCCGATCAAGGTCTTCGCCATGACGAACGCGGATGCCAGTCCCGCCACCTACCGCTTCGACGCCACGGAGCAGCTGAAGGTCTTCGGCGAGCTCGAAGACCGCGGCTGGGAGATCTGGGGGATCTACCACTCGCACACGCACTCCGAGGCGTCTCCGAGCCCGACCGACACGAGCCGAGCCTTCTATCCCGAGGCGAGGTACCTGGTGGTCTCGTTGCGGGATCGGGCCGCACCCGTGATGCGCTCGTTCTGGATCCGCGACGGTGAGGTCACCGAAGAGGAGCTGGTCATCCGATGACCGACGCGCAGCCGAGCCGATTCACCGAGGAGCAGGTCCAGCGCTACTCGCGCCACATCATCCTGCCCAACATCGGAGCCAAGGGTCAGCGCAAGCTGCTCGACGGCTCCGTCCTCGTGATCGGCGCCGGCGGTCTCGGCTCCCCGATCGCGATGTACCTCGCGGCCGCGGGCGTCGGCAAGCTCGGGATCGTCGACTTCGATCGGGTCGACGTCACCAACCTCCAGCGCCAGATCCTCCACACGACCCCCGACGTCGGCCGACCCAAGGTGGAGTCGGCCGTCGAACATCTCCGCGCGATCAACCCGACGATCGACGTCGTCGGTCACGACACGCTGCTGTTCTCGACGAACGTCTTCGAAGTCTTCGACGGGTACGACGTGATCGTCGACGGCACCGACAACTTCCCCGTGCGCTACCTGGTGAACGACGCGACGCAGTTCACGGGGAAGCCGCTCGTGTACGGGTCGATCTACCAGTTCGAGGGACAGGCGACGGTGTTCATGCCCGGCCAGGAGACACCCTGCTACCGGTGCCTGTTCCCATCCCCGCCGCCGCCGGGAACGGTCCCGAGCTGCGCCGAGGGCGGCGTGTTCGGGGTGCTGCCGGGTGTGATCGGATCGATCCAGGCGACGGAAGCGATCAAGCTGCTCACGGGCGAGGGAGAGACGCTCGAGGGGCGCCTCTTGCTCTACGACGCGCTGACGATGGAGTTCCAGGAGATGAAGATCCGCTGGGACGCCGACTGTCCGGTGTGCGGCAAGGATCCGTCCATCACCGAGCTGATCGATTACGAGCAGTTCTGCGGCGTGCCCGCGCGACCCGAGTGAGGAGTTGGCAACGACGATGTCCGTGACCGTGAAGCTCCCGACGATCCTCCGCAAGTTCTCCGGCAACGAGGCGAGGGTCGGCGCCGACGGCGGGACGCTCGCCGAGGTGCTGAAGGACCTCGAGTCCCGCTACCCGGGGATCACGAAGAACGTGGTGTCCGGCGACGGCGGGCTGCACCGGTTCATCAACGTCTACGTGAACGACGAGGACGTGCGCTACCTGGGGTCGCTCGAGACGGCGGTTGTCGACGGCGACGTGGTGTCGATCCTGCCGGCGGTCGCCGGCGGCGCGGGCTGACGATCCAGAGCACGAACCCGTTCGAACGGGTGGTCCCGCGGGGTCTCGGACTGGGCCTCGCCGCGCTCGGGCGCCCCGCGTACATCGATGTGGGGCGTGCTCGCGACGTCGGCGCGGATCGCTCCCGGACCGCGATGGAGGCGCGTTGCCGCGGGGTCCTGGACGCCGGGTACGCGGCAGGGATCCGGTACGTCGACGCCGCTCGGTCCTACGGGGACGCCGAATCGTTCGTCGGCCGATGGCTCGCCGACCGCCGGACCGACGATGTCGTGGTCGGATCCAAGTGGGGCTACACGTACGTTGGCGATTGGCGGATGGATGCCGACGTCCAGGAGGTGAAGGATCTCTCGCTCGCGACGCTCCGCCGCCAGTCGATAGAGTCGGTGACCCAGCTGGGCAGAAGGCCGTCGCCGTACCAGATCCATTCGGCCACGATCGAGAGCGGCGTCTTCGAGGACCGAGCGGTCGTCCGGGAGCTCGCGCAGATGCGCGAAGCCGGCTGGAGGCTCGGCTTCACGACCACCGGCCCGCGGCAAGCCGACGCCATCAGGCGTGGGCTCGAGGTCGAGGTCGATGGGGAGCCGTTGTTCTCCACCGTGCAGTCGACGTGGAACGTGCTGGAGCCCTCCGCGGCCGATGCGCTGTCGGAGGCCCGCGCCAACGGCTCCGCGATCCTGGTCAAGGAGGTGCTCGCGAACGGGCGGATCGCCCGACACGATGGGCCGCTCGCGCCGGCGGCCGCCCGGCTCGAGACGACACCCGATCGGGTCGCGATCGCGGCGGCGCTCTCGCAGCCGTGGGCGGACGTCGTCCTGTCCGGTGCCGTCACGGTCGACCAGATCCGGAGCAACGCCGCGGCGTCTGAGCTGTCCCTCGACCCTGAGGCACTCGAGGAGCTCGGCGCGCTCGCCCAGCCCGCGGAGCGGTACTGGGCCGAGCGCGCCGCGTTCCCCTGGAGCTAGCGCTCGACGGCGAGGCC
>JBKOUM010000095.1:0-12088 GCA_046723385.1 Actinomycetota bacterium
CCCCCCACCCACGCGGTGCTCGAACACGACCACCTCGTCTCCGAACAAGGTGTCGATCGAGCCGTCCACGCCGAAGCTCCTGAGCGGGACGGTGCCGAGCTCGGAGACGGACGCGAGGACGTGACCATCGTCCAGCCACACGGGTTCCGGCGCCCCGAGCAAACCAGCCGTGTACAGGTCGCCGTAGTTCTTGTTCCCGATCGGCCGGTCCAGCGCCTCCCCGAGCCTTCGCCACCTCCGGCCATCCAGCACGAAGAGGGCGCTGTTCTGCCACGCGTCCCGGAGCGGTCGAGGGTCGGCGATCGCGGCGAGCCGGCCGCCGGGCGACCAGCCGAGCGCGTGCGTGCCGCCGGCGAACGGAGGGAGAAGCCGGATCCTCCCGTCGCCGACAAAGACGAGCGCCGGCTGCGGCAGTTCTCCCTCGATCGTTCCGTCGGGTGTGGTTGCCACGACGGCGACGGTCCTGCCGTCGGGTGACCAGGCGGGTGCGCCGATCCCGTGGTTGGGCTTCGTGACCCTCCGGGGCTTCCCGGTCGCCATGGTGTCCACGATCCACAGGGACGAGAGCTGGTCGAGGACGCCGACCCCGTCCAGGCGCCAGAACGGCGTCGTGATCCGGCGGGCGGTCAGGTCGACGGGGTCGCCGACGGAGAACCGCCGCTCGCCGCTCGGCGCGACCACCGCGAGCGTCCGGCCGTCGGGCGCCCATTCGGCCGCGGTGACGCCGTCCGGGAAACCGTCGACCATCCACGGTTCGCCGCCGTCCAGCGGCATCACCCACGCCTGCGTCTTGTCCGTTCGATCCGAAAAGAAGACGAGCTGCCCGCCGCCAGGAGCGATCCGCGGCCGGCTGTCCGAGGCGTCGGCGTTCGTGAGCCGCTCCGGTCGCCCGCCGTCCGTGGCGATGCGCCACAGGCGAGACCGGTACCGGTCGCGTTCGACGGTCTGGCGGGCGTACACCACGTGGGCCCCGTCCGAGGTGAGATCGAACCCAGTGATCCGGACCTGCCTGCGGAGGTCGGAACCACGGAACGGTTTGGGCGCGGCCATGGCGCCTCAGTGAACCATGCGCGGGCCGGAGGCATCGGGCCGGGCTCGGTACGCTTGCTCCGATGGTGGTGTCGAACGAGGATCTTGGGTACTTCGGCCCCGACAGCGTCAGCTGGCGGGTCGACCGCGAGGTCACGGTGCTCTTCGGCGGCGCGAGGGCGCTCCTGATGCAGGCGGCTCACCCCCTCGTCGTCGCCGGCGTGAACCAGACGCAGATGTACGACCGCAACCCATGGAAGCGTTTGCAACGAACCCTGGCGCTCACGTACGCGATCACGTTCGGGACCCGGGCGGAGGCGCACGCCGCCGCGGACAGGATCAACGAGGTGCACGCGCGCATCCACGGGATCGATCCAGTCACGGGTGAGCGTTACGACGCGCTCGACCCGCACCTGCTCCTGTACGTCCACGCGACCCTGATCGACTCGGCACTCCTCTACGAAGAGCTCACGATCGGGCGGCTCGACGATGCCGGCCGCCAACGCTTCCACGAGGAGCAGATGCTGGCGGCGGAGCTCGTTCGGATCCCGAAGGAGACGATCCCGCCCACCGTTCCGGCGATCCGCGCGTGGCTCGCCGACGTCGAGGATCGCGGAGAGCTGCTGGTGACCGAAGGCGCGCGACGGGTCGCGGGTCTGTTCATGGACCCACCCGCGGACGCGGAATGGCGACCGATCCTGCCGCAGGTGGCGCGGCTCGCATTCGGGACGCTGCCGCCACTGGTGCGAGAGATGTACGGGGTCCGGTGGAACGGAGCGAAGGAGACGGCGCTTCGAGCCACGTTCGGAACCATCCGCCTCGGACACGGCTTGATCCCGGCGAGGTTCCGCTTCATCGAGCCCTACACGGCGTGGCTCCGAGGCGGGCGGCGGACGTCGACGCTTCCTCCCGCGAGGCCATGACCGTGGGGAGCCCCGACGGCCTGCTCCTCGACATCGACGGCGTCCTCGCCGTGTCGTGGGAGCCGATCCCGGGCGCGGTCGAGGCGATGCGCCGGCTTCGGGAGCACGTACCGTTCCGGCTGATCACGAACACCACGACGCACACGCGCCGGGATCTCGCGAAGACTTTGGCGACCGCCGGCTTCGACGTTGACCCGGACGAGATCGTGACGGCCGTCACGGCGACCGCGGCATATCTCCGCGAGCACCATGCCGGGGGTCGGGCGTTCGTCCTCACCGACGGCGCGCCCGGCGACGATCTCGCCGGCGTGGCGATCGCCGACGCGCCCGAAGATGCCGACGTGATCGTCGTCGGCGGCGCCAGCGACGATTTCACGTACGACGTCCTGAACCGCATCTTCCGGCGGTTGATGGACGGGGCGCCGCTCGTGGGGATGCACCGCAACCTCTACTGGAAGACGGCCGCCGGTTGGGAGCTGGACGGCGGCGCGTTCATCGCGGCGCTCGAGGCCGCCGCCGACACGACCGCCGAGATCTGCGGCAAGCCGGCGCCGGCGTTCTTCGAAGCGGCCCTCACGCTCCTCGGGGTGCCGGCGGCCCGCGCGGCCATGGTCGGCGACGACATCACGAACGACGTCGAAGGCGCGCGGGCCGCCGGCCTCACCGGCGTGCTCGTCAGGACCGGGAAGTTCCGGCAAGAGGACCTCGCGAAGGGATCGCCGGACGTCGTGCTCGGATCCCTCGCCGACGTCCCCAGCTGGATCGAGGGTCTGTGATGTCGACCCGGACGCGGCACGCTCGTTCGCTCTTCGCGGGGATCGCGCCCGAGTACGAGTGGATGGGGTCGATGCTGTCGTTCGGGCAGGACCCTCGGTGGCGGCGGTCCCTCGTCCGCCGGATCGACGTGCCGCGGGGTTCCCGGGTCCTCGACGTCGCGACCGGCACGGGTCTGGTCGCGCGTGCGCTCGCCGATCGCGGCTACGGGGTGACCGGCCTGGACGCGAGCGAGGCGATGCTGCGGTCGGGAGCGCCAGCGGGGCCCCGGGTCGTGGCGCTCGCCGAGACGCCCCCGTTCGACGACGGCTCCTTCGACGCGCTCACGTTCACGTACCTCCTCCGATATGTGGACGATCCCGCGGCAACGCTCGCCGAGCTCGCCCGCATCGTCCGACCGGGCGGCCCGGTCGCGTCGCTCGAGTTCCACGTGCCCCCGGCCCGATGGGCCCGGACGGCGTGGCGCGCGTACACGTCGGGGGTCATGCCGGTGGTGGGCTCGATCGTGTCCCCCGCGTGGTCGCACACGGGGAGGTTCCTCGGGGCTTCGGTCAGGGAGTTCTGGCGCTCGCATCCGCTGGAGGAGCAGCTCTCGTGGTGGGACGCGGCGGGGTTCGGTTCGGTCGGGTCGCGAACGATGTCGAACGGCGCGGCGATCTTGATCTGGGGGTCGAAGCGATGACGGCCGAGCGGCCCGCCTTCTACGCGCTGTCGGGCGGCGGGTGGCGGGACTACGTGACGCTGCTGCATCCGCCGTACACGCTGTGGCACCTGTCCTACGTCGTGATCGGCGCGTGCACCGTCGCCGTCGTGAACCTCGGGTACCTCGGGTGGTCGCTCCTCGCGTTCTTCGCGGCGGTCGGCCTCGCGGCCCATGCGCTCGACGAGCTCAACGGCCGGCCGCTACGGACCGCGATCCCTGGGCCGGTGCTCGTCGGGATCGCCGCCGTGGGACTCGGCGGCGCGATCACGATCGGCATGTGGGGGGTCTTCCTCGTCTCGCACTGGCTGCTCCTGTTCATCGCGGTGGGGGCGTTCATCGCGCTCGCGTACAACCTGGAATGGTTCGGCGGGATCTTCCATTCCGACCTGTGGTTCGCCGTCGGGTGGGGCGCGTTCCCGGCGCTCACCGCGGCGTTCGCACAGACGGGCGATACCAGCTGGGCTGCCGTCTTCGCCGCGGCGGCATGCGCGATGCTTTCCGCGGCGCAGCGGATCCTGTCCACCCCCGTCCGGAAGCTCCGTCGGAACGCGGTGTCGATCGAAGGACGCGCGGCCTACGACGACGGGAGTGAAGAGCAGCTCGACAACGCGTGGCTGCGCAGGACCCCCGAGCGCGCGCTCAGGGCGCTTTCGATCGCCGTGCCGCTCGTAGCGCTCGCGATGCTCGCGTCGGCGATCGCTCGACGGTGATCTTGGCTAGCGAGCGGCCGCGACGATCTCCAACACCTCGTCCGCGTACCGCTCCAGCTTCGTCGGTCCGACACCGGAGATCGCCGCGAGATCCGCCCAGTCCCTCGGCTTGCGATCGGCGATCTGCGCCAACGTCGCATCGTGGAACACCACGTAGGCGGGCACACCGTCGGTGCTCGCCCGCCGCCTCCGCCAGTCCCTCAATCGGTCGAACAACGGGCCGCGCGCGGCGACCGTGATCGCGGCCCGGTCGGGTCCGCGGCGCGGTGGAGAAGCCTCGACGACCCCGAGCTCGCGCAGGAACCGGCTCGGCTTCGCGCGTTCGTTCTCGGGCCACGAGAGGTACAGATGCCTACGCGAACGCGTGATGCCGACGTAGAGCAGCCGTCGCTCCTCCTCCGGTCCGGCGTCTGCGCGGCGGGCACGGTACGGAAGCTCCCCGTCGAGGAGTCGCGGAAGGAACACCGCGTCGAACTCCAGGCCCTTCGCGCGGTGGTACGTCATGAGCTGCACCCCTCGGCCGACGCGCTCCACCGCGAACCGACGGATGAGCTCGTCGAGGAACCCCCCGACCGAGGCGGCATGGCCGGTCGCGTCCGCGTACTCGCGAACGATCGCTCGCAGCCGCGCCAGGTCGGCCTGTCGTGTGACCTCCTCGTCGTCGTCCGCGTCCAGGTCGGGGGCGGGCGTGTACCCGAGCGCTGCGGTGATCGCGTCCACCGACCCGACGACGTCCCGGGCCGAGCCGTCCTCACGCCGCAGCCGTGCGAGGACCGCTCGAGGTCCCGCTCGGCGGAGGAACGCTCCGTCACGGACCTGGTACGGGATCGCGGCCGCCGCGAACGCCACCTCGTACGGCTCCGACCGCGCGTTGATCCGGTAGAGGACCGCCATCTCTTCCCATGAGACGCCCTCGGCCGCGAGCCGGCCGCACTCGTCCGCCACGAAACGCACCTCGGCGTGCTCATCGGGCAACGCCCGCGCGGTCGGTGAGCGTCCGTCGGGTCGCGTCGCGCGGAGGATCTTCGTGAAGCCGCCCATGTGGCGCGCCAAGGAGTTCGCGACGGTGAGGACCTGCGGGGACGAGCGGTAGTTCATCTCCAGTCGGACGATCGTCGCGTCGGGGTACCGCTCCTGGAACCCGATGAGATGCGCGGGCGACGCGCCGGTGAACGAGTAGATCGTCTGATAGTCGTCGCCCACGACACAGATCTCTTCGCGGTCGCCGAGCCACATGTCCAAGAGCGCCTGTTGCAAGGGGTTGACGTCCTGGTACTCGTCGACGGTGACCGCCTGGATCCGGTCGCGGACCGCCTCCGCCGCAGCCGGCGACCGGTCGAAGAGCCGGACCGCCAGGCCGAGCATGTCCTCGAAGTCGAGCCGACCGGTGCGCTGCTTGCGGTGCTCGTACGCCGCGTAGATCCGGAGCATCAACTCTGCGGGGATCGGCGGCTGATGCGCCGACTCATCCAGCTCGTGCAGATACCTCGTCGGGTCGATCATGCGGTTCTTGGCCCACTCGATCTCGCTCGCGAGCTCTTTCCGCGGGACGAACCGGTGCGGCCGCGGGAGGGCGTTCGCGAGCGACGAGATCAACGGCGCCTTCGAGTCCAGCACCTCCGGAAGAGGCTCTCCGGTGTGGGCGGTCCACCAGCGGGACAGCTGTGACAGCGCCGCGGAGTGGAACGTTCGTGCCTCGACGCCCTCCACCCCCAGGCGCACGAGCCGCGTCTTGAGCTCCGTCGCAGCCTTCTCGGTGAACGTGACGGCGAGGATCCCTCGGGCCGCGAAGGACCCGATCCCGACCTGGTATGCGATCCGGTGGGTGATGGTCGTCGTCTTGCCGGTGCCCGCGCCGGCGAGGATCGCGACCGGGCCGCGGACCGCGGTGACCGCCTGACGCTGCCGGTCGTTGAGCGGCGCCAGGATCCGTTCGGCCATGCCCACGCGGGCGACGTTACCAGTGGCCCCGACCTCATTCGTGCCGGGTCGCCGTACCCTGGTCGTCATGGCAACGGCGAGCACCATCGGCGAACTGCGTGCGTCCGGCTACCCCGATCGAACCGTCAAGCAAGAGCTTCGTGCCAACCTCCTCAGCCGCCTCGAGCTGGGACAAGAGCTCTTCCCGGGGATCCTTGGGTTCGGCGACTCCGTGCTCCCCGGACTGGAACGCGGGATCCTCGCGGGCCACGACCTGATCCTCCTGGGAGAGCGCGGCCAGGCCAAGACCCGCCTCGTCCGAGGGATCGTCAACCTGCTTGACGAGTCCGTTCCGATGATCGCGGGCTGCGAGGTGAACGATCACCCATACCGCCCGATCTGCGCCCGGTGCCGGGAGCTGATCGCGACCCAGGGCGACGCGACCCCGATCGCGTGGCTCACACCGGACGAGCGCTACAGCGAGAAGCTCGCGACCCCCGACACCAGCGTGGCCGACCTGATCGGCGACGTCGACCCGATCCGCGTCGCCGAAGGTCGCTACCTGGCCGACGAGCTCACGATCCACTACGGCATGATCCCGCGCACGCACCGAGGGATCGTGGCGATCAACGAGCTCCCCGACCTCCCTGAGCGGATCCAGGTCTCGTTGTTCAACATCTTGGAGGAGCGCGACGTCCAGATCCGCGGCTACCGGATCCGCCTCCCGCTCGACATCCTGCTCGTCGTCACCGCGAACCCCGACGACTACACCCACCGCGGCCGCATCGTTTCACCGCTCAAGGATCGGTTCGGCACCCAGGTGCGCACGCATTACCCGCAGACGCCCTCGGAAGAGATCAGCATCATGGAGCAGGAGGCTCGCCAACTCGGCGGCGCGGTGCCGGCTCGCGTGCCCTTGTTCATGGAAGAGATCGTCGCCGCGCTCACGCAGGAGCTCCGCCGGTCGCCCCACGTGAACCATCGGAGCGGGATCAGCGTCCGCTACTCGATCGGCAACCTCGAGACCCTCCAGGCGGCGGCGATCCGTCGTGCAGCCCGCGCGCACGAAGCGGAGGCGGTTCCTCGTCCGATCGACCTCCCGGCGGTGCTCAGCTCCTCCGAGGGCCGGGTCGAGTTCGACACCGTGGAGGAAGGTCGCGAGGCGGAAATCCTCGCGCGAGCGCTCCGTCAGGCGGAGCTCGACGTGTTCCGTCGCCGGCTCTCCGGCTACGACTTCGCGCCGCTCCTGGGCCGGTTCGACGATCCGACCTTCGCCGTCGACACGTCCGAGCTCACGCCCGCGGTCCAGATCCTGGACGCGTTCGGCGACCTTCCCGGCCTCGCGAAGCTCCTGGGCCGGCTCGGCGTTCAGGAGGAGAGCCCCGGCGTCGCCGCGAGCGCTCTCGAGTTCGCCCTCGAAGGCCTGCACCTGTCCCGCCGGCTCAACAAGGACGCGGCCGACGGCTTCGCGCGCTACGAAGGCGTCGCGGAGCCGAGGGGGGAGTAGTCCGCCTTCTCGCGAACCCTCCGGACCGGGAGGAAGAACAGCAACGCCACGTACGCCCAGAGGTAGACGTTCTCGAAGACCGGTCGCAGCGCGGGGCCGACCGGCAGAGCCCCGCTGGCGGTCCAGTCCGGCAGTCTGAGCACGAACAGGCACACCAGGCCCACACAGGCGACGCGTCGCCAGGTCACCCGACCGTCACCCAGGACGATCCCGCTCGCAGGGACGATCCAGACGCCGTGATGGATCCACGAAACGGGTGAGATGAGCAGCGCGGTGATGCCGACGAGCGTGGCCGCTGCAAGCTCGTCGTTCGCTTCGTGCGCCGCCGCCGCCCGCCGGAACCCGACGACGGCGACGATCGCCGCCAGGACGACCCACAGCACCGTGCTCGACGAGCCCGAGCGCAGCAACCACCCGTGGAGCGACTGGTTGCTGGCGAAGGAGGCGTCACCCACGCGGTCGGTACGGAAGACGACGTCGGTCCAGAACCGCCGCGACAGGTCGGGCCGAAGGAGCGCCGCTCCGAGCCAGGCACCCGCGGCCGTCGCGACGGCGACCAGGGCGGGACGCCACCGTCTGGTAACGACCCAATACAGGACGAAGATCCCCGGGGTGACCTTCAGCGCCGTCGCCAGGCCGACCAGCATCCCGCGTGGGAGACGCGTCCGTTCGGGGACCACGTCGGCCAACGAAGCCGCCATCAACACGATCCCCAGTTGACCGAACCAGAAGACGCCCGCGATCGGGCCCGTCACCGAGAGGGCAACCGTGAGGCCGGCGATCGCCAAAGGTCGAACGTCATCGTTCCTCGCCAGGAAGGCCGCGTACGACATCCCGACGACCCACCAAAGAGCGACGACGTTGATCCCGGCCCACGCGATCGTCGCGATCCACCAGGGAAGCCAGCCGAACGGGACCATCATGGCCGCCCACAAGGGAGGGTAGGTGTACGGCAGCGGCTGGGCGAGGTTCGACCCCCACGAGGGGTCGTACAGCCCCTGGCCCGTCGCGAACATCCGGGCGGCCAACTGGTACACCGAAAGGTCGACGGGTGGACCGTGGAAGAACGCCAGCAGGATGAACAGTGGCACCAGGAAGACTCCGAGAACGGCGAGCGCCAGGATCCGCATACGGCCGGTCGCCATCGGCCCAGGATACGGGTCGGCAAAGCCCGGCCGCCGCCTACACTCCTCGCCCGATGCCCAAGGTCCACGAGTTCGTCGGGTTCGCCGTCGTGGCGGTGTTCACGGTCGGCTGGGTGTGGGGGCTCGTTGGATTCATCGCGAAGCGCGATCCGGGGCAGCGGTTCTGGACCTGGCTCGTCGTCGCCCAGGTGATCGCCGGGGTCCAGGCGGTGATCGGGATCGTCCTGTTGCTGCTCGGGTACCGCCCCGACACGTGGCTGCACTACGTGTACGGGTTCGGCCCGATCCTCGTCTTCCTCGTCGCGCACCAGATGGCACGTGAGCTGCACGATCACGAAGGCGGCAGGCTCGCGCAACCGTGGGTGGTGTTCGCGGCCGCGGCGTTCATCTGCTTCGGCCTGTCGGGCAGGGCGCTCATGACCGGTCTCGGCAAGGGCTGAGCACCGGCCGCGCCGTACGCGAGTACCGGCCGTACCCTGGTCGGGTGGCTCGCGTCCGTTACTCGCGCTGGGACGGCTCACAGGATCCGTTCGGTGACGACGTTCCCGCATCCGACGTGCTGGAGGAGCTCGCCGACGACATCTTGATGGGCGACACGCCCGATGCCGCGCTTCGCCGGCTGATGCGCCGAGGGATGCAGGGGCGGTTCGGCGGTCTGGATGCGCTCCGCCGGCGCCTCCAGCAGCGCCGGGACGAGGAGCAGACCCGGCTCAACATCGCCGGACCGCTCGAGGAGCTCCGGCAGCGGTTGGACGAGATCCTGGATCGCGAGCGTTCGCGGTTGTCGTTCGAACCGGGAGACGACGCCAGGCTCCGCGAGACGGCCCTGGACGAGCTCCCGCCGGACGTGCCGGGCCAGATCCGGGAGCTGCAGGAGTACCGGTTCCTGGATCCCGAAGCGCAGAGGCTCTTCGACGAGCTCATGGAGCATCTCAAGGAGCAGGTACTCGGGTCGTACTTCCGGCAGCTCGCCGAAGGGATGCGGAACATCGATCCCGAGCAGCTCGCCCGGTTCAAGGACATGACGGCCGACCTGAACGACTTGCTGGAGCGTCGCGCGCGTGGCGAAGACGTCCAGCCGGCGTTCGAGGACTTCATGCGGCGATACGGCGACCTCTTCCCGGAAAACCCGCGCACGCTGGACGAGCTCCTGGAGCAGCTGGCGCGGCGGATGGCGGCCATGTCGAGGCTGCTCGCCTCGCTCTCGGATGAACAGCGAGCGGAGCTCCAGCAGCTGATCGACGACGTGATGCAAGACATGGACCTGCAGTTCGAGCTCGACCGGCTCGGTGCCAACCTCGCCGGCGCGTTCCCCGACATGGGGTGGGGAGAACCGGAGTGGGGGATCGGCGACGACGCGATGCCGATGTCCGCGACGGTCGACGCGCTCGAGCGGATGCACGACTACGAGGAACTCGATCGGACCCTGGAAGGCGCGTATCCGGGGGCTTTCCTCGAGGATGTCGATGAGGATGCCCTCCGGCGGACGCTGGGAGAACCAGCGGTGCGCGACCTCCGCCGGCTGGAGCAGATCGAGAAGATGCTCGAGGACGCCGGGCTCGTCCAGCGGAGCCACGGCCGGCTGGAGCTCACACCGCGCGGCGCGCGGAAGATGGGCGAACGCGCGCTCACGCGCGTGTTCGAGCGTCTGACTCGCGACCGTGAGGGGACGCACGAGGCGCGGGATCCGGGTGGGCTCGCGGAGCCCACCGGTCAGACGAGACCTTGGCGGTTCGGCGATCACGGCCAGATCGCCGTTCAGCGCACGGTGTTCAACGCGGTGACCCGTGGAGGGGCTGCCGAGGACGGGGTCCGATTGCTGCCGGACGACTTCGAGCTGGTCGAGGCGGAGGAACGGACCGAGACGGCGACGGCCCTGCTCCTCGATCTCTCGTTCTCGATGCCGCTACGCGGGCACCTGATCCACGCGAAGAAGATGGCGCTCGCGCTCCACGCGCTGATCGAGGGACGGTACCCGCACGACACCCTGTACCTGATCGGCTTCAGCGACTACGCGAGGAGGCTGCAGCCGCAGGATCTCGCGGCCCCCGGGTTCGAGCGGACCTACGGCACCAACATGCAGCACGCGTTCCTGCTCGCGGGCCGGCTCCTCGCCCAGCACCCGCGCGCCGCACGCCAGGTGATCATGGTTACGGACGGGGAGCCGACCGCGCACCTGGAGGGGGAGGAGGCGTTCTTCTCGTGGCCCCCCGAACCGGAGACGATCCGCCTCACGCTGGCGGAGGCGATCCGGCTCGCGCGGAGCGGCGTCACGCTCAACATCTTCATGCTCGAGGAATCCGACGGCCTCGCGCGGTTCATGGAACGCCTCGCCGAACGCACGGGGGGGCGTGTGTTCTTGATGGACGATCGCAACATCGGCGACTTCGTGCTCCGCGACTACGTTCGGCATCGCAGCCGGTAACCTCGCGCCGTGCGGCGCTGGGTCAAGGTGGTCATCTGGACCGTCGTGTTCGCGGCGTGTGCGGGTGCCGGCGCGTACGTGGCCGCGCACACGAACCCGTTCCCGCCCGGCGTGGAAGATCCGGGCGCCAGACCGACGACACCACCGCCGACAAGCGCTGCGGTGGTCCAACGGTGGAACGTTGGGATGACCACGACGTCGTACCACCAACTGCACGTCGGGGGGAGGTGCCGCTCGGCGTGGGATACGGCGGGGGTCGTGACGATCCGTCCCAGCGGGGATGCAACGGGCCGAGCAACAGCCCGGCTGATACCGGCTCCCCCGGTCTGCGACTTCCCGACCGCTCAGATCCAGACGAGGGCGATCGGGCTGACCCTGACCGGACGACGTTCTGGCAACCAGCTGACGCTGCACCTGTCGATGAGCGGGGTCGCCCCGACAGGCTCAACCGATCTCGGCGGGTTCACGGAAACGCTCAGCCTCGTCGTCCCTAGAGTGATGCTCGGCCCGGGGACCCGTCAAGCCGCTGCGCGTGCCAAGAGGCCCGATGGGGATCTCGGCTTCTATGCATCAGAGTCGGGGATCCACATGACGTGCGTCGCCGGGTGCTGATCTCCCAATGGCCGGTGCGTGCCGATACAACTAGCACAGTTGCCATCAGCTGTAGCATGATTGCCGCCTATGAACGACGAAAGCCTCCAGCGGGCCAATGCGTTCCTTGCTGCCGTCTCCGAGCGCGTCGCAGTTGGCGAGGTGCTGACGGACACGCCGGCAGAGATCGGACGCGCATTGGGGATGCCCGACGCCCTGTCCACCGCCCGGGCGGTCCGCGCCTTGATCGCGCGCCGCCGGCTCGAGCCCGCGAACGGCTCGTACCGGCTCCTCGACGCCCGTCCCGTGGACGCCGGCGAGAAGGAATCGATCGGCCGCCGGCCGCGGCGTGCCCGAGGCG
>JBKOUM010000047.1:0-7794 GCA_046723385.1 Actinomycetota bacterium
GAGGCCATCGGCTGTGTCATGCTCTTGGACATCGGCCTCCCGTTCGGGGAAGCGCTCAAGCTGGGAGGAGCGCGTCCGGAGGCATCCTAAGGCCAAGGGAGCCCGGAACCGTGCAGCCACTGCGACCGACGCCGGACGAGATCAGGCTGCTCGAGGCCCACGACGCGCTGGACCGGATCGATGCGGTGGTCGCGGCGGGATCGACCGACCTGTCGGCGCTGGGCTTCTGGCTGGTCGTGGGGGAGATCAAGCGCGACCGCGTGATGGTGGCCGAGCTGGCGGATCAGGCCGGCCGGATCGATCAGGCCGCGTTCCGCGCCCGCGTCCGGCTCCGCGCCCCGGTCTGGGTCGGGACGGCGCTGCTGGCGGCGGTCGTGATCGGCGGGGTCGTGGCGATCGTCCTGGCGGGGGTCTGGACGGGGACGCTCGCGGGTCTCGCCCTGCTGGTCGCCGGAGGAGCGTGGGCGCTCGGGATCCACTCGCTCACGCACCAGGTGTTCGCGTGGTTCGTCGGGATCCGGTGCACCGCCTATTTCCTGGGCGGCCCACCGCCGCCGCGACCAGGGATCAAGACGGACTACGCGTCGTACCTACGGACGGACCCCGCCCGCCGGGCCTGGTTCCATGCATCCGGCGCGATCGCCACCAAGCTCGCCCCGTTCTTGGCGGTTGCCCTCGCGCCGCTCACGAACGCGCCCGCGTGGGCCGTGATCGCGATGGCGGCGTACGGCGTGTTCCAGATCGTGAGCGACGTCGTGTTCTCCACCCGCGGGAGCGACTGGAAGAAGTTCCTCCGGGAGCGCGCGGTCGCCCAAGAGCTCCGTCGGCGCTGACGAGGCACCGACGTATCCTTCCGAAGACGGACCGGGGAGCCCGCGCGAGGTGGGCTGAGAGGTGGGCTTCAGGCGCCCGCGACCCGCAGAACCTGATCCGGATGATGCCGGCGGAGGGAGGACGATGACCCGGGTGGATCGCCGAGCGCTCCGCGTCTACGTCCTCACATCGGCGTCGTTCGCGGGACGGTCCCACCGGGACGTCGCGGCGGCGGCGATCGCGGGAGGAGCCACGGCGATCCAGTTGCGGGCCCCCGAGCTCCCGGACGACGAGCTACTCCAGGTCGCGGTCGACCTGGCGGTGCGATGCCGCGAGGCGGGCATCCTGTTCGTCGTGAACGACCGGCCCGACGTGGCCGTCGCGTCCGGCGCCGGCGGCGCGCACGTGGGGCAGGGAGACGACCTCGACGGCGCGCGGGCCTCGCTGGGTCCCGACGGTGTGCTCGGGATCAGCGTCGGCTCCGTGGAGCAGACCCACGCCGCCGTCGACCGGGGGGCCGACTACGTGGCCGTCACGGTGTGGGGAACGGCGACGAAGCCCGAGGCCACCCCCGGCGGTCTGGAGCTCGTCCGGAGGATCGCCGGTGCATCGCCGGTTCCGGTCGTCGGGATCGGGGGGATCGACGCCGCGAACGCGGCGAGCGTGCTCGAGGCCGGTGCGGCCGGCGTCGTCGTGATCTCGGCGGTGGCGGCAGCGCCCGACCCGGTCGAGGCCGCGCGAGCGATCGCCCGCGCGGTCGGGGTCGACCACGGGACGAGCGTCCGGAGGCGCGGGTGACGGAGCAGGTCACCGGCAAGGCGACGCCGGAGCTCTTCGAGCGCGTGATCCTCCGCCGGCTGGGGGCGGCCGATCCGGACGTGCTGACCCCGCCGAAGCACGGGGTCGACGTGGGCGTGGTTCGGGTGGCGGACGGCGTCGCGATGGCCCTCACGGCCGACCCCGTGTTCGTCGTCCCGGCGTACGGCTGGGAGCGAGCCGCGTGGTTCGCCGTGCACATCCTCGCCTCGGACGCCTCCACCTCCGGGCTCCCACTCCGCTGGATGTCCGTGGACCTGAACCTGCCGCCCGAGATCACCGACGACGAGCTCACCCAGCTCTGGGATGCGTTCCATCGCGCGTGCAGCGACCTCGGGGTCGCCGTCGTCACCGGCCACACCGCGCGGTACGACGGCTGTGCGTGGCCGATGGTGGGCGGCGCGACGTGCATCGCGCTCGGACCCGACGATGCCTACGTCACCCCGGAGATGGCGCGACCCGGTGACCGGATCGTGGTGACGAAGGGAGCGGCGATCGAAGCCACGGCCTTGTTCGCGGCGACGTTCCCCGAGCGCCTCCGCGCCGGCGTGGGGGACGGAACGGTCGCGGCGGCCGACGCGCTCTTCGAACGGATGACGGTCGTTCCGGAGGCGGTGATCGCGCGGGACTTCGGGCTCCGCGGCGCCGGCGTAACCGCGATGCACGACGCGACCGAAGGGGGCGTCCTTGGCGGCCTGCTCGAGGTCGCCGTCGCGTCGGAGAACGGGATGCGCGTCGACCTGGACGCGATCCCCCTCCGACCGGAGGTCGCCGCCGTCTGCGAGCACGCGGGGATGGACCCGTACCACGCGATCAGCGAGGGCACCCTGATCGCGACCCTGGTCCCCGAGCGTGCGGACGCGTTCGTCCGCGCGCTCGCCGACGGAGGGATCGACGCGGCGGTCGTGGGCGAGGTGCTGCCCCGCGACGGCGGGCGCGTCCTGATCCGTGATGGCGTCGAGGAGCCCCTCGAGCATCCCGGCCTCGACCCGTTCTGGGCTGCGTTCGGCGCGTGGGCGGCCGATGCCGCGTCCGCGGCATCGGCCTGAGCCTGGTCGGACCGCGCCGATCGCGGGGTACCGTATGCCCCGCGATGGACCTCGCCTGTGTGGGTGACGTGATGCTGGACGTGCACGTCGCCTCGGGCGCGCTTGCGCGCGGAGGCGACGTCCACGGCCGGGTCGCCCTCCGGCCCGGAGGGACCTCCGCGAACGCGGCCGTGTGGGCCGCCTGGCGGGGCGCCTCGTCCGCCGTGATCGCGGCGGTGGGCGACGACCTGGTCGGGCGTCTCTGTTCGGAGGCGTTGGGGGAGCGCGGCGTGGACGTGAGCGGCGTCGTGCGGCGCCCGTCCCCGACCGGCGTGATGGTCGTGATGACCGAAGCCGGGGACCGCACGATGGTCGCCGACCGCGGGGCGAACGCGGCGCTCGAACCGGACGACGTGCGAGGGATCGACGCCGGGGCCATCCTTGTCTCCGGCTACGTGTTCCTGCAGGAGCCCGGGCACGGCGTCGCCTCGGCTGCGATCGAGAGCGCGCGAACGTCGCTGCTCGCGATCGAGGCCGCGTCCTGGCCGCTCGTCGAAGCCTTCGGCCCGGATCGCTTCTTGGTGGAGACGTCGGGGTGCGACGTCCTGCTCGCGAACGACCGAGAAGCGAAGGCGCTGGCCGGGCTCGACGGCGAGGACGCCGCGCGAGCGCTCGGCGAGCGCTACCGGTTCGCGGCCGTGAAGCGCGGCGCGGGTGGGGCGGTCCTGTCGGCCGACGGCGAGCTGTTCGTCGGGGACGCCGAGCTGGTCGAGGAGCTCGACGCGACGGGGGCGGGCGACGCGTTCGACGGGGTCCTGCTCGCCGAGCTGGCGCGCGGGCGAGCGCCTCGCGAAGCGCTTGCCCACGCCACCCACGCCGGCGCCCTGGTCGCCGCGAGCCCGCAGACGTGGCCGGAGGAGGGGGCCGCGTGACCGTACTCGTCTCCGACGAGGTCCGGATGGCCCTCGACGCGGGACGTCCGGTCGTCGGGTTGGAGACGAGCGTGATCGGCCAGGGGTTGCCGGCGCCACGGAACCTCGAGTGCCTCGAGCGGATGGATGCCACGGTCCAGGGCACCGCCGCCGTGCCCGCATGGACGGCCGTCCTCGACGGGGCGGTCCGGGTAGGCCTCGAGCGCGCGGACCTGGAACGCATCGCGGAGCCGGGCGCCGCGACCAAGGTCGCCCGGCGCGACCTGCCCGTGGCGGTCGCCTCCGGAGCGGTCGGTGCGACGACCGTCAGCGCCACGATCTGGGCCGCGCACCGAGCGGGGATCCGGGTCGCCGCCACGGGCGGGATCGGCGGGGTCCACCCGCCCGTGCCCGGCACAACCTCGACCGACGTCTCGGCCGACCTCCTGGAGCTGGCGCGCACGCCCGTGGTGCTCGTCTGCAGCGGGCCCAAGTCGATCGTCGACCCGGTCGCCACCGCCGAGAAGCTCGAAGAGCTCGGCGTCACGCTCGTCGGCTACGGGGTGGACCGGCTGCCGTTCTTCCTCGCTCGCGAGGCTCCGGTCGTGCTGGAACATCGTGTCGACACCGTCGAGGATGCCGCCGCGCTCGCGCGAGCCCAGCGGACGACCGACGTCGACGCGGCCGTGCTGCTGTGCAACCCGGTCGCGGTCGAACTCGCCCTCGACGTGGACGAGCTCCTGGCCGCGAGCGCTCGCGCGCAGACGCGCATGCAGGACGACGGGATCGGAGGCAAGGCCGTGACGCCCTACCTGTTGCGCGAGCTCGCAGAGGAGACCGACGGCCGGTCGCTCGAAGCCAACCTCGCCCTGCTGGAAGGGAACGCGCGGCTTGCAGCAGAGGTCGCGCTCGCGCTCAGCGCAGCCACGTCTGAACGATGACCTTCGAGAAGTTCCAGCCGTACCGCAGGCTGGGCGGCTTCTTCGTCTCGCCTCCGGCGCGGGCCGCGATCGTCACCGGAACCTCGACGACGCGAGCCCGGTGACGGAGGGCCTCGATCAGCACCTCCGTCGTCCAGAACTGGTCCTCCTCGAGCACGAAGCGCTGCAACAGCTCGGCTCGGGCGGCCCGGTACCCGCTCGAAGGATCCGTGATCCTCCGGCCCGTCAGCACGGTGACGATCCTGGCGAACACGTGCACCCCGAGGTGTCGCAGGAGGCTTTCGCGCTCGAACTCGCCGAGGATCCGGGAGCCGTTCACGTAGTCGGCCTCCCCGTCCAGGATCGGCCGGACCATCTCCCGGAGCTCCTCGCCCAGGTGCTGGCCGTCGGCGTCCATCGTCACGACGATCTCGGCTCCGAGCTGGAGCGCGATCTCGTACCCGACGCGCAGCGCGAGCCCGCCCCCGCGGCGGATCGGCAGCTCCGTGACGAGCGCGCCCGCCTTCCGCGCGCGTTCCGCCGTGTCGTCCTCGCTCCCGTCGCTCACCACCACGGGGATCACGTGGAACCCGTCCAGCTCGGCGGGGAGGGACCTGACGACGTCGGTGACCGTTTCGGCCTCGTTGTAGGCGGGGGAGACGACCACGATGCGCCGTCCCGCCGGCAAGGTCGCCGCCCGGCCCCAATCGAACCGCTCGCGACCGAGCGCCTCGACCAACAGGCGGAGGCTCCGGTCGTTCGTGTCGGACTCGGACTGGATCCCGAGCACCAGGAAGAAGAGCGCGAGGACGCCGACGACGAGCACGAAGATCAGGCGCCGCTCGGCTCCCGCCTCCACGTCGAACCACCCGAAGACGGGATCGAAGACCGACGGTCGCAGGGATAGCACCACCAACCCCGTCGACAGCACGGTGACGACGATCAGGCTCAGGCGGCTGATCCGGTGGTGGCCGTACGCACGGACGGCCGCGAGGAACAGTCCGAGGGACGCGATGACGCCGAGGAACCGGACCGCCGTCACGGGCGCCTCATCCGGTTCGTTCCGGCCGCCAGCGGTCGCGCGGCAGGATGTGATCGACGAGCACGCGGTCCTTGAACCGCTCGATCGTCGAGAACATCGACTCGATCAGCGTCTCGTCCAAGAGATGCGGATGCAGGCCGAGATCGAGGAGCTTCGTGTGGGTGGCGTTGTAGTAGTGCGCCTCGGCCTCCACACGCGGGTTCTCGATCGGATGGACGGCGACCTCCATCCCGATCTCGGCGCCCGCCTTCTGGACGAGCTCCGCCAGCTGGGACACCGAGAACTGCTCGGTGAACTGGTTGAACACGCGGAACTCGCCCGGCTGCGCCGGATGCAGGACCGCGAGCTCCACGCACCGCAGCGTGTCCTCGATGTTGAGGTACCCGCGCGTCTGTCCTCCCCGGCCGTACACGGTCAGCGGGTGACCGATCACCGCCTGCAGACAGAACCGGTTGAGCGCCGTCCCGAACACGTCGTCGTAGTCGAAGCGCGTCAGCAGGCGGTCGTCCAGCGCGGTCTCCTCCGTCCGGATCCCGTAGACCACACCCTGATTCAGGTCGGTGGCGCGCAGGCCCCACACGCGGCACGCGAAGTGGATGTTGTGGGAGTCGTGGACCTTCGAGAGGTGGTACATCGACCCCGGCATCTTGGGGAACGGCAGGTAATCCGAGCGGCCGTTGTGCCGGACCTCGATGAACCCCTCCTCGATGTCGATGTTCGGCGTCCCGTACTCACCCATCGTCCCCAGCTTCACCAGGTGCGCGTCCGGGGCCAGGTCGCGCATCGCGTACAGCACGTTGAGCGTCCCCACGACGTTGTTCGTCTGGGTGAACACCGCCCGCTCGCGATCCTTCATCGAGTAGGGCGCGCTCGGCATCTCGCCGAAGTGCACGACGGCGTCGGGGCTCGCCGCGCGCATCACCTGCTCGACGAGCGGGCCGTCCGTCAGGTCGCCGAGCGTGGCCACGATGTCCCGGCCCGTGACCTCCCGCCACGCCTCGACGCGGTCGGGAAGCCGCTCGATCGGCGTCAGTGAGTCCGTCCCCGCCTCGGTGTGGAGCCGGCGCCGGAGCTCGTTGTCGACGACGTGGACCTCGTGGCCTCGAGCCGAGAACCGCATCGTTGCGGGCCAGCCGAGGTATCCGTCGCCGCCCAAGATGAGGATGCGCATGACAGACCCTTCGGGTGTTGGGGATCCACGGGAATGGTACCCGCGGACCCTGAGCGTATGCCCGTCCCTAGGTGGACAGATCGTCAAGCGCTTCGAGCACCCGATCGACCTCGGCGAGCGTGTGGTAGTGGCAGAACCCGATCCGGACGGCGCCTCCGCTGTCGAGGAGGCCCAGGCGGTCGAAGACCTCGATCGCGTAATAATGCCCGTCCCACGTGAAGATCCCGCGTTCGGCGAGCGTTGCCGACGTGTCGAGCGGGTGCTGCGCGCCCACGCGGACGGCGAACGTGGGCGTCCGCTCGTCGGCGCGATCAGCGTCGGCGATGCCGATCAGACGAACACCGGGGATCCGAGCGACGCCCTCGAGGAACCGCGTCGTGAGCACGCGTTCGTGCGCCGCGAACGCGTCGAAGCCGCCCGACTCGGCGATGTAGCCGATCGCGGCGATCGTCCCCGCGAGCGCCTCGTGATTCTGGGTGCCGGTCTCCCACCGATCCGGGATCTCGTCCGGCACGGGGCGGAGCTTGTACGCCTCCCAACTCGTGAGGAGCTCCCGGCGGACGCCGAGCATCCCTTGGTGAGGGCCAAAGAACTTGTACGGCGAGGTCGCGACGACGTCGGCGCCCAGGCCGTGGAGGTCGATCGCGCGGTGTTGCGCGAAGTGGACGCCGTCGAGCGCGACCAGCGCACCGGCCGCCTTGGCTCGACGGATCAGGTCCGCGGCCGGGGGGATCGTGCCGACCGCGTTCGATGCGAGCGTGAACGCGACGAGCCGCGTGCGATCGCCGAGCTGCGCGTCGAACGAGTCGACGTCGAGCGTGACGTCGTCGTCCCGGACGTCGACCCAGCGGACCGTCGCGCCAGCGTCTCGCGCGGCCATGACCCACGGCCGGACGTTCGCGTCGTGGTCGAGCCGCGTCACCACGACCTCGTCGCCGGGCTCGAGCGTCCGGCCGAACGACCGCGACAGGTGCAGTAGCAGCGACGTCGCGTTCTGTCCGAACACGACCTCGTCCGGGTCGCATCCCAGGAAGCCGGCGCCGGCGCCGTGCGCGTCGTCGATCAGCGCGTCGATCTCACGGCTGATCGGGAA
>JBKOUM010000127.1:0-3349 GCA_046723385.1 Actinomycetota bacterium
GAGCTGCAGACCGACGTCAGTGCTCGGCGCCGTGGCTTGTCGGCAGAAGTCCTCCAGCGAGGAGAAACCCCCGGGGACGGGCTCCCCTTGGGCGAGGAACTTCCCGTTCATGCATTGTGCGAACTGCTCCTGGGAGAAGGCCTGCGCGGCGGCGATCCGTTGAGGGGTTGGCTTGTGCGAGTTCGCGCCCGCGATCACGAGCGCGACGATGATCAGCAGGACACCGCCGCCCAACATCATCGGGACGAGCCGGCGCGACCGGGCACGGAGGAGCTCGGAGCGGAACAGATCGATCACGGCGCGAGCCCCTCGTCCTTCGTGAGCTCGAGGAAGACGGTCTCCAGGTCGACCTCGTCGGGCCGGAGCTCGGACGGGTAGAGGTCAGCGGCGACGAGCGCACGCGTCACGCGTTCCCCCTGATCCGGCTGCACGTCGACGCGGAGGACCGGCCCGTCGACCGTCGACGACAGCTCGGCAGACTCGAGCGCGCGCTGGCCGGCCTCGGGATCGGCGACGCGCACGAGCATCCCTCGGGCGCGGCCGGCGGCCAGGACCTCGTGGACGGGTCCGGCCTTGACGAGCCGGCCGCGCGCGAGGATCGCGACACGATCGGCCGTCTGCTGGACCTCCGACAGGATATGGCTGGACACGAAGACGGTGCGTCCCTCCGCGCCGAGCGAGCGGATCAGCTCGCGAACCTCGACGATCCCAGCCGGGTCGAGGCCGTTCGCCGGCTCGTCCAGGATCAGGACGGACGGATCCTTCAGGAGGGCGGCGGCGATCCCCAGCCGCTGCTTCATCCCCAGGGAGTAGGTCCGCACGGCGTCGGTCGCTCGCTCCGCCAGCGACACGCGCTCAAGCACCGCGTCGATCGCCTTGCCGTCCCGGCCCTGGATCCGACCCAGGATCTCCAGGTTCCGGCGGCCGGAGAACCGGGGGAAGAGCGCCGGCTGCTCGACGATCGAGCCGACCTTCCCGATCACGTGTGCCAGGCCCTTGGACACGTCCGTCCCCAGGACCCGCAGGCTCCCGGTGTCGGGTCGGACCAGGCCGAGCAGGCAGCGGATCGTCGTCGTCTTGCCGGCCCCGTTCGGTCCGAGGAAGCCGAAGACGCCGCCCTCCGGTACCTCCAGGTCGAGGCCCGCGAGCGCGACCGTCCGTCCGCCGCGCAGCCGTCGGTATTCCTTGCGGAGCCCCTCGACCTCGATCACGCCCATGCGGGGCGAACCTTACCCCGGCGGGTGTGTCCGGCTGGAAGGATGGAGCAGTGGGACCACGGGATCCCAACCTCTTCGCAGCACGCTGACGAGCGACGGCGTCGTGATCAGCTCGAGCCGCTCCACGGTCATCGCGTCGGGTTCGAGGTAGCCGGCGGGCGTCCACCTGCGTGGGGCTCCGTCCAGGATCACGTACGCCGTGTCCCCCGCCGCGACGAACGCGCCGTCGGGGAGCGGATCCGTCGGCAGCGGATACCGGCGTTGACCTCGCGTCGCCGGGTCGATGCGCTCCTCGTGGAGACGCGCATCGATCGCTTCGGCGCCAACCTCGCCGGGATGCAGCTCCTGCCAGATCTGGCAGAATCGCACGTAGTCCTCGCGCCGACACAGGGCGCACGGACGGTGACCCGCGGCGAGGGCGGTGACTTCGTCCAGGAAGAACAGCTCCGTGAACCGGCCCGGCTGGAGCAGCGGCGAGCGGTGCCACCCTCGGAAACGGAGCCTGCACGCGATCCATCGCGTGACCGCGTACCGGCGGCGGATCCTGCCCGCGTCGTCGTGGAGACAGCCGCGGTTCCCGTAGACGAGGCCGCGTGCCGGGGTCGCGATCAGATCGCCGAACGGCGTGACCCGGTTCTGGAGCGGCATGACATCCTCATCATCGATGGCGCCGATCGAGCCCGACATCCGGATCGTTCCACTGGAGCGCACCGATCTTGACGGTCTCACGTCGATGCGTGACGACCCTCAGGTCGTCCGCTTCACGCGCATGCCCGACCCTCCCCCCGCCGACTTCTTCCAGAGCTGGTTCGCCCGATACGAAGACGGGCGTATCGATGGCACGCGCGAGGCGTTCGCGATCGTCGACAGCGAACGGAACGTCCTCGGCATCGCGCTCGCGCCGGCGATCGATCGTGGAACCGCAACCGTCGAGCTGGGATACGTGATCCACGGGCACGCTCGAGGTCGCGGCCTCGCAACTCGCGCGCTCGAGCTCCTGACCGAGTGGGCATTCACCGAGCTCGCTGCGAAGCGACTGGAGCTCTACATCAGCATCGCGAACGACGGGTCGAAACGGGTGGCGGCGAAGAACGGGTACGTGTACGAAGGCACGTTGCGCTCGATGTACTTGAAGCAGGCCCGACGCGAAGACACGGAGATCTGGTCGAAGCTGCCATCCGACCCGTAACGAGGTGATCCGCGTCGGTGGGCGAGGGGGGAGTTGAACCCCCACGTCCCGTGAAGGACACAGGAACCTGAATCCTGCGCGTCTGCCAATTCCGCCACTCGCCCGTGGAGATGGCATGGTAGCAGTGGGTCGGTGGCCGACTTAGCCTGATGGGCGGATGGAACCGCTCCCGCTGCCGCCGCCGCCCGGTCAGCTCCCAGGGTCGCCGACGTGGACGCCACCACCGCCATCCGTACCGCCCCTCCGCTACGCGACCTTCTGGATCCGGGTCGGAGCGGCGTTGATCGACGGGCTCGTGCTGCTCCCGCTCTCCCTGCCGTTGCTGATCGCGATCGGGAACCGGCTCTCCAACGAGATCGACCGCGCCGTCCGCACCGACCAAACGATCCGCTTCAACGCGATCATCGGCGACTACATCGGGTGGGCACTGCTGGCGCTGTTGGGGACGTACGCCTATCAGGCGCTCATGGTCCGCTACTTCGGAGGGACGCTCGGCAAGCTCGCGGTCGGGATCCGCGTTCGCGTCGCGGGAACGGCAGCCGTCGTCGGCTGGCGGGAGGCGCTGCTGCGACCGGTCCTCCAGCTGATCGTCGGGTTCGGCTCGTTCATCCCCGGGGCCGGCCTCATCACGATCCTCGACGACCTGTGGATGCTCTGGGACCCGCAACGGCAGACGCTGCACGACAAGGTCGCCAACACGATCGTGATCTACGGATCCTGACGCCCTGGCGTCCCATCGGCGTCACGGAGCCGCCACAACCCCGAGGGTAGGATGGGGCGTTGCGGCGGAACGACCGCCGCCCGCGCCCATCGTGCCCAACCTCCGCGACTTCGAACGCCGACTCGGGGGCCTCGTCGAAGGCCTGTTCTCCAAGACGTTCCGCAGCGGCGTCCAGCCGATCGAGATCGCCAAGCGCGTCGTCCGAGCGATGGACGACGGCAA
>JBKOUM010000034.1:0-5967 GCA_046723385.1 Actinomycetota bacterium
CGGCCGAGGATCGAACCGCCGTCGACGTGTTCTTCGACGCGGCGATCGAGAACGGCGCGTCCGTCCGCGGCGAGCCCGGCGTGTGGACGCAGTACTCGGACACGTACTACGCGGCGTTCGTGAACGATCTGCACGCGAACAACGTCGAGGCGGTGTGGCACGGGCCGGCGCCCGTGGAGGACGCGCCTCGCCGCAGCTTCGTTCCCTGAGCCCGGGAGAACGCGTCGGACGGCAGCGTTAGCCTGGGTGGATGGACTTGGACATCAAGCGCTTCGAAACAGCCGACGAGACGCGCGCTTCCCGTTGGGCACCTTCGAGGTCGTGCGGATGGGCGGCCTGACGATCGGGCGGGCCAGCTACGAGCCCGGATGGAGGTGGTCCGAGCACGTCGGGCCGATCACGGGCGCGGCGTCCTGCAAGGTCGAGCACGCTGGCTGGTGCTGTCGGGTCGCGCGGCGGTGCGGATGGACGACGGGCACGAGTTCGTGATGGAGCCGGGCGACCTGTTCACCGTTCCCGCAGGGCACGACAGCTGGGTCGTTGGCGACGAGTCGTACGTCTCGCTGCACTTCCTCGGCGCCGACGACTACGCGGCCTAGTCGGCCGGCATCCCGCGGACGCGGAGGTAGTGGTGCCAGAGCATCCTGGCCGCGACCGCTCGGAAAGGACTCCATCGCTCCGCCGCGGCTTCGAGCTGGGGGAACGTCGGCCGTGTCTCCGACCCGAAGACCTCCATCGCCGCGGTCGCGAGCGCCTGGTCGCCGTGCGGCCAGACATCGGGCCGCAGCAGGCACATCGTGAGGTAGACGTCCGCCGTCCAGCGGCCGATCCCTCGGAGCCCCACGAGCCGAGCGCGGACCTCGTCGTCGGGCAGGCTCGCGAGCGCGTCCAGGTCGAATCCGTCCGCCATCGTGGTCGCCAGGTCGCGGGCGTAGCCGGCCTTCTGGCGGCTGAACCCGATCGCCCGGAGCTGGGCGTCGCCGAGGGTGAGGAAGGCTTCCGGCGAGACCTCACCCAACGCGGATCGGAGGCGGTCGAAGGCCGCCTGGGCGGAGGCGAGCGAGACCTGCTGCTCCAGGATCAGATGGACGAGCGTCGCGTAGGTGGGCTCGCGAGCCCACAGCGGCGGCGGACCGAAGCGGTCGAAGGACGCGCCGAGCCCAGGGTCGGAGGCGGCGAGTTGTCGGGCGGCGCTTCGAAGGGAACGGACGGTGAGCGGGCGGATCATCGCCCGAGCGTCTCACGCCCGAGGCGACGAGAGGTTCGCAGAAGCGTCCGGGCATGGAAGTGCCCCGGTCGGAGAGTTCCGAACGAGCTGACCTTGCGGCCAATCCGGAACCCCGGGGTATCGGCTAGCGTCCCTTGCCTTCCCCCGTCCTCGGTTCCCTCCGATCAGGGCAGCCGAACCCTACGGTCCGCCGGGAAGGGTGGTCAAGGCGGAGTGACAAGACTTGGGCGTCTTGTCACTCTTCCTGCGGAGAGCGGCTGGACGGCCCAGCCCTGAGCTGCTCGTTGGCACCTAGCGGTACACGTAGCCGCCGCTGCTGCTGGCGGATCCGCCGCCGCCGGCCTGCTGGACGGGGTCGCCGGCCGCCGAGACCACGAACCACACGCCGCCGATCCCCTCGCCGTTCGTGTCGCCCGCTGCCGTGTCACCCGAATACGTGTACACCAGGTGCCCGTTGTACGTGACCTGCACCGTCCCGTCGGCCTGCTTCGCGGTGCCCAGCAGGCTCGCGTCGACGCCGTCGCCCGCGATCGGCTTGCCGTCCGCCACGAGCGCCGGCCAGGTCGAGGAGCACCCGGTCGTGCAGGCGGTCGTCGTCCCCTGGTCCTGCTCGAAGAGGTAGAGCGTGTTGCCGTCGGCGTCGGTCAGGATCGTGCCGAAGTCGGCGTTGTCGGTGGTCTGCACCGTCGCGCCGCTCATGGCGCCGCTCGGCGACGAGGTCGAGGTGCCGCCGCCGGCTGGCGCCGTCGTGGTCGTCGAGTCGTTGGAACACGCCGCCAGCGCCACGGCGATCGCGGGGAGGAGGAGCAGCTTGCGGATCATCGAGGTCTCCTTCCGTGCTTTGCAAAGGGTACGGGCGGGGCGCAGGAGCGGTTCTGTGTCGCTCGTCAGGGGTCTCGCGTGGGCGAGGAGCCGCGGCCCTGGGGCACGGCGAGCCGTGTCCTAGAGTGCTCGGCCATGGACCTCTTGCTTCCCCCCGGGTCGGGCGGACTCCCGCTCCACCGACGGAGGCTGGAGGCCGTCTGCCGGAACGCGATGAGCGAGCCGGATCTTCTGGGCATGGTGATCGGCGGCTCGTTCGCCTCGGGTGAGGCGGATGTCTACTCGGACCTGGACATGCAGCTCGTGGTCCCGGACGAGGTCATCGAGGCGACATCGCGGGAACTTCGTCGCATGGCTGAGGCGGCTGCGCCCGTCGCGGCAGCGTTCTCCGCCGAGCACGTGGGCGCCCCGCACATGCTGATCGTGCTGTACGAGGACCTGATCCACGCGGACTTCGAGCCGGTCGCCGTGTCGGATCTTGGGGCCCGGAACGCCGGCCGGGCGGCGCACGTCTTGTGGGAACGGGACGGGATCATCTCTTCGGCCCTTCCCGGCACCCATGAAGACGATCCCGCGGCCGATCTCCGATGGATCGAGGACCGGATGTGGACGTGGAGCTGGTACATCCAGACCAAGGTGCTCCGGGGAGAGTTGTACGAAGCACTCGACGGCTTGCAGTACGTGCGAGACAGCGTGCTCTTCAAGCTGCTCGCCATGCGACGCGGGGAACCTCCGAGTGGGGCCCGTCGGGTCGAGGCCCGCATCGGCGGATGGTCCGATCGATTCGCCGACACCCTCCCCGTACTGAGTCGGGAGTCGATGATGGAGGCCCTGCGAGCGTCGATGACCCTGTACCAGCTCCTGGCCGATCCCCTCCTCGAGAGGTTCGGGGTCGAGGTCGGTCGAGCTGCGCGAGCCGTCGTCCTCGATGCGCTCGACGCCGGCCTCGACTGGACGCCACCGGAGCCGAACACCTCGTAGCGAGATCAGCGAGGCCCCCTGGGATACTGAGCCCGGCGTGGACTTCCAAGAAGAAGAGGCCCAGCTCGAGGCGGCCGAGCGACCCACCGGCGTGTTCGCCGGCAGCGAAGGCAAGGACTACCGGGTCCTCGCGGCAGGGACCGCCCAGAACATCGTCGGCCTCGTCGTGTTCGTGGTGGGCACCTTCGCCGCGAACATCCTGATCGCGCGGGCGTTCGGCGGTGGCGGGACCGGGGCGATCGCGCTCGGGATCGTCACGATCGGGACGCAGTTCGCGTTCATCGTGGCCGCCGGGACGCGGTTCGGGATGGACATGGCGGCGGTCCGCTACGTCGCGATCGACGTCGGGGCGGGGCACCCGGGCCGGATCAGGCCGTTGGTGGGGAGAGCGATCGAGATCGCGGCGGCGATCTCGATCGCGGTGGGTGCCGTGGTGTTCGTGGTCGCGGGGCCGGTCGGGCGCGCGTTGAGCGACGCGGCGACCGCTGACGCGACGGCGGCGGCGCTCCGTGCCGCCGCCGTCGCGATCCCCTTCGTGGCGCTGACCTACGTCTGGGTCGCGGCCAGCCGCGGCCTCAAGGTGATGCGGCACACGCTCTACGTCCAGTGGATCGCGCAGCCGCTGCTGTGGATCGTCCTGATGGTCGTGCTCTGGCAGTTCCAGAAGACCGAGGCGATGGCGGTGTGGGCCTATGCCGCGTCGTGGTGCCTGGCGGCTGTCGGGGGAAGGTTCTTCTGGCGGGCGATCAGCGGCGGGCACGAGCGCGAGGACCTGGAGCCGGGGGCGACGGGCGCGCTCGTGCGCTACGGCGCACCGCGCGCCCCCGCCGCCCTCCTGTCGCAGGGCCTGTTCTGGATCGACTACTTCGTGGCGTCGCACTTCGTCGCCGCCGGGTACGTCACGGCGGCGGAGGTCGGCGTTTACTCGGCGTGCGTCCGCGTCGCGCTCGCGATGGTGCTGTTCCTCACGGCGGTGTCGTACGTGTTCTCGCCGTTCGTGGCCGACCTGCACGCTCGCGGCGAACGCGACCGGCTCGACGCCCTCTTCAAGGCGATCACCCGCTGGACCGTCGCCGGCACGATCCCGGTGCTCATGTTGATGCTGATCGTGCCGCAGGCGATCCTCCGCGTGTTCGGCGGCGCCGAGTTCGCCACCGGGAGCGATGCGCTGCGGATCCTCGTGATCGGTCAGGCGATCAACGTGAGCGTCGGCGCGGCCGGCTTCGTGCTGATCATGGCCGGCCGCACGGGGTGGGACCTGTTCGTCTACGGGGTCTCGGCAGCGCTCGACCTGGCGCTCGCGTGGATCCTGGTGCCGAAGTTCGGGATCGAGGGAGCGGCGGCGGCGCAAGCGATCACGATCGCGGCGTCGAACTGGCTGCGGCTGGCGCTCGTCCGGCGGTTCGTCGGGATCTTCCCGTGGGACCTCTCGTACCTGCGGCTCCTGTTGCCGACGCTCGCATGCGCGGCGGGGATGCTCGCGGGCCACGAAGCGACGATCGGGACCCCGTGGTACGTGCAGCTCGTCGTGGTCGGCGTGCTCGGGGTCGTCGCGTACGTGCCGGCGCTGCTCGCGTTCGGATTGGTGCCCAAGGAGAAGGTCGCGTTGGGGAACGCCGTCGCCAAGCTGCGCGCGCGATGAGCGTCCGGCGGCTGGACGACGGGGATCGTCAGTGGCTCCGCGAGACGCTCCGCGACGGCTGGGGCGACGAGGCGATGGCCGGCCACGGCGAGCTGTTCTTCCCGGCCGAGCACGAGGGGTTCGTCGTCGACGGCCGGGCGGGCGTCCTGACCTACCGGATCGCGGGCGACGCGTGCGAGATCACGCTGATCGAGTCGTTCGAGCCCGGTCGCGGCGTCGGCTCGGCGCTCCTGGACGCGGTCGTCGCGGTGGCGCGCGCGGCCGGCTGCTCGCGCGTGTGGCTCGTGACGACGAACGACAACGTGCAGGCCCAGCGTTGGTACGCGGCCCGGGGGTTCACGGTGACCGAGGTGCGCGCGGGCGCGATCGACGAGTGGCGCCGGACGTTGAAGCCGACGATCCCGCTGGTGGGCGAGGGCGACGTGCCGATCAGCGACGAGATCGAGCTGTCGCTCGGCCTGTAGCACGACGTTTGGAGCTCGACCCGCTGGGTCGCCCCCGGCGATCGTCGAGCTCCGCGGCCTCCGGCGCTCGAGCCGGCCTCCGCGGACACGAGGTCCGCGGTCACCTTGGCGAGCGCGACGGCGACCGACACCCGGACCGCACATGGTGCGCCCGCCGCCCGTTCGCGTCAACCCATCGGCGCCGTCGGTGAGGGCGGTTTGACCTGACGTACCGATCGGGCCAATCCTTGACGCACCATGACGCACCTACGCTCGGAGACCGGCGTGGCAGGCCTGTGGCGGTGGATCTGCAGGGAGTGCGACCTGAGGAGCCTTCAGTGGTTCCGCTCTGACGAGGAAGCTCTCGAGGCTGCTCGCCTTCAGCACTCCTACGAAGCCCACCCGGAGGTCCATCTCTACGGCCACGGACGGGACCGAAGGAACAGCTGATCCCCCGAGAGGGCGGGCGGGGTCGAGTCTGATCCGGGAGACTACCGCGCCGTCATCTGCGGCAGGAAGCGTCTGAGCTCGTCGACCGCCTCCTCCGGCGTCTCCGCGCGCACGATCGGGTCCTTCGCCAGATCGTCCCGACCCAGCTCCCAGGTGCCGACGCCGATCACCGGCTTACCCATCTTCAGCGCGAGCGCGATCTCCGAGAGCGTCCCGAACTCGCCGCCGACCGCAACGACGGCGTCGGTGCTCCGCGCCACGATCGCGTTCCGCGCCTCGCCGAAGCCAGACGCGATCGCGACCGTGTGGTGGCGGCTCGCGTCGACGCGGTCGTCGCCGGGGAGGATGCCGATCGAG
Organism: Actinomycetota bacterium; assembly: GCA_046723385.1. Lineage (GTDB taxonomy): Bacteria > Actinomycetota > UBA4738 > UBA4738 > HRBIN12 > AC-51. Next base: position 5,924 of record JBKOUM010000034.1, read on the forward strand.
ACGCCGCCGCCCGCGGCGGAGCCGCGGGCGGCGGCGTCCATGAC
>JBKOUM010000198.1:0-18967 GCA_046723385.1 Actinomycetota bacterium
AGCGGGAGTTGCGCGCGCACCGCGACCGCGACCGGCGACCCGGCCCTCGTGTAGATCAGGTCGTCCAGCCCGTCGCCGTTCATATCACCGACGCCGAGGTCCTTGACGGGGACCGGACCTAGCGTCGCCGGTCCCGTCAGCGAGCCTCCGGACTCGAGGAACACGTCGACCCCGGACGACGCGTCGCCGTCGACGTTCGCGACGGCGAGGTCGCCGTGTCCGTCGTCGTTGAGGTCGCCGACCGCCAGGCGATGATCTGAGCTCGTGGCGCTCGGGACCACCCAGAACGACGGGGTCTCCGGGAGGGTCCCGTCGCTCGCCTGCGCGAACACGAAGACCCGGTGGTCCGTCGCCACCGTCCCGCCGGCGCCGTTCGCCACGATCAGGTCGGCCCGCCCGTCGCCCGTGACGTCCCCGATCGCGGTCGCTTCCGGGACCGATCCCCCGCTCTCGACGTGCGAGCCGACGAACCGGGGATCGGGGGCCTCCGCGGCGCCAGCGTGGGTCAGCGACAGGGCGGACGCCAGCAGAGCGGCGAGGCATGACCAGACCGTCGCTCGTTTCATCACCGCACGTCCGAGGGGAAGGGCAAGGGTCTCGCAGGATAGGTCAGAACCGTGGGTACGTGTACCCATAGCCCTGGACCCCGAACGCCTTCGTCGAGGTCGCGTAGAGGCGCCGTCTGGGGAGGAGGCATTTGGCGCCGCACTTGCCGCACGTGTACGCGGTGTGCCAGCGGGACGGGATCGACTGCCGGAACCCGCAGTCCGCGCAGGTCTCGAAGACGACTTCGATGAAGCAGGAGCTGCAACGGAAGGCGACCGCGTCATCGCCCACGGGACTCGGCATCATGCAATCGGGACAGGTCAGGTAGGCCACAGATGCTGAATCGGTTCGGTGCGACCACCGCTGAAGAAGATTGGGCCGCAAGGAACAAGGGTAGTGCTTCCGTTGTGGGCCGACCCCGACCTTCTGCCTCGGCCGCGCTCGGACGGACCTCAGGACTCGGAGGGGTCCGGATGCTCCAGGACGTTCTGCGACTGCGACGTCCGGAAATGCAGCAGCCGCTCGCGGAGCTTCTCGTCGTCGAGCGCGAGCACCGCCGCCGCCAGCAGCGCCGCGTTGATCGCACCCGAGCGCCCGATCGCCAGCGTTCCCACGGGGATCCCGGCCGGCATCTGCACGGTGGACAGCAGTGAGTCCATCCCACGGAGCGCGTGCGACTCGATCGGGACGCCGAGTACGGGCAGATGGGTCTGCGCCGCCATCGCGCCGGCCAGGTGCGCGGCGCCACCGGCGCCGGCGATCACCATCTTCAGGCCGCGGCCCTCGGCCGTTCGCGCGTACTCGGCGGCCGCTTCGGGCGTCCGGTGCGCCGAGAGGACGCGCGACTCCGAGGAGATCCCCAGGTCGTCGAGCGTGTCGACGGCGTGCCGCATCGTCTCCCAGTCCGACTTGGAGCCCATGATCACGCCGACGAGGGGTCCGTCCATGGGGGGGCAGTCTAGCGGGCTGCGATCCGATGCCGGTGGCCGGCGCGCCCGCCGACGGAACGGCGTACCATCCCCCGATGGCCTTCTTCTTCGCCTACGGGGACCGGATGAACCAAGAGAAGATGCTCGGCGAGAAGCCGAACGCGCGGCTCGTCGGGCCCGGGCGATTGGACGGCTACCGCCTGGCTTTCAACGTGATCAGCAGGGCGTGGGGCGGCGGGGCCGCGAACGCGGTCCCGGATCCCCGCGGGAGCCTCTGGGGGATCCTGTGGGAGCTCGATGAGAGGGACCTCGAGGGGCTCGAACCGATCAACCGCGGCGGAGGGCCCAACGAAGACCGGGTGCTCAACGTCGACGTCGCGGGACCCGACGGCGCGGTGCGGGCGAGGACCTTCGCGGTCGAATCGCGGGAGGCGTTCGTCCGGCCGACGGACCGCTACTTCGACATGCTCCGAGCGACCGCGGCGATGCAGGGCATGCCGGCCGAGGCGCTCGCGGCGCTCGACCAGGCGCGTGAAACGCCGCAGGCGCCGGCGCCCCACATCTGACGCTCAGCCGCCGGCGTCGGATCCGTCCTCGTCGTCGGACCGGCGTCGGAGACGTTCGAGCAGCCCGTGGCGGTCGCCACCGTCCTCCGGCTCGGCGACCTGCACCTCGTCGACGACCTCGTAGCTCTTCGACCATTCCTTCACGGCCGCCTGGATCACGCCGGCGACCGGCAGGGCGAGGAAGGCGGCGAAGACCCCGCCCAGCGCCCCGCCGATGAGCGCGGCCGCGAACGCCACGGCCGGGTGCAGAGACATCGTCCTCGCGGTGATCCGCGGGCTGAGGATGTAGTTCTCGATCTGCTGGTACACGAGGACGTACCCGACCGCCCAATACCCGGCCGTCGGCGACGACACGCCCGCCGCCGAGGATAGGAACGCGACCAGGATCGGCACGGCCCCCCCGATGTAAGTGCCGACGATCGGGATGAACTCGGCCACGATGCCCTCGAAGATCGCGAGCGGCGCCGCGAAGGGGACATTCGTGAGGCGGAGCGTTGCGTACATCCCGGTGCCGTTGATCACCGCCAGCAGCAGCCGCGAGTAGAAGTAGCCGCCCGTCTGCCGGATCGCCTGCTCCAACACGAACAGGACACGTTCCTGCCGATCCGGATGTAGCCGCGACAGCAGGGCACGCCGGAGCTGCGGTCCCTCCGCGACGAAGTAGAAGGTGAAAAGCCCGATCGCCGCCCACCGGAACAGCCCGCCGATCAGCGAGCTCGCGATCCCGAAGACCGTCCCCGCGACGTTCGATGCTGAGCTGATGACCTGCTGGGCGTTCTCCTGGAGCTTCTGGATCAGCTCATCGGTCGACAACCTGATCCCGAGCGGCCGGAGCCAGTCGGAGAGACGGTCGATGAGGCTGGGCGCGTTCTGCACGAGCGAGTTGAACCCCGAGATCACCGCCGGCACGATCAGTGCGATCAAGAGCACGAGCGCCGCGAACAGGATCAGGAAGATCAGCCCCGTCGCGCGCCCGCGTCTCCAGCCGCGGCTGGCGAGGTAGTCGACCGCGGGCTCGAGGGCGAACGAAAGGAACAGCGCCGTGCCGATCATCGTCAGGAAGCTGCCGAGCTGGTCGACCAGGAACAGGAAGACGAACAGGACGATCCCGGCGGTGACCAGGGAGAAGACCAGTGGCCATCGCGCCGCCCTGATCGCCTCCGGCACCCACGGCGGCATGCCAGCCGGGACGGGCTCAACGTCCTCGACGTCACTCATCCGCGCGAGGCTACCCCGGAAGCGGGGCTGAACCTTGCAGGTCAGGACGTGATCGCGGCCGCCATCTCGGCGAAGTTGTCGACGTAGCGCTGGACGTCGTCGTTCGTGTGCACGATCGACGACGTCCAGCTCTCCCACTTGGACCCGGGCGACTTGAACACGCCCCGGTTCAGCTGCCACAGCCAGGCGAGCTGCGGGACCCGGTCGTCGATGTCCCAGAGGTCTCGGTACTCGTGGATCGGCTCGGTGTGCCAGTCGATCGAGCCCTTCGCGCCCAGGAGCTTCATCGAGGCTGGCAAGTGGTATTCGGCGATCACGTCCTCGCAACCTTGGAAGGCGGCTCGGACGCGGTCGAGCTCACCGTACGCGTCCTTGGTCAGCACCTCGGTCAGGTTGACCCGGGCGGCGGCCATCGTGAGCGGGTTGCCGTTGAACGTGCCGACCTGCTCGAGCGTGCCGTCGATGATCATCGACATCGCCTCCTCGGTGCCCCCGATCGCGCCGCACGGCAGGCCGCCGCCCAGCGCCTTGGCCAGGCACACGAGGTCGGGGACGACGTCGAAGGCCTCGACCGCGCCGCCCCACGCCACGGTGAAGCCCGTCTTCACCTCGTCGAACGCGAGCAGCGCTCCGTTCGCGTGACAGATCTCCTTGAGCTTCGCGAGGTAGCCGGGGTCGGGAAGGACGACCCCGCAGTTCGTCATCACCGGCTCCGCCACCATCCCGGCGATCCGGCCCTCGTGTTCGGCGAACGCGCGGGCGGCCGCGTCGGCGTCGTTGAACGGCACGACGACCACCTGCTCGGCGACGCCTTCGGGCATCCCGAGCGTCTGTGGAACCGGGACCGGATGGTCGCGCGGGCCGGCCTTCTCCTTGGGCGGGAAGACGCTGACCATCAACGAGTCGTGGTGGCCGTGGTAGGAACCCTCGATCTTCATGATCAGGTTGCGGCCTGTGAGCGCGCGCATGATCCGCACCGCGTCGAGCGTCGACTCCGTCCCCGAATTGCCGAAGCGCCAATATGGGAGGCGGTATCGCTCCTCCAGCTGCTCCGCCACCACGAGCGCGTCCTCGGTCGGCTGGGCGAAGTGCGTCCCGAGCTCGACCCGCCGTTGCACCGCCTCGACGATCTTCGGGTGCGCGTGGCCCATCACCATCACGCCGTAGCCGTTGTGGTAGTCGACGTACTCGTTCCCGTCGATATCCCACACGCGCGAGCCCTTGCCGCGCGACACGTAGATCGGGTGCGGCGGCCACGTTTGCCACGACGACGACACGCCGCCGGGCAGGTGCGCCTTGGCCTCCTCGCGGTACGCGAGGCTCCGGATGTGCTTCTCGGCGAGCGCGGCGATCTCGCGTTTGGTGAGCGACTCGACCAGCTGGAGGTCGATCTCGACCGGATCGGTCCGCGTGCTCATGGGTTCGCGTGCTCCAACAGGTCGTCCAGGATCTGCGGGAACGAGCTGACGGCGAGGGAAAGGTGCCCGTGGTCTTCGAGCAGACGAGGTCGCGCTCCCGGGACGTGCGCCGCCATCCACTCACCGTGAGCGAACGGGACCATCTTGTCCTGCTTGCCCTGCCACAGCGCGACCGGCACCGCGATCGCGTCCAGCGAGAACCCCCAGTCGCGGAGGAACGCCATGTCATCGTCGAACCACCCCCACACGCCGTTCATGACCGCCCGCTTGCTCGAGGCGATCAGCGTCGTCGCGTACTCGCCGCTGATCGCCGCACGATCCACGTCCGGGAGCAACCCCGTCCCGAAGGCGTCGATAAGCTCCTGCGGGTCGTTCACGGCAGCGAGATCCTTGGACTCCTTGGTCAGGTACGTCTCGAGCGCCTCGGATCCCTCGAGCGCGGCCTCGAACTCCTCGACGTTCTCGGGTCCCTGTCCGGCGAGCCAGTCCAGACCCTCTGCGCCCCAGGGGGCTGGGGACGCGATCGCGGCGCAGCCGCGAACGCGATCCGGTAACAGCGCCGCACACGCGAGCGTGTGCGGCCCGCCGCCCGACCCGCCCAACGTGAAGAATCGGTCAGCCCCGAGGCGGTCGGCGATCTCCGCGACGTCGCGGACGCAGTCCGCGACGTCGCGCCCCTCCACGCGCGTCGAGCCGCCGTACCCGGGACGGCTGTAGGAGACCCATCGCAGGCCTCGCTGGGCGGCCGCGTTCACGAACGACGGCATGGGTACCCCCGCTCCGGGCGTCCCGTGGTGCGAGATGAGGAGCGTCCCGTCATCCGGACCCTGGACGTACACGCTGAGCACCCTGCCGTCGGAGAGGGTGAGCTCCGTCGGGGTGGCGACGTCGATCATCGGCTCAGTCTCGTTCCGGCCGGCGCTTCCGGCAAACGGCTCACGATGCGACCGCGGCCGCGAACTCCTCGAAGTTGGCGACGTACGCGGCGGCGTCCTCCTCGGTGTGGAAGACGGACAGGGTCCAGGTCTCCTGCTTGGTCCACGGGGACTTGAACACGCCGCGGTTCTGCTGGAACAGCCAGGCGAGGTAGCTGATCCGCTCGTCGATCCCGACGGCGTCGCGGTACTCCCGAACGGGCCGGTCCGAGTAGATCACCGAGCCCTTCGCACCGACCCCGCTGACGGAGCAGGGGAGCCGGTAGCGTTCGACCACCGAGGTCAGCCCGTCCTTCATCGCCTTGTCCACACGGTTGAACCGCTCATAGGCGTCGGGCACCAGCACCTGGATCAGCGTCGCGCGGCTCGCCGCCATCGTGAGCGGGTTCCCGTTGAACGTGCCCGCCATGTCGTAGTCCGCATCGATCACGGGTCGGAACAGCTCCTCGGTGGCACCGATCGCGCCGCACGGGGTTCCGCCGCCGATCGCCTTCGCGAGGCAGATGACGTCCGGGACGACGCCGAACACCTCGGTCGCACCCCCGTACGCGAGCGTCGCGCCCGTCTTCACCTCGTCGAACGCGAGGTACGCGCCGTGCTCGTGACAGAGGTCCTTAAGCCCCTGGAGGTAGCCGGGCTCCGGAAGGATCACGCCGCAGTTCATCATCGCCGGCTCGACGATCATCCCCGCGATCTTCCCGCGGTTCTCCTCGAAGGCACGCCGCGCCTCCCCCAGGTCGTTGAACGGCACGACCCGCACGAGGTCGGCGAACGCCTTGGGGATCCCGAGCGCCTGCGGGACCGTCACCGGGTGCTCTCGCGGCCCGATCTGGGAGGGGTCGGGGGCCACGCTGAACATGATCGAGTCGTGGTGTCCGTGGTACGAGCCCTCGATCTTCACGATCATGTCCCGTCCGGTGTTCGCGCGCATCAGACGGATCGCCTCGAGGGTCGTCTCGGTTCCGGAGTTCGCGAAGCGCCAGAGCGGCAGCTTGAACCGGTCCGACAGGTTCTCGCCGATCACGTCGAGATCCTTGGTCGGTTGCGCGAAGTGGGTGCCGCGTCGCGCCGCTCTCTCGATCGCCTCGACGATCACCGGATGCGCATGCCCGACGACCATCGCCCCGTAGCCCAGGTGGAAGTCGAGGTACCCGTTGCCGTCGATGTCGTAGATCCGGTTGCCCTGACCGCGATCGATGAAGATCGCGTGCGGCGGCGAGTCCTGCCAGCTGGAGGCGACGCCCCCGGCAACGTGACGACCGGCGACCGCCCGGTACTCGATCGACGCCCGGTGCTTGGGCTCGAGCTTCGCCTCCTCGTCGGCGATGAGCGCGTCGATCCGGTCCAGATCGAACTCGAGCTGCGTCTTCGCCACCATGACCGACCGGCCTCCTCGTTGCCCGGCTCGCCCCGAACCCGTCGGGTCCGATGTTTGAACGGCCGTTCAAAGACTAGCCAGATGGTGCCATACACGGCCGGGACCCCGCAACCCTGGTCCCGTCGCGACAGGTCGCGTTGGTATCGTGGACCCGCGCTTCGATCGCGCGCGTGGTGGCCGTAGCTCAGTTGGTTAGAGCACCAGGTTGTGGTCCTGGGGGTCGCGGGTTCGAATCCCGTCGGTCACCCTCTTCTCCGTTCAAGGATCGGACACGCCGGAGCCGATGTACCGAGCAAGGGGGAACCATGGCTGAGTTCGATCCGCTCCGCATCCTCGCCGCGCTCCGTTCGCACGGCGTGAACTACGTCCTGATCGGTGGGCTCGCGGCCGCCGCCCACGGGTCACCGCTCGACACCGACGACGTCGACGTCTGCCTCGCGCCCGACGACGAGAACCTCGACCGTCTCGGGCTTGCGCTGCTGGACCTCGGCGCCGACCCGGTGCCGGACGAAACCGGCGAGGCCGACCGGGTTTCGTTCCTCACCACCGCCGGGCGGCTGGACTGCCTCGAGCTCGGCGGCCGCTTCTCTGAACTCTCGTGGAACGCGAGCGAGCTCGATCTGGGACGGGGACTGTCGGCACGGGTGGTGGACCTCAAAGACCTGACCGAGCTGAAGCGCTCGGCCGGCGACCTGCGTGCAGCTGCGCACCTGGCGTCGCTGCTCGACGCGCCGGACGCGCCCGATGTGGTCGAGACCGAGGCGCACTTCGTGGAACCCGAACCCGAGGGCCGGCGCTGGGGCACGAAGCTGCTGAAGAAGCTCGAGCGTGTTGACGACTGGCTCACCGACCTCAACAACGGCGAGGTCCACCGGCACAAGGCGTCGTGAGAACCGGTCTGGACAGAGGCCCGTCGCTGGATTGATATCGTGCAACGGGCCTCTAGCTCAATCTGGCAGAGCAACGGACTCTTAATCCGCAGGTTCGGGGTTCGAATCCCCGGGGGCCCACCACACCGATGTTTTGCGGACCGATTGTCCGCGGGAGGGAGGGCGAGATGACCGTCGCGAACCTTATCACGTCTTGCTCCGCGTCCAGGACGTCGAGCGGTCCCGCCGTTTCTATGAGGACGTGCTTGAGCTCCAGTTCACGGAGATCCCGGTCGGCGAAGAGACCACCGGCATCTGGCGAGGGAACCCGAAGGAGGGATCGCTGCTCGCCACGCAGGCGGGTGAGACGTTCGTGATCCTCGCCCCCCGCTCGAAGGCACGCCCGCCGACGACCGTTTCAGCGAGTACCGGATCGGCGTCGACCACCTGGCGTTCGGCGTAGACGACCGGCCACGCTCGAGGGCCTTGTCGAGCGCCTGCAGGGCGCCGGCGTCCGAACAGCCAGGATCGAGATCGATCCGGCGCTCGACAAGGCGTATGTCACCTTCCGCGATCCCGACATCGTGCAATGGGAGTACTACTCGCGGTAGTCGACGGAAGGCGTCACTCCTCCCGCTCGATCAGCACGCGCCGCACGGATCCTTCCTCCCCAAGCCCGACATGTGCCGACGTCTGGGCGAGGACGGTCAGCACCGAGCCGAGGGCGGCCTCGGGGCTCGGAGCATCGATCCTGGCCGTGAAGAGATGGTCCTCGCTCCCCTCGGCGCGGGTCGCGTCAACCATCTCGATGATCGCGTAGGTGTTCGCTCGCATCAGGATCTCGTGCAGAGCCTCGTCATCCGCGTTCGCCCGGAGGAGGAGGTCGACCCGATACCGCATCGCTGTCGACGAGCGTAGTCGAGCGCGGTCGTGCCGAACAAACCGGGTCCGGTGACTTAATCGCGACCGGACTGGGTACGGCTGCCGAGACCCTACGAGAGTGGAGGAGAGGGCATGGAAGCGCTATTGGCGGCCAACAACGGCTGCAGCGGGGCTGTCTCAACGATCCTGTGGATCGTCGCGGCGATCCTCGTGATCTGGGGCATCGTGACGATCGTCCGAGGAGGGATCCTCGTCGGCATCGCCCTGATCGTGGTCGGACTCTTGATCGGACCGGGCGGCGTCAGCATCTTCTGCTGACGAACGCGCATCTGATAGGCGCGCGTCGCCCGACGGTCGCGACTCCCGGCTCGCCCGCGCCGGGAGTCGATCAGTGGGCGATGGCGGCGATCAACGCGACGACCATGAGGACCGTGCCCATCAGGCCGAGTCCCCACAGGGCCTCTGTCCACAGGTCGTCATCTCGGGGGGAAGGTCTGTCCATGGGGATGGAGTACCCATCGGCGCACCGTTCCATCCCCTGTGGCCGGCTGGGAGCGCGTCGACAGACGTGACCGGGGAGACCCCGACCCGACGAGGAGGAGCGATAGCATCCCGCGATGGCAGGGATCTCGCTCCCCGAGCCGGCCCGGGAGCTCCTGGAGACCGACGCGGTCGCAAACATCGCGACGATCGACGAGGACGGCGGACCGCACGTCACGCTCGCATGGGTCGGACTCGAAGACGACGAGATCGTCTTCGCGACGATGCCCGAACAACGCAAGCTGCGGAACCTCCGTCGCCAGCCCCGCGTCGCGATCTGTATTCCGTCGACCGTCACCAACGAATGGGGCCTGTTGGAGTACCTGGTGGTCTACGGCACCGCGCGCGTGACGGAAGGCGGCGCCCCCGAGATGCTGCAGCGGCTCGCTCGCACCTACATCGGACCGGACGCGGTCTTCCCGAACGTGCCGGATCCTCCGCCGGGGTTCGTCACGCGGGTCACGCCCGAGCGCCTGGGCGGCGTCGGGCCGTGGAACCCACCGCGGCGGTGACGCGCCTTACATCGGGCTGACGAGCTGGAAGTAGTTGTCGTCGGGATCCGAGAACGTGGCGATCCACATCTCCTGCTCGGCGTCGGGACGGTACGGCTCCTGGACCACGGTCGCTCCCGCGGCGACGAACGTGTCGAAGTCACCCTTCACGTCCGAGCTCTCCACGTTCCAGATCACGCGACCGGGCTCGGAGTTCTTGCCTTTCACCTGGTCGTGAGGGCCGACGCTGACGACGCCACCGCCGATCTGCCAACCCGTGTAGCCGCCCTCGTCCCACCCGGGCTCTCCGAAGAGCTTCGTGTAGTAGTCCGAGAGCCGCTTGGGGTCTTCCGACCCGATCAGCACGCTGTTCAGGTTCATGCGCTGCTCCTTCCCCTCATCGCGCTCTGGCCATCGCTCCCACCTCAGACCGGTCCGAGGCCGGGAACTCATCGGTTCCATCCAACTACATCTGGTGCGGAGGGTGGTCCGGCGGACGTTCGTGCGGGACGAACGCCTGGGCCACCCACCAGGCGATCGCGGCGATCCCGATCCCGGCGAGCCAGACGATCGGAGGCGGGAGCTCGAGCGCGAAGAACTCCCGCGTCGCCGGCAGCGCGACGATCGCGACGAACACACCCGCCAAGCCCCACAGCAGGGCCACGCGCCATGCCGTGAGGGGTGCGGCGACCACGGCGAGGACGGCGAACCCGACCCACGTGAGCGTGAGGACCGCGGCGGTTCGCGCCTGTGCGAGGGAGACGCCGGCGACGTCGATCGCGAACCGGTAGGCGAGCAGCGTCGCCACGCCCGCGACGATCCCGGTTGGGATCGCGAAGCGGAGCACGCGCCCGACGAACCCCGGGTTGAATCGATCCTCGGTCGGCGCGAGCGCCAGGAAGAACGACGGGATCCCGATCGTGAGCGCACCGATCAACGTGATGTGTCGCGGCAGGAACGGGAAGACGAACGAGAGCACGCCGGTCGCGAGCGCCAACAGCATCGCGTACACGGTCTTGGTCAGGTACAGCCTCGACGTCCGCTCGATGTTCCCCAAGACGCGGCGGCCCTCGAGCACCACCGACGGGAGGGCGTCGAAGGACGAGTCCATCAGTACGAGCTGGGCGACGCCGCGCGTCGCGTCCGAGCCACCTCCCATCGCGATGCCGATGTCGGCGTCCTTGAGCGCCAGGACGTCGTTCACGCCGTCCCCCGTCATCCCGACGATGTGTCCCCCAGCCTGGAGCGCGCGAATCATGGCGCGCTTCCGTTCGGGGCTCACGCGCCCGAACACGGCGTGCTCCTCGAGGGCCTCCATCAAGACGCCGGGATCGTCGTCGAGCGCGCTTGCGTCGATCGGCTCCTCGTCGTCGAGACCGACGCCGCGGGCGATCGCCCCGACCGTCTCCGGGTTATCGCCGGACAGGACCCTCACCCGGACCCGCTCCTCGGCGAAGTAGCGGAGGGTGTCGCCGGCGTCGGGTCGCACGCGGTCCGCGAGCACGACCACGGCGACGGTCTCCAGGTCGTCCGCTCGCGGCGACCCCGCCTGCACGGCGCCCTTCGAGAGGATCAACACGCGCTTGCCCTCGCCGACGAGCCCTCCGAGGCCATCGGAGCGCTCATCCGACGCGAGCAGGACCTCCGGGGCGCCCAGGAGCCACGTGCCGCGTTCGCCGAAGGTGGCGCCGCTCCATCGTCGCGACGAGGAGAAGGGGAAGGTTCGGTCCGGCGACCATCCTGGCGGCGGGTCTGGGAAAGCCGTCGCGATCGCGCGCATCGTCGCGTTCGGAGCGGGATCGTGAGCGGCCAGGGCCGCGAGCGGGCCCGCGGGGTCGACGTCGCCCATCGGCTCGACGCGTTCGACGGACAGACGCCCCTCCGTCAGCGTCCCCGTCTTGTCGATGCAGAGCACGTCGACGCGCGCGAGCCCCTCGACCGCCTGGAGCTCCTGCGTGATCACCCGCCGACGGGCCAGCCGCATCACGGCGAGCGCGAACGCGAGCGAGGTCAGCAGCACGAGTCCCTCCGGAACCATCGCCACCGTCCCGGCCACGGCGCTCGAGAGCGCGTGGGCCCGATCGGCCTGCGCCCGCAGTTGACTGATGAACAACAGCGTCGCGGTGGGGATGATCGCGATCGTCACGTAGAGGAGGATGCGGTCGATGCCCTGGCGCAGCTCCGACCGGGTCAGCGTGAACCTGCGGGCATCCTCGATCAACCGCGACGCGTATGCGTCGCGACCCACCCGCGACGCTCGGTAACGACCCGCCCCCGCCGCGACGAACGACCCCGACAACACCCGATCGCCAGGGTCCTTGGACACCGCGTCGGCCTCGCCGCTCACGAGCGACTCGTCGACTTCGAGACCGTCCGCCGACACGACGTCGCCGTCGACGACGATCTGCGATCCCGCCGACGCCTCGATCACGTCGCCGAGCACGACCGCCTGCCGATCGACCTCCGAGATCGCGCCATCGCGGAGGACGCGGACCTTCGGCGTCGTGAGCACGCTCAGCCGATCCAGCGTGCGTTTCGCCCGGAGCTCCTGGACGATGCCGATCGCCGTGTTGGCCACCAGGACGATCCCGAACAGTGCGTCCTGGAACGGACCGACGAACAGGATGATCACGAGCATCGCCCCGAGCAGCGCGTTGAACCGCGTGAAGACGTTGGCGCGGACGATCTGAGCGACGGTCCGGGTGGGCGTGGCGGGGATGTCGTTGACGTCCCCGCGCGCGACCCGGCCCTCCACCTCGGCGGAGGTCAACCCCCGCTCCGGGTCGCTCATCGGAGCTCCGCGAACAGCCGGAGGTACGAGCCGAGGTAGTGCGGCGTGAGGTATCGCTCGCGGACGCGCTCCTCCGCCGCGGCCCCGAGGGAGGCCGCGAGCGACGGGTCGGCCAGGACGACCTCCACGGCGTTGCCGAACGCCGTGAGGTCACGAGGGTCGACGAGGAGCCCGTTCGCCCCGTCGGTGATCTGGTCCTGGATCCCGCCGACCCGACCCGCGACTACGGGCCGAGCTTTCCACATCGCCTCCGTCACGGTGAGGCCGAACCCCTCGGCGAGGCTCTTCTGGACCACGACGTCGGCGCGACGTTGCAAGGCGTTCACGACCGTCGCGTTCTCGTCGACGTCGTCGGTCGGGATGTTCGCCAGGTGGACCCGGCGTCGATCGGCGTCGGCGAGCGCCCGCCACGTCTCGTGCAGCTCGCTGAAGACTTCGTCCGCCTCGGGATCATCGGCCACGGAGCTCGAGGCAGGGCCGGCCAGCACCAGGTGCGCGTCGTCCAGACCCGGTTCGTCGACGAACCCGTGCATCACCCCGATCGGATCCTTCAATGCGTCCCACCTGGAGACCTGGGTCACGAGTGGGACATCCGAAGGGAGCGGCGCCTCCTCTTGGAGCTCCACGCGATGCACGATCTCGGCGCTCGACCCGTCGCCGCGGTGGAACGTCGCCCGCCGATCGGATGAGCCGGAGGCGAGCAGGCCGGTCGCACGAAGGATCGCGTCGCGATCTTCGAGCTCGATCCGGTCGTTCTTGGGTGAGAACGCGTCGATGCAGGGTGGGATGATGCGGATCCTCTCGGGATCCAGTACGTCCCACACGGATGCTCGCCGGCTGAACGTGATCGCGTCCGCGGACCGGGTGTCATCGAGCAAGAACTCCCACGCCGACCGGACGAGCGCGTTCGGCATGTCGATCCCCACGTGACAGGTCCAGATGACGGTCGCTCCCTTCGCGTGCAGGAGCGGGACCAGTCCGAGGGGCTGGGGGTCGTGCACGACGACCAGATCGCCGGCGGCGACCTGCGCCACCCCGTCGACGTTGCCGCGGATCACGTCCTCGTAGTGGCGGCGTTCCGCCGGACCGAGCGCACCCCCGTCGCCGAGCACCCCGTGGAGCCGGTTGTGGATGCGCTTGGTGATCCGGAAGAACTCGGCGTCCCCCTCGAGGACGAGCCAACGAGCGGCGATCCCGTCGTCGACGAGGTAGCCGAGCGACGCCGCGAGGAGCTCCGCAACCCCGCCCCCCTCCGCCGTCGAGTTGATGTGCCAGACGTTCGCGCCGTGGAGCGCTCGGCGCGCGTCCTCGACGGCCTGGTCGTAGAGCCGTCCGGCATCGTCTCCCGCGATCGTGCGGAGCTGACGTGCGTCGCGAGGATGGACGGTGACTTCGAACATGGGCGAAGGCGGCTCGGAGGACGCCGTCTTCGGGCTGGGTCAGCGTCCTCGCTCAGGATACTTGGCCCGCCCGGAGGGGCCCATGCGCGACTCGTACGCCGTCCCGAGCGTTCGCGGCGATCTCCTCGCGAGGCGAACCGACGTCGTTCCGGAGCTCGCGGCGTCGTCGAGGTGAACGCGAGGAAGGGTCAGCGGACGACGAGGGTCCGCCAGCACAGGAGACGGTCCCCCTGCCGCGTGACGAGCTCGGTTCGCTCCGTGCACGAGCCGAACCGGTGCGCCCCCGCCGGGGCCGTTTCGAAGACGTAGACGTTCACGCCGTCGGCCCGGCAGTCCAACGGCTCGACCAGACCGTCGTCCAGGCGTCCGCAGATCGCTGAGCCCACCTCGTCCCGCGCGGGGATCACGATCCGGTACGGAGGGAACGCCCCGAGCGACTCTTCCGAGTGGGAGACCGACCGCTCGTGCGTCTTTGGTCCCGAGAACGCCGATCGGAGGATCCGCTGGGGCGCCGAGCGAGCCGCCGGGGCCGCGTCCCGGGGAGCGAGGAGCAACGCCGCGGTCAGGGCGATCGTCGCGGCGGTCACCGCCGCGACGATCGCTCTCCGCCGCGGCGCGCGCTCCCGCGGTCGACCCGATCCGTCCGAGCGGATCCGCTCGATCATCTCGTCGGAGACGGGATCGACGGCGTAGGCGGACAACAACCCCGACTCGACGTCGCGCGCGGTGGCGAAGGCGGGTGTCGGCGCGTGCTCCGCGCACCACGGGAGGAGCCGGATCCTCCCACCGGCCTCGAGCCGTTGGACGACGTCGGCGCGCCGGCCGGTGCCCTCCGCGAGGCACCCCGCGCACACGAGCCCGAGCCTCCCCGGATACCCGATCTCGGCACGGTAGCCGTGGCCGTGCTCGATCACGCGCCCCCACAGCGAGACCTCGCCGACGACCCCGCCGGGGAGCGACCGCAGGCCCCCGAGCGCCTCCGGGGTGGTGGTGGCGTAGACGCCGCAGCGGCATCGCCGCTGCGGCGTCGGCCGGCGCCCCTTGGAACAGGATGCCGCGTGCGGAGCACGCGGCATCCAGCTCTCGGCCCGCGTCAGCGACGAGAGCCGGATCTGGCCGTCCTCCTCAACGAGGCTCCAGCCTCGCCAGGCGGTCACCGCGTCGATCTCGGTGGCGACGGGCTCGTCCCGCGTTCGCACACGACCATCATCCCCCAGATGCCGCGCGCGCGAACCGCAGGCGGGCCCGGGGGCTACGCCGCGGCGGTCCCGAGCACGTCGACCAGCCGCTCGAGCGCCCATTCGAGCTCGCCCCGCTCGATCACGAGCGGCGGCGCGAGTCGGATCGTCCTCTCGTGGGTGTCCTTGGCCAGGATGCCTCGGGCCATGAGGCGCTCGCACGCGGCTCGCGCGGTTCCCGCGCCCGGCGCGAGGTCGATCCCGATCCACAGGCCGCGGCCGCGGAGCTCCGTCACCGCGGGGATCCCCGCGTCCCGGATCTCGTCGAGCAGCCAGGCGCCGAGGTCCGCGGAGTTCCGTTGGAACTCGCCGGTCCGCAGCATGTCGATCACTTCGATCCCGATCGCGCAGGCGAGCGGGTTGCCGCCGAACGTCGAGCCGTGTTCGCCCGGGCGGAACACACCCAGGACGTCCCGGTCGGCGACGACCGCCGACAGCGGCATGATGCCGCCGCCGAGCGCCTTGCCCAGGACGTACACGTCTGGGACCACCTCTTCGTGCATGCAGGCGAACGTCGTGCCGGTGCGGCCCAAGCCCGACTGGATCTCGTCCGCGATCAGCAGCACGCCCCGGTCGGAGCAGAGCTCACGCGCGGCGCGCAGGTACCCGTCCGGAGGGATCAGCACGCCGGCCTCCCCTTGGATCGGCTCGACCAGGAACGCCACCGTGTCGTCGTCGATCGCGTGCCGCAACGCGTCGAGGTCTCCGTACGGGACCGACACGAAGCCGGGGGTGAACGGGCCGAAGCCATCCCTCGCGGACGGGTCGTCGGAGAAGCTCACGATCGTCACCGTCCGGCCGTGGAAGTTGCCGTCGGCGACGACGATCTTCGCGCGGTCCGGCGCCACACCTTTCACGTCGTAGCCCCACCGGCGCGCGGTCTTGATCGCCGTCTCCACCGCCTCGGCGCCCGTGTTCATCGTGAGGACCAGATCCTTGCCCGCGAGCTCGGCGAGATCGCGGCAGAAGATCGGGAACGTGTCGTTGTGGAACGCGCGGGAGGTCAGCGTCAGGGCGTCGAGCTGCCGCCGAGCCGCCTCCACGAGCCGCGGATGCCGGTGACCGAAGTTGAGCGCCGAGTACGCGGACAACATGTCCAGGTAGCGATCGCCCTCGACGTCGGTCACCCACGAGCCCTCGCCGTGGGAGATCACGACCGGCAGCGGATGGTAGTTGCGCGCGGCGTAGCGCTCCGCGAGCTCGATGAGCTCGTGCGTCCGTTCACCGACGACGTGGCCGCCGACCGCCTGGTCCGTGCTCACGATCCCTCCTGCATCGTTCGCGCGTCATCATCCCAGGCCACTGGCGATCCCCCGACGATGTGCCGACGTACTGCGGCGTTCGGTCGAAAGGGTGGATGTACGTGAAGTACTCGACGGGCGAGGAGGAGTTGTACGACGAACGCTCCGATCCTCTCGAGTTGACGAATCTCGTGTCGGAGGATCTGCCGGTGCTTTCAGCGGCACGCACCCGGGC
Organism: Actinomycetota bacterium; assembly: GCA_046723385.1. GTDB lineage: Bacteria > Actinomycetota > UBA4738 > UBA4738 > HRBIN12 > AC-51. The sequence continues at coordinate 16,678 of JBKOUM010000198.1, forward strand.
GGGAACGCTCTGTCGCCAAGGCACGATCTACCCACCCGACTGGCCCTTCTAGCCCGTCAAACACCGTCGGCCGAGCGCCACACGGATGCGCCCAGGCCCGAGTAGAACTGGCGCAGCCCCGCCTGCTCCAAGAGCCGTCCGTACCGGCGTTCCGCGCGATCGTCCATGAGGACGGCCGTCACGTCGTGCTCCTCGAGCCACGCGCGGAACTCGGACGCTGTCGGGAGGTACGAGATCGTCCGGACGTGGAGACCGTGCGCGATCGGGCCGGAATCCAGCGCCTGGGGGACCGGTCCGATGTCCCCCTCGGCCAACCGGAACCAGTATCCCGACGAAGCCTGCCACCGCATCTCGTCGCCCTTGACGAAGGGGATCGCGTAGACGACCTCGCCCGGTCGGATCACGTCGCGCACCGAGGACGATGCGGTCAGCTCCAGATCGACCTGAGGATCGTGCCGGGCGAGCGCCCCGGGGAACGTCCCGACGATCGCGACCGCGACGATCGCCCATCGGATACACGCGGCCCGGCCGTGGGCGCGCGCGACCCAGTTCGACGCGATGACGGCGACCACCAGCAGCGAGTAGGCGGTGAGGCGAGGAGGCGCCGCCGAGCTCAGGAACGGCGCGTCGCCGAGGAGTCGACCGGGGAGCCACGCGATCACGCGACCCCCCACGACCAGGGTCGGTCCGAGCGCGAAAGCCGTGACGAGCAGGAGGAACGCGATCAGCGCCCAGGTCTCCCGCCGGCGCCACTCGGTGATCGCGAAGCCGATCACGATCGCGAGGACGCCGATGCCCAGGTACCGCTCGCCGTTGCCACGCGGCGAATCGGTGACCGGGGAGACGAGCTCGCGTTCGCCGATCGCGGTCACGGGCGGCGGAACGATGAACGCTCGCGGATCGGCTCGCGCCAGCTCCGGCGTGCGGACCGGTGTCGCGGGCCGATGGGCGACGACGGCCCACACGTAGGGCGACAGCACGAGCGCGGCGACGGCACCCGACACCACGATGAGCGCGCCCGTCTCGAGGAGCCGTCGTCGAAGGTCCGTCGCGGCGAGCAGGGCACCCGCGAACCCGAGCGCGCCGAGCACCGCGGCGGTGCCGAAGACCTCCGTCGAGATCGAGAAGAGCGCGACCAGGGTGGCCGAGGAGCCGGCGACGAACGCGACGCGACCGATCGAACCCTCGACCCGCCGGATCACGAGGTACGCGAGCACCGGGACGGGGAAGATCAGCACGAGATTCGGGTATCCGTTCATGTTCGTCGCCATGTAGGCGGAGAACCCGAACAGGAACCCGCCGGCGAACGACGGCCAGAACGAACGGGTGAGCCGGACACAGACCAGGTACGCCGCCCACGCCGCGAGGGCGGGCGCGACGGCGAGGAGCAGGTTGAGCGACGCGAGCGGTCCGAAGACCGCCGTCACAGGCCACGTCACGAGCGCGGGCCCCGGGATGAACGCGTTCCACGCCAGGTTCACCCCCGTCGGGGCGAACACGACCCCTGCCTGGAGCGGGTTCTCGCCGTGCGCGAGCGCCCACGGCGTCCACGACAGGGCCCACTGGTAGAAGTTCCCGTCCTGAATGTCGGTCCCCAGGTGCTCGCGGCCGAACGACGGGAGGATCGGGACGACCCAGCACCAGACGGCCACGGCTTGATACACGAGATACGCCGCGAACGCCTTCCACGCGGGACGGAGCGCCCTCACGCGTCCGGTCGAGCGATCCGGCTCCGGCTCTCCCTGGGAAGGTTCGTTCGTCCCGGGGAGCGTGTCGCCGGCCGTGGTCATCCCGTCGGGCGCCATACCGACACCCCGCCTCCGGCGAACACCTGAGCGTACCCCGCCCCCTCGAGCATGTCGCGGAACCTCCCGAGCGCGCGATCCTCGACGATGACCGCGGTCACTCCGCGGGCGGCGGTCCAGATCCGGAACTCCCCGGGCGGGACCGGACGCTGCCGACCGCCGCCGTGCAGACCGTGGGCCAGCGGGCCGCTGTCCACCTCCGTCGGAACCCAGCCGATGTATCCCTGGGCGAGCTTGAACCAGAAGTCCGCGGTCGCCTGCCAGAGGTCCTGATCGCCGGTGTGGTACGGGATCGGGTAGGCGACCTCATTCTGACGCACGACGTCACGGAACTGCCCCGACGTGAAGAACGCCGGGTTCCTCTGCGGGGCCAGGTGGACGGGTGCCTTCGGGAACACGGAGACCAAGGCCGCCCCGACGACCACCCAACGGACCAACCCTGTCTCTTATACACATCTGACGCTGCCGACGAGTATTCCACCGTG
>JBKOUM010000078.1:0-17641 GCA_046723385.1 Actinomycetota bacterium
ACGGTCCGCTCGTTGATCGCCCGGAGCAGGCTCGGCGTCCCCGTCGCGTACGTCTGCTGTGCCGCCGTGACGGTCTCCTCGCAGAGGGCCCCGCCCTCGATCAGTCAGGAAACTTTCCTAACGAACCCAGGGGATGCTAGCCTCGCGCCGCGGGGCGGGTCAAGGAACCCGGCCGCCCGGCGGATCGGGAGGACCTATGGCAGAGCTGGCGATCGCGGGCGGGCGTCCGGTCCGGATGACGCCCTACCCGGACTGGCCCCACGGCGACGACGATGACGTCGCCGTCGTCGAAGAGGTCGTCCGTGGTGGACGCTGGGGCGGGTTCCCCGAACCCGGCCCCAAGGCCGAGGCGTTCGAGGAGGCCTTCGCCTCCTACCAGGGAGCCCGCCACGGCGTCCTCATGGCGAACGGGACCGTGACGATGGAGGTCGCGCTCAAGGCGCTCGGCATCGGCTGGGGCGACGAGGTCATCATCCCCGCCCTGACCTTCGCCGCCACGGTCTACGCGCCGATCGCCGCCGGCGCGCTGCCGGTCATCGTCGACGTGACACCCGACACGTGGACGATCGACCCGGACCTCGTCGAGGCGGCGATCACGCCGCGGACACGGGCGATCATGCCGGTCCATCTTGGCCATCAGATGGCCGACATGGACCGGATGATGGGGATCGCCGACGCTCGGGGGCTCGCCGTCGTCGAGGATTGCGCGCACGCCCACGGGCAGCGGTGGAACGGCGTCGGAGCCGGATGCATCGGCGACTTCGGCTCGTTCAGCCACCAATCCTCCAAGATCATGACTTCCGGCGAAGGCGGCTCGCTGCTCACGAACGACGACCGGCTCGCGCGGTTGGCTCATTCGATCATCGACTGCGGTCGGCCCAAGGACGACGCCGAAACCGAGTACACCTTCGGCGCCAACTACCGGCTCGGAGAGCTGCAGGCCGCCCTGCTCACGGTCGCGATGCGGCGGTTCCCCGAGCAGCAGGCGCAGCGCGCCACGCTCGGCGCGATCTTCGAGGGCATGGCGGAGGACGTCCCGGGCGTGCGCGTGATGCCGCACGACTCGCGCATCACGCGGTGGAGCTTCTACCGCTACGTCGTGGCGATCGAGCCGGAGGCGTTCGCAGGCAGGACGAACCGGGTGGTCTGCGACGCGCTCGAGGCCGAGGGCGTCGGCGCGTGGACGGGGTACGAGCCGATGTCCGACTACGACCTGTTCCAGCCGTCACTCTCACGGCTGCCGGTCACGGTCGAGCACGCCTCCGAGCTGGACCCCGCGACGATGTCGTTCCCGGTCGCAGAGGCGGCCGGACTCCGCGAGTCCGTGTACATCGACGAGAACGTCTTCCGGTCGGACAGAGCCGGGGTGGAGCAGGCGGTCGAGGCGCTCGCGAAGATCCAGCGTCACGCGGACGAGCTCCCCGAAGGCTAGCCGGCGAAGAACCGCGGAAGGGACGACCGGTTGGCCTCGAGCAACGCATCGAGGAGCGGAACGGCGCGGTCGACGTCGCCGACGAGCGGGTTCGTCACGAGCGCCTTCAGCGCCACGGCTCGAGACCCCACGATCGCCGCCTCGATCGTCAGGCGCTCGTAGGCCTTCGCGTGCTGGACGAGACCCAGCATCTCCGGCGCCAGGGGATCGGTCGGCTGGCCGAAGGCGCCGGCGCGATCCACGCGACACGTGACCTCCACGACGTCGCCGGCAGGCAGGTTGGGGATCGCACCCTCGTTGAGCACGTCGACGACCTGCTCGTCGCCGGTCCCGGCGTGCAGCGATGCGACGAGCGCGGCCGCCGCATCCGAATACCAGGCGCCGCCGCGACGCTCGAGGAGCTCCGGCTTGGTGTCGAGCGACGGATCGCGGTAGAGCTCCAGCAGACCTGCCTCGATCTCGAGCACCTCCTCGGCCCGGGTCCGATGCGTGCGTTGATGCTCCAGGATCTCGGCGGTGCGGTAGTAGTAGCGGAGGTAGAAGCTCGGCAAAGCGCCGAGCGCCTGCACGAGCTCGAGCGGCTCCCCTTCGAGGAGGTCGGGCGGGGGATCCGCGAGGAGCTCCGGCAGGCGGTCGACGCCGTCGACGAAGATCGCGCGCTCCCACGAGAGATGGTTCAGACCAACGTGGTCGAGCCGCACACGTGAGGAGTCGACCCCGAAGTGCGCCGCGACCTCGCGCTGAACGCCGATCGCGACGTTGCAGAGGCCGCACGCGCGATGGCCCTGGTCAAGGAGCGCCTGCGTCACGAGCCCCGTCGGGTTCGTGAAGTCGACCACCCACGCATCGGGTGCCCCGATCTCGGCCGTGAGCTCGGCCAGCTCGAGCACGACGGGGACGGTCCTGAGCGCCTTCGCGAAGCCTCCGGGGCCGGTCGTCTCCTGACCGATGAAGCCGAACCTCAGCGGGATCGTCTCGTCCAGGAGCCGAGCCTGGTTGCCGCCGACCCGCAGCTGGACGATCACGAAGTCCGCCCCCTCGAGCGCCTCCCGGGCGTCGTCGGTCGGTCGAACGGTCCCCGACCACCCGGACCGGCGGGCCATCCGCTCCGCGAGCGCGCCGACGACAGCGAGACGCTCGGGATCGATGTCCAACAGGGCCAGCTCGTCGACCGGGAGCCGGTCGCTTCGGGTGACGAACCCCTCGACGAGCTCCGGCGTGTACGTGCTGCCGCCGCCGACGACCGCCACCTTCACACCCATGCGGCGCGCATCGTACACTCCGCCCGATGAAATCGTTAGGAAACTTTCCTGACCCATTCATCGCGGAGATCGCCGGGCAGCCCGACGCGATGCGGCGGGCCGGGGCCGCAGCCTTCGAGCAGGCCGACCTCCTCCGGGCGGCCGCGGCCCCGGCCCGCCGCGGACGGATCGTCCTGGCCGGCATGGGGAGTTCGTACGACGCGTGCTACCCGGCGAGCACCGTCCTCGCCTCCGGCGGGGTCTCGGCGCCGATGCTCGATGCGGCCGAATTGCTGCATTTCCGCCTTCCCGCGCTCGGCGCGTCGGATCTGCTCGTGCTCGTCAGCCAGTCGGGCGAGAGCGCGGAAACGGTCGGCGTCGCGCGGGCCCTCCGGGATCGTCCGACGCCGACTCCCACGATCGTGAGCGTGACGAACGGCACGACGAACACGCTCGCGGGGTTCTCCGACGTCGCCCTGGACACGCGCGCGGGCGAGGAGGCGGGACCTTCAACGATCACGTTCGTCGCCGCCCTCACGATGATGGCGGCATTGGCCCGCGCGATCGCCGGCGACGTCACGGACAGCGACGCCGCGGATGGCGCCACCACGAACGCGCGCGAGGCCGATCGGGCCGCGAGCGCGATCGAGCGCATGCTGGCCGACGAAGATCTCCCCGACCGCATCGTCGGATGGCTCGCCGGGCGAGGCACCACGGTCATCCTCGGCCGCGGCGCGGCACGCGCCGCGTCTGAGATGGGCGCGCTCACGGTGAAGGAGGCGGCCGGCATGCCGATCGAGGCGCTGCAGACCGGGCAGTTCCGTCACGGGCCACTCGAGCTCGCCGGTCCCGGTCTCGCCGCGATCGTGATCGCGACGGAGCCCGAGACCGCCGAGCTCGACCGCTCGCTGGCGCGCGAGCTGATGCGGCTCGGATCCGCCGTGCTCCTCGTCACCGCGGGGGGACCGGTCACCCGTGACGTCACGTCGATCGACGTGAGCCGCCTCGACCGCCTGCTCTGTCCTGCCGCGGCGATCCTCCCGGTGCAGCTCTTCGCGTGGCGACTCTCGGTGGCCGCCGGTCGTCCGCCGGGGAGCTACATCCACGCGACCAAGGTGACCACTCGTGAGTGAGGGAGCGCGCGTCGCGCTGACGTTCGACGCGGAACACCCCGACCGGCCGGGCTGCCCACCGGGAGCGCCGGATCGCATCCTCGAGGCGCTCGAAGAGGCCGGCGCACGGGCGACCTTCTTCATCCAGGGTCGCTGGGCGGAGGCCTACCCCGCCACCGCCGGGCGGATCGTGACCGATGGGCACCTGGTCGGGAACCACTCCCACTTCCACGCCGAGATGCAGCTGCTGAGCGACGACGGCCTCGCCGCCGATCTCGCCGCGGCACGTCGTGCGATCATGGATGCGACCGAGCGGGATCCGCGTCCCTGGTTCCGATGCCCGTTCGGCGCAGGTGCGGACGATCCACGCGTGCTCGGCGCGATCGCCGCCGGGGGATACCGGCACGTCGGCTGGCACGTCGTGGTGAACGACTGGGAGCCCGACCGGACCGGACCCGCGGTCGCGGCGGACGTCCTGAACGGCATCGAAACGCACGGCGACGGCGCGGTCGTCCTGCTGCACACCTGGCCGGGCGCCACCGCCGACGGCCTGCCGATGATCCTCGATGGGCTGCGCACGACCGACGTGACGACGGTCACCGTGGACGAGCTCGAGGAGCTGCCGTGAGACGTCCGGGGGTACTCGCGATCGACGGCGGAGGGAGCAAGATCGACGCCGCGCTCGTCCGGCGAGACGGCACCGTGCTGGGCGTCGCCCGGATCGCGACCGGGAGCGGGATCGACGGCCTCCCCGGCGGGGACGAGCACATGCTCCCGGTCGTGGAGGCGGCGCGCACGGCAGCGCGCGCCGCCGGTCGCGACGCGGACGCCGTGCCGGTCGCCGACCTCGGTGTCTACTGCCTCTCCGGGGCCGATCTGCCGGTCGACGACCGGCGGATCGGCCGCTGGCTGTCACGGCATCCCCTCACGGCCGAGGACCTGGTCCGCAACGACAGCTTCGCGGTGCTCCGGGCCGGCACGGAGCGGAACTGGGGCGTGGGCGTCGTGTGCGGTTACGGAACCAACTGCTCGGGTGTCGCGCCGGACGGCCGCGTCACGCGCTTCCCCGCGATCGGGCCCGTCAGCGGGGATTTCGGTGGCGGGATCGAGCTCGGAACCCTCTCGCTCTGGTACGCGATCCGTGACGAGGACGGCCGAGGCTCGTCGACGCTGCTCCGGGGGCTCGTCCCCGCGCACTTCGGCATGCGCAGACCGAGTCAGGTGATGCAGGCCCTCTACCTGGGGACGCTGGACTCCCATCGGCTCACGGAGCTGACACCCCTGCTGTTCCGCGCCGCGCGCCGGGGCGACGTGGTCGCGCGCGACCTCGTGTGGCGACAGGCGGACGAGATCGTGTCCATGACGACGGTCGCGATCCGTCGCCTCCGGCTCCGTCGGCTGGACGTCGACGTGGTCCTGGGCGGCGGCGTGTTCCGGAACGGCTGGCCGGCGTTCCTGGAGCGGATCGAAGCCGGGATCCACGCCGTCGCGCCGGACGCCCGGGTCCGCGTGCTGGACGCTCCACCGGTCCTGGGCGCCGCCGTGATCGGTCTGGAACGGCTCGGCGCATCCCCCGCGGCGCGACGACGGCTCCGTGCCGGCTTGACGGAGACGGAGCTCGCGCCCAAGACTGCGGCGCGAGCGGGCACGTCCCGGGCGCGTCGACGAGAGGAGCCCTGATGGCGAGGATCGTCCTGGACCGCATCACGAAGGTCTTCTCGAACGACGTGGTGGCGGTCGACGACGTGTCGCTGGAGATCGCCGACGGCGAGTTCATGGTCCTCGTGGGTCCGTCCGGCTGCGGCAAGTCGACGATCCTGCGGATGATCGCCGGCCTCGAGGACGTGACGGCGGGCGAGATCCTCATCGGGGACCGCCAGGTCACGGACCTGGAGCCGAAGGCCCGCGACATCGCGATGGTGTTCCAGAGCTACGCGCTGTACCCCCACATGACGGTCGAGCAGAACCTCGCTTTCGGCCTGAAGCTCCGCCACACGCCCAAGCAAGAGCTCGCCGACCGCGTCCGCGGCGCGGCGAAGATCCTCGGGTTGGAGCCGTTGCTCGAGCGAAAGCCCGCGGAGCTATCCGGCGGCCAGCGCCAGCGGGTCGCGATGGGCCGCGCGATGGTACGGGAGCCACAAGCGTTCCTGATGGACGAGCCGTTGTCGAACCTGGACGCGAAGCTCCGGGTCCAGATGCGCGGCCAGCTGATGCTTCTGCACGACCGGCTCATGACCACGACCGTGTACGTCACGCACGATCAGGTGGAGGCGATGACGCTCGGCCAGCGGGTCGCCGTCCTCCGCGACGGCATCCTGCAGCAGGTCGATACGCCCCAGGAGCTCTACCGGCACCCGATCAACCTGTTCGTCGCCGCGTTCATCGGTTCGCCGCCCATGAACCTCGTGGAGGCAGATGTTCGCGGCGACCGCGTGCGCTTCGGCGGCTGGGATCTCCCGAGCGGATCGACCACGGACCTGCACGCCTTCGACGGCGACCGCGTGATCTTGGGGGTTCGCCCGTCCGACATGGAGGATGCCGCCGTCTGGCACGAGTCGACGCTCCCGACGATCGACGTGACCGCCGAGGTGACCGAGGAACTCGGATCCGAGGTGAACGTCTTGTTCGCCGTGGACGAGCCTCCCGTGAGCGCCGAAGAGATCCGCGCCGCGACGACCGAGGAGGGCGACGACGAGCTGATGCTCGCGTCGGAGGCGACCCGCTGTGTCTTCTGCGCCAGCGTCGACGCGAGGACCTCCATCAAGCCGGGAGGGACGATCACCCTGACGCTGGATCCGGATCGTTTCCACTACTTCGACCCCTCGACGGGCCGAGCGGTGAACGCGATCCGTGCCGAAGCGACGGCCTGAGGTCAGTCACCAAGGGCGGGGTCGGCCGCCGCCGCGTCCAGCGGTAGCCAACACTCGACGGTCGTGCCCTCTCCCGGTGCGCTCACGATCCGAGCCCACCCCCCCGCGAGCTCGGCGCGCTCCACCATGGTCGACACGCCCAGATGACCCGGAGCGGGTGGCGCATCGAGGTCGGGCGTGAAGCCGTTCCCGTCGTCGTGCACCCGGAGCGTGACACCGTCGCCGGCCGTGTTCACCTCCACCTGAACCCGAGACGCGGCCGCATGCTTCGCGGCGTTCACGATCGCCTCTTGGCCGATCCGGTACAGGAGCGCCGCCAGATCCGGATCGGGTTGATGGCTCATGCCGTCGGCGACCTCGATCGCCCACCCGGTGGTCTTCGCGCGCCGTTCCAGGTAGAGGCGAAGGGCCGGGACGAGCCCCTCGCGATCGAGCGCTGCGGGCCGAAGCTCGAACAGCATCGACCGTAGCCGCTCGATCGCGCCTCGCACCTCGGCCTCGATGCCCGAGAGCGCCTCGGTCGTGATCGTGTCAGGGAACTCGGCGAGCATCTGCAGCCGCATGTCGATCGCGCTCATCACCTGGATCGGGTCATCGTGGATGTCGGCCGCGATCCGCTGGCGTTCGGCCTCCTGGGCGGTTTGGAGCCGGCGGGCCAGCTCGCGGCGTTGCTGCACGGTGCGTCGCAAGACCTCGAGGCTCCACCGGAGCCGTTCCTCCGCCTCCTTGCGCTGGGTGATGTCGAGGATCACGCCGCGCCAGTACAGCAGCGTCCCGTCCGTCCCGCGCACGGGCGCCGCTTCGTCCCGGATCCACACCGAGCGCCCGTCCTTGGTCAGGACGCGGTACTCCTCGAGATAGGTGCCGCCGGCGCGGTTCGATGCCTCGTTCGCCGCGAGGACGCGCTCACGATCGTCCGGATGGATCACGCCCTTCCACAGCTCGGGGTCGGCCATCCATTCGTGGAGCGGATAGCCGAGGAGCGATTCGATCTGCGGGCTCGTGTACAGGTTCGTCGACAGGTCATCGGGACGATCGATGTACAGGATCGCGGGAACGCCCTCCACGAGCATCCGGTACGCGTCGGGATGCAGCTCGTCGAACGGCCAGCCCTCCTCGCTCATAGCCGCGTGATCACCCCCGCGAGGAGCGCCGTCCTCGGCACGATGCTCTCGAGGTCGAGCCACTCGTCCCGGCCGTGCGCCCCACCGCCGATCGGACCCAGGCCGTCGAGCGTCGGACACCCCGCGGCGGCGGTGGTGTTCCCGTCGGACGCTCCGCCCGTCGCCGTGTCGCGCAGCACGAAGCCCAGCTCGCCGGCGACGGCGATCGCCGTGTCGACCAAGCGTTGTGACGCGTCCGTCTTCTCCATCGGGCGGTGCCAGCCCTCGGACTCGACCGAGACCGTCACACCCTCGAGCGTGGGCTCGGCGCAGATCCGCTCGATCTCGCGCTCGGCGGCCTCGAGCGTCTCCAGCTCGGGCGATCGGAGCTCGACTTCCAGCAGGGCTTCCTCGGCCACGACGTTCGTCCGCGTGCCGCCTCGAAGGACCCCGACGTTGCACGACACGCCGGGCCATCGACCGTGCACCGCCGCGATCGCGATCGCCTCGTGCGCGGCCTCGACCACCGCGCTCCGGCCCTTCTCGGGCTCGACCCCCGCGTGGGCGGCGCGGCCGCGGATCCGGATCCGATAGTCGGTGACGCCCTTGCGTGCCGACACGACGTCGCCGTTCGCCCGAGCGCATTCCAGGACGAGGGCGGCATCATGCTCGGCAGCGAGGCCGCGGATCAGGTCCCGGGACGACGGCGAACCGATCTCCTCGTCGGGGTTGCAGACGTACGTGATCCGTTCGAAGCCGTCGAACCCCGCTTCCCGAAGTGCGTCCACGGCGAAGAACCCGGCGAGCAACCCACCCTTCATGTCGCTCACGCCGGGACCGAAGGCGCGGCCGTCGTGGACGGCGAACGGTCGCTCCGACGCGACGCCGTCGTCGAAGACGGTATCCATGTGGCCCAACATCAGGACTCGCGGACCGCCGTCGCCCTGGGCCGTTCCCACGACGGTGTCGCCCAGGACCGGTCCGCCATCGTTGGGGACGGGGGTCGAGCGGTCGACCGACCATCCCGATGAACGGAACATCGCCTCGCAGACGTCCGCGATGAGGTCGACACCGTCGCGGTTGAACGATCCGCAGTCGATGTTCACCATCCGTTCCAACGCCGCCACGAAGGCTTCGCGACGCGCGTCGACGAGGTCACGGATCGCGAGCGCGTCCATGGGCTCGGACGCTAGCATGCCGCTCGTGGCCGGGGGTGAGCTGAACCGGTGGTGGCGTATCGGCCTCCCGATCGTCGCTCCGCTCGTCCGGATCCTCTTCCGCGTCCGGGTCGTCGGGGTCGAGCACGTTCCATCGACAGGACCTGCGATCCTCGCATTCAACCACGTGAGCGCGCTCGACGGCCCCGTGCTCGCGATCGAACTGGCGCGGCACATCAAACGAGAGAGCCGCTTCCTCGTCGCGGCCGAGTTCTTCCGGCGGCGGCTCGTCGGACCGATCCTGCGCCGGTACCACCAGATCCCGGTGCACCGTGGAGAGGGAGACCGATCGGCGATCGACGCCGCGCTCACGGCCGTGAAGGACGGCTCCGTCCTGGCGATCGCCCCCGAGGGGACGGTGAACCAGGATCCGCTCGAACTGACCCGGATCCGCAGCGGCGTCGCGAGGGTGGCGTTGCCCACGGGCGCGCCGGTGGTCCCGGTGGGTGTTTGGGGGACGCAGAGCCGATGGCCGAAGTCGGGCCTCACGTGGCGGCGACCTTGGAGGCCGACCCTCGCGATCGCGTTCGGTGAGCCGATGCTGCCCGCGGGGGAGATCGACGACGGGGACGTGGAGGACTTCCGCGAGCGGCTCCGGATCAACCTCGAGCGTCAGGTCGAACGGGCGCGCGCGCTCACGGCGACGCCGTGAGAGCCTGTCGGCGGGGCTGACGCGGCGACCGCGAGTCCCAGGGTGTCGAACGCGACGGGAGGGCCGGCACCCCTGGGGTGCCGGCCCTCCCGCAAGGCCGGCCGACGGCGGGGTTCGAGGGTTGGAGACCGTGGTGCTCCCCGCCGCGGGGGGATGAGGTCGCTGGAGTCGTCCGGCCCGCGTTCCTTCCTCTCCGACGCTGCTGCCCGCGCCGGTCACCGAGGCGACCGGAGGCGTACACCCCTTCCTATCGGGACAGCGGTCCAGGATGCACGCGTTGGTCAGGAGATATTGGAGATCAGTGGCCACCGTGCGCGGCGTGCGGCAGCGTGCCGGACCGACCGTCGTTCCCCGACCCGTGGTCGTCGTGGGAGCCGTCGTTGCCGGTCCCGCGGTCCCGGTCGCGGGGATCGTCGACGGAGGGCGCGCCACCGCTGCCTGAGGTGTCTCCCGGCCTGCGCGGACCCTCCGCCTCACCGCCGGACGATCCGGCATCTGGTCGGCTCGTCCCGGCCGGCTCGTTCGTGGATCGCGATGGAGGGGGAACGAGTCGACGATCGGTCGGTCCGGGGAGGGAGGAACCTCCCCCCACCGTCACGCCCGTCGCCGTCGGCGAGGGGACGGCCCCATGATCGGTCCCGATCCAGATCGCCGCGAACGCCGAGCCCCCGAGGACGACCGCGGCCGCGACCAGGAGCGAAACGGTGCGCCGGTGCCGGACGTGCCGCCGGAGCGGCACGACCGGCGCCGGCGGCTCGATCTTCTGCAGCAGCGCGGCCCAGCCGGCTTCCGCGTCAGGGACCCGCGTCGATGCGGCCACTCCGGTCAAACGGTCGTGCAGCGCAACGGTTCCGGCAGCAGCAGCCCCGTGCGCTTCGAGGAGCCGCTCGCGGCCGAGCTCCCCGCGGGACCAAGCGCCCAGATCGCGTTCGAGGTCCGCGCTCACGATCGCTCCTCCAGGATCTCCGCCAGCGCCTTCAAGGCCCGCCATTGGCGTGCGTTCACGGCGCCGGGTGTCGTCTCCATCGCGGCCGCGACCTCGTCGTTCGTCATCCCGACGAGGTACTTCAGCTCGATCACCTGGCGCTGTTCCGTCGGCAGCCCGTCGATCGCGCCTCGCAAGGTCAGGACCTCCGCGATCATCGGCTCGACCGCCCGGTCCGGCAGCTCGTCGCGCGGGTCGTCCCTGCCCTGGCGGCGGAGCGCGTCGACGGCCACGTGTCGTGCGATCCCGTAGAGCCATGCGACGAAGGGGGCCCCGGTGTCGCGGTAGGACGAGAGGCCCCGCCAGGCGCGGAGGAAGACCTCGGAGACCGAATCCTCGTCCTCGTGACCCAGCCGGAACCGGACCAGCCTCGCCACGGCCGGCAGGTGGGTCCGGTAGAGCTCTCCGAAGGCCTCGCGATCTCCGTCCTGCGCACGCCGGACGAGGGCGCGTTCATGCTGTCGCCCGTCGGGGTCATCACCCTTCCTATCGAGCCCCGAAGGCGAGATGTTCGCGGAAGATCCGCCGTGGAACGCCGAGACCTCCATCCCTTCCCAGGTCATCGGCAGGCCGGCGGCCGCGGCTGAACGGCCGTCAGGGGTGTCCGGCGACCCGACGCAGGGGGACCGCGCGGTCGTCCCGATGCCGGCGGTGCTCGTACATCGCCTCGTCGGCGAGCCGGAGGAGGGACCTCATGTCGCCGACCTGGAACGGGAACAGCGCGCTCCCGACGCTGGCCCGGACCGAGAGCACGCCGACCTCGAGCTCGAGGGGCTCGAGCAGCGCGGCGCCGATGCGGTCCTTGGCGTCGTCGACGACGGAGCCGGCGGTCTCACCTCCCGCGCCTGGCTCGAGATCCGCGAGGAGCACCAAGAACTCGTCGCCCCCCTGCCGGGCGACCAGGTCCGTCTCACGGACGACGGAGCGGATCCGCGTCGCCACGTGCTGGAGCACCTCGTCGCCGACCGCGTGCCCGTGGGTGTCGTTGATCGGCTTGAAAGAGTCGAGATCCAGGTACAGGACCGCGACGGCCAGATCGCGCCGCCGAGCGCGCGCGAGCGCCAGCTCGAGGTGCTCCTGGAACATCGCCCGGTTCGGGAGGCCCGTGAGCGGGTCGTGGTAGGCCAGGTGCTGCATCCGCAGCTCGGCTTCCTTCGTCGCGGTGATGTCGAACATCACCCCCTGGACGAGCAGCGGCGCGCCCTCCGCGTCCCGCACCATCGCGGAGCGGTCGTGGATCCACACGATCCGCCCATCGGGTCGGACGTATCGATACTCGCCGGCCTCGGGCTGCCCCGTGCGAAGGAAGGACTCGTAGTCTGCCCACGCCCGGGCGCAGTCGTCGGGATGCATCAACTCGTCCCAGATCTCGTCGCCCGCGAGGAACCGGTCGGGCTGAACGCCCAGGAGCTGCTCGACGTAGCCGCTCATGCTGCGGGTCGGGCCGCCGAGCTCGGGCGAATAGACGTAGATCGCCGCGGGGACCTGTTCCAGGAGCGTCTCGTAGGCGGCCTCGGCTTCGAACGCGCGACGCTCGGCCTCGCGCAGGCGTCGCTCCAGGTCGTCGGCTTCACGCCGGTGCATGAGAAGGGTATCGGCACCCCGAACGGTTGCCCTGAGGAAGAACAGGGGCCGCCCGGAGGGCGGCCCCTGCGTGGAGCTGCTATCGCGCTCGGCGGCTCAGCCGCCGAGCGCGACCGCGTTGATCAGGTTGGAGTCGCGCAGCTTGCGCAGCGCTTCGCGCTCGATCAGGCGAACGCGCTCGCCGGACAACCCCAGGACCTTTCCGGTCTCCCGGAGGCTGAGCGGCTGCCCGTTCTCGAGGCCGTACCGGAGCGCCACGACGTGCCGCTCGCGATCGTCGAGGACCTTGTCTACGGCCCCGCCGATCTCCTCGCGCAGCAGCTGATCCTCGACCTCGTTGAACGCGGCGTCGGAGTCGACCTCTTCGATCAGATCGCCGAGCTCCGTGTCCTCCCCGACCGGGGACTGCAACGACAGGGGCTCGCGGCGACCCATCTCGGTGAGGTCGTCGATCTCGTCCACCGTGGTGTCGAGCGCCTTTGCCAGCTCATCACGGGTGGGCTCGCGGCCCATCGACTGCGCGAACTGGAACCGCGTACGGTTGAGCTTGCGGAGCCGGTCGTGGATGTGGACGGGCAGCCGGATCGACCGGGAGCGATCGGCGATCGCTCGGGTGATCCCTTGGCGGATCCACCACGTCGCATACGTGGAGAACTTGAACCCGCGCCGCCAGTCGAACAGCTCGACCGCCCGCATCAGGCCGATGTTCCCCTCCTGGATCAGGTCGAGGAGAGGCAGCCCCTGGCCCTGGTACTTGCGTGCCACGGAGACCACCAGCCGGAGGTTGGCCATGATGAAGCGCTGGCGCGCCGCCTCCGCCTTGCGGACGTCCGCTCGCGCCTTCGCGATGCTCTTCTCCGAACGAAGACGGCCGGCACGGAGACGATCCTCCCCTTCCTTGCCGCCCTCGATGGTCATGGCGAGCTCCACCTCTTCCTCCTTGGTGAGCAGCGGCTCGCGGGCCGCCGCCTCGAGGTAGAGGCGGAGATCGTCTGCGTCGTCGGTCCCCAGGGGACGCGCCGGCTCGGGCACTTCGTATCACGCTCCTCCTCGGTTCCGGTCGGCCGCACGGCGCGACGAGCCCGGATCCCGAGAACTCGAGTCATCCCTCGCGAGCAGCCCGTTGGAAGACGCGCCGAGGCAAACGCCTTTGCCGCTCGCGACCATGGTAGGTCGTGGCCCAACCTCTGTAAAGCCGAGGTCGTGTGGAGGTCGTGTGAAGACCCAGGTCAGAGGCCAGATCCGCTCCCGACGCCACATCTCCAGAGACCTTCGTCACCGACTGACTCAACGTTCAACCCGTCGGATCTATGCCCGCGCTCAGGCGTATCCGGGGCGCCCGTCATCGTCCGAACGCGGCGTCGACGCGTCCCCGCCGGACGCGGGCGTGGCCGGGCCACGCGCCCACGCGGGGGCCGGGATCCTCTCCGCCCGGGTCCTGGAGAGCGGCGTGGCCGGCGGATCACCTCGAGCAGGTCGTCCGTCGCGACGTCGCGCCCGTCCGCGAACCCCCGATAGAGCGCACCGACCAGCGCACCCTCTAGACGGCGGGCGCCTGCAGCTGCCGCACGAAGGCGAGAGCCTTCTTGGGTTTCCTGGGTGTCGACCTGCGAAGCGTTCCCGTCGCGTGCGAGCCCGAGCGTCGCCGACCACGGCCAGACCGGGTACCCACAGAGCTCCGCCGCCCTACGCGCGAACGACATGAACCGCGTCTCGTCATCCATCCGCGCGACGGTCAGCAGGTGACGGGGATGCGAGCAGGAGACGAAGGTCCCGGATCCCGTCCATCGCCCGCACATCATCGCCGGCTCAGCGCCCGGATAGGCTGCCACGCGATGATCCTCGAACTCCCGGAGCCGGCGACGATCGACGTCGATGGGCCGATCGTGTTCCGCGAATGGCCGGGCCCGACCGAGACCACGTTCGTCTTGATCCATGGTCTTGGGGGGTCGCACCTGAGTTGGGTCCAGGTCGCCGCCGGCCTCTCTGGCCTTGGCCGTGTGGTGGCGCTCGACCTTCCCGGGTTCGGCCGCTCCCCGGCCGCGGGCAGAGGGACCCGGGTGATGGGATCGCGCCGATCCCTCTCCCGCTTCCTCGACCACGTCGCGACGGGTGAGATCGTCCTCGTCGGGAACTCGATGGGAGGAATCGTCGCGATGACCGAGGCGGCGGTCGAGCCCGACCGCATCGCGGGGCTCGTGCTGACTGCATCGGTGTTCCCGTGGGTTCCCGGGGCGCTCCCGCATCCGTTCGTCCTGTGGGCGTTCGCCCTCTACGACGTGGAGAGCATCGGTGAGCGCATCGTCCGGCGGCGCCGACGGTCGGTGAGCCCCGAAACGTTCGTGGCGTTCGGGGTCCGGATGCTCACGGTCGATCCGAGACGCATCCCGGCCGACATCGTCGACCTCCAGGTCGAGTTGATCCGGGACACGCGGGACGATCCCGACCAGCCGCGCTCGTTCATCGAGGCGGCCCGGTCGATCACCTCGTTCGTCCGGAACCCTTCGGTATCGAGCCGCGCGATGGACGCGATCCGCTGTCCGGTGCTCGTGATCCACGGCCGCCGCGACCGCTTCGTCCCGGCGCGTTTCGCCGAGGCGGCGCTCTCGTCGCATCCCATGTGGCGAGGCCGGATCCTTCCGGGCGTCGGGCACGTGCCGCAGATGGAGCGGCCTGATCGGTGGCTGAGCGAGGTCGCCGATTGGTTCGCGGCGACGCTGCGCTAGACGGCCGAGGAGCGGACGGCTTCCTTCGCTGCGGCCCGGTCCAGCTCGTCGACCGCCCGCTCGATCGCTCGCGCGAGGACGTCGATGTCCCTCACGGCGTCCCAATCGGCCGTCAAACCGAACGCCATCGTGCCGCCCAGGGACGAGCACGCGATCGACAATCCGCCGTGCTCGCCCAACGGCATCGCGGGGTAGTTCGCCTCGAGGCGCGCGCCGGCCAAGTACAGCGGCATCTGCGGCGCGGGGATGTTGGAGATGACGAGGTTGAACCACCGGCCGTGCGACACGAGGCGGGCCGCCATCGCGTGGAGGGCCGGTGGCGCGAAAGCCCCGAGGCCGATGATCGCGTCCGCCGATATCGCCATCGATGACGACTTGAGCTCCTCGGTGGCCGCCCGCACCTTGGCCAACCGCGATCGCGGGGTCATCTTCCCCACCGGGATCTCCACGAACGCCGGCGCGACACGGTTGCCGACGTCCCCCGTCTCGGCCTTGGAGCGGACGGAGACCGGGACCATGACGCGCAAGGAACGGACGCGCGAGGCCTCGCCGCGGGTGACTAGCAGTTCGCGGAGGCCGATCGCGACGGCCGTGACGACGACGTCGTTGATCGTCCCGCCGAGCCAGCGTTTTATCGTTCGCAGCCGCTCGAACGGGACGTCGGCGATCGCGAAACGGCGAGCAGGCCCCAGAGGACCCTCGAACGGCCCTTCGGGCGCGGGCCCCATCCCGACGAGTGCGCTCGCGCCCGCCACCGTCCGAGCGATCGTGTCGATCGCGCGCATCGGAGCCTGCGCGGCACGCGCGATCGCCTCCGCCGGGTGCGAGGCCATCTCCGCGACGGCATCCCGGATCAGCTGGTCACGATCCGGGATCGGTTCGGGTTTCCAGGGACGCTTCGGAGGATCGCCGAGCGGTGCGTCCGGATCCAGGTCGAACAGGGCCGACCCGATCAACATGCTCCCGATCCCGTCCGCCAAGGCATGGTGCAGCTTGAGCAGGACGGCGGTGCGATCCGCATCGAGTCCCTCGAAGACGTAGAGCTCCCAGAGCGGCTTGGAACGGTCGAGCGGCCGCGACAACACGCGACCGACCGAGCGCTCCAACTGGAACCGCCCCCCGGGCGATGGGACGGCCGAACGTCGCAGGTGGAAGTCCAGGTCGAAGCGGTCGTCGTCCACCCAGAGCGGCCGCCCGAGGTTGGCCGGCACAGGGAGGACTCGCTGCCGCAGACGCGGAGCGAGGTGGATCCTCGCTTCCACGACGCGCTGAACGTCGGCGTACGTGAGCGGCCCGTCGGCCCGAGGGGCGAAGATCGACAGCCCCGCCACGTGCATGTGCATCGCCGGGCTCTCCAGGTAGAGGAAGCTCGCATCCAGGCTCGAGAGTCGTTCCGCAGCCATCGGGCCATGCTAGGGTCCGCGCCGATGAGGCGACGACCCGCGGCCGGCGGCGCGATCGCCGCGGCCGTCATCTCGATCGTCCTCTTCACGACCCCGTCCGCCCACGCCGGGTCCGATCCGGCGCCCGCCGTCGGTCCTGGGTCGGAACCGGTGCCTGCCGGGTACGCGCCGACCGTCAGGGTCCCGCAGGACTTCCCCACGATCCAGGCCGCCGTCGATCACGCGCGTCCCGGCGGGATGGTCCTGATCGGCGCGGGCGTCTACCGAGAGTCGGTGACCGTGACGACGCCGTACCTGACGATCCGTGGCTCGGATCGCGACCGGACGATCATCGACGGCGAGTTCCGCCGCGCGACCGGGATCCAGGTCCTGGAGGCCGACGGCGTCGCGATCGAGAACTTGACGTCGCGCGACAACCTGTCGAACGGTGTCTGGTGGAGCGGGGTGCACGGGTTCTGGGGCCGCTACGTCACCACGTACGAGAACGGCGATCACGGGATCCTCGTCACCGGCTCTGATCACGGTCAGCTCGATCACTCGTTCGCGAGCGGCTCCCACACCGGCTTCTCGGTCGATGGGTGCGATCCGTGCGCTTCGGTGATCGACGACGTCGTGGGGACCGCCAACGCCGCCGGGTTCCTCGGGACGAACGCTGCGGACCTGGCGATCGTGAACAGCGCATGGTTCAACAACGTGGCCGCCGGCGTCGTCACGACCACCAGCGACTCGGAGGCGGGTCCGCCGGAGCGCGACCTGGTGATCGCGGGCAACGACGTGCACGACAACGGCAACGTCGACGCGCCGACGCTCCCGTTCGCCGGCCCGTCGTTCGGGGTGGGGATCGTCGTGAACGGCGGTCTCGAGAACCTGATCACGGACAACTTGATCGAAGACCAACCGACCTACGGGGTGGCGGTGCTGCCCACGCTCGACCGGAGCCTCTGGCCCACCGCCGGCAACCAGGTACGGGACAACGTCGTGAACCGGAGCGGCCTCGCGGATCTCGCGTTGGGCGCGCCGTCGGCGGGAGGGGACTGCTTCGCCGGGAACGAGGCGACGACCAGCCAACCGCCCGCGATCGAGGTGCTGTACCCCTGTCACGGACCCAGGCCCTTCCCCGGCGGGGGCGGGTCGATGGCGCCGACGATGGAGGCGCTCACCCGCGCCCTCGACGGATCCGATGGATCGCTGCTGCGCCTCGATGGAGGGATGCTGGGGGCGCCCCCCCCCCCGCCCCGCCATCCCGGCCGAGGGGGGGCGGGGCCCCCCCCCCCCCCCAAACCCCGCGCCACCCATACTCACCCCGACCCGCTCAG
>JBKOUM010000098.1:0-8574 GCA_046723385.1 Actinomycetota bacterium
GAGTTGCCGACCGTGTAGCCGAACCCCGGCTCGAGCGGTTCGATCGTGAACTTCGAGCGGGTCGGCGAGATCACGTCCTCAGCGATCTGAGGTCTCGCGACGATGAACAACGTACATCCCTCCTCGGCGGGGGATCATCCAATCCATCCCCACCCCTTGGGTCTCCCGCGCCGCCGATCGCGGCCGGGTGCGGCCGCCGCGTCAGACGCGACGGCGCTTGCGAGGCCGGCACCCGTTGTGCGGGACCGGCGTCACGTCTTGGATCCCGGCGATCTCGAGGCCCGCAGCGGCGAGCGAACGGATCGCCGTCTCGCGGCCCGATCCCGGGCCCTTCACGAACACATCCACTCGCTGCAGGCCGTGCTCCTGCGCGGTGCGAGCCGCCTTCTCGGCGGCGAGCTGCGCGGCGAACGGCGTGGACTTGCGGGAGCCCTTGAAGCCGACGTTCCCGGCGCTCGCCCAGCTGAGCGTGTTGCCCTGCTGGTCGGTGATCGTGACGATCGTGTTGTTGAAGGTGGACTTGATGTGCGCCTGACCGTGCAGGACGTTCTTCTTCTCGCGGCGCTTGGTCTTCTTGGCTTTGGGCTTGGCCATGCGGAGCCGGCTCCCCTTCTGATCTTGTTGGCCCTACTTCTTCTTCGCGACCTTCTTCTTGCCGGCGACCGCCTTCTTCGGCCCCTTCCGGGTCCGCGCGTTCGTGTGGGTGCGCTGACCGCGGACCGGGAGCGAGCGGCGGTGCCGGATGCCCTGGTAGCAGGCGATCTCGATCTTCCGCTTGATGTCCTGAGCCACCTCGCGGCGGAGATCGCCCTCGACCTTGAAGTTCCGGTCGATGTACTCGCGGATCTTGAGGACCTCTTCCTCGGAGAGGTCGCGAACCTTGGTGCCCCCTTCGATCTGCGTGCCGCCGACGATCTGGAAGGCGCGGGTCGGGCCGATCCCGTAGATGTAGCGAAGCGCGATGTCGAGCCGCTTGTCACGCGGAAGGTCGACGCCCGCGATCCGTGCCATCCTCCGACCCCCTCCTAGCCCTGCCGCTGCTTGTGCCGCGGGTTGGAGCAGATCACCAGGATCCGGCCGCGCCGGCGGATGACGCGACAACGGTCGCAGATCCTCTTCACCGACGGTCTGACCTTCATGCTGCTCCCCTTATCGATACCGATAAACCACACGACCCCTGGTGAGGTCGTACGGCGACAACTCTACCCGGACCCGGTCTCCCGGAAGGATCCGGATGTAGTGCATCCGCATCTTCCCCGAGATGTGGGCGAGCACCTTGTGGCCGTTCTCGAGCTCGACCCGGAACATGGCGTTGGGAAGGGGCTCCACGACGGTCCCCTCGACCTCGATGACATCGTCTTTCGCCACGCTCCAGATGCCTCTACCTCGGGAAACCCGACCCTGGGCGCACGAAGAACACGCCTCGGGAAGGGCGAGCAGGCAGTATACGAGCGGGCTGGTTCGACTGTCCACGGACCCTCAGGCCCGCTTGACGACCGCCTTCACGGCATCCACCCGGGTGGTCTCGTGATCGGCCGTGGCCTTGACCAGGAAGGACCTCGAGGAGACCGCCTTCGTCCCCACCATGACCTTCAGGGTGATCGCGCCGTACTGCCCGGCGGCGACGTTCACCTCGTAGGTCCCGCCCGTGACCTTGTTCGTGATGTTGGTCGTCCCGACGAAGTACGAGGCCGTATAGCCCTTGCCCGACCCGGTCCCCGTCACCGTGTACCCGTCCGTCCCGGTGCCATCGTTCTGGAAGCGGATCTTGAACGTGACGGTCTTGCCCACCTTCGAGTTCACCGTCTTGGTCTGGTTCGACCCATCCGAGTTGTAGACGTCGTTCCCCAGGTACGTCGTGCCCGTCGCGATCTGGCCGTCGGGTCGGTGGGTCTGCGTGTCGACCGTCCACGCTTGGTGGGCCGTGCTGCCGACGTTCCCGTACTGGTCGGTCGCCCGCACGTAGAAGGTGTGGAGACCCGCGGCGAGGCCCGAGTAGCCGGCGGGCGAGGTGCACGAAGCCCACGCGAACCCGTCGAGGTGGCACTCGAACGTCGCGTTCGCGTCGGCCGAGTCGAACCCGAACGACGCGGACGTCGACTGCACGTACCCGCTCGGTCCGCTCGAGATCGTGACGTTCGGTGGCGTCTTGTCCACGGTCCACGTGTAGGAGGCCGTCGCGCTCACGTTGCCCGCCAGGTCGATCGCCTTGACCTTGAACGTGTTGCTGCCGGCGGCCACGTTCACCGATTCGGGCGAGGTGCAGTCCGCGAAGGAGGCCGAGCCGAGCGCGCACTTGAAGATGCCCGCCTCGTCGGACATGAACGAGAACGACGCGCTCGTCGACCCGGTCGTGGAGGGCGGCGTGGAGGTCAGCGAGACCGTCGGTGCGGTCGTGTCGACCGCCCACATGTACGGGGTCGCGTTGCCTGGGTTCCCGAGGACATCCGTCGCGAACACCGAGAAGGTGTGGCTGCCCTCCGTGAGGCCGCTGTACGAGGAAGAGCTGTCCCCGCTCGCGCAGGCCGCGTATGGGCCATCATCCAGCTTGCACTGGAACGTCGCGTTGAAGTCGTTCGCCGTGAAGCTGAACGAGGCCGTGCTCAAGGTGGTCGCAGTGCCCGGACCGGCCGTGATCGTGACGTCCGGCCCGTTCTGGTCGATGAACATCTGGACACGGTGGTTGTTGGTGTCGGCCACCAGGACGTGGCCGGCGGAGTCGATCGCGATCCCGGTGGGCGAGGCGAACTGCCCGGAGTCGAGTCCCGCCGAGCCGAGCTTGGAAAGGAATCCCCCGGTGTTCGTGAACCGCTGGATCCGGGTGTGGCCCTTGTCGACCACCCAGAGGGCGCCGTCGGCATCGATGTCCAGGTCGGACGGAGCGGCGAGGTTCCCGTCCTGTGAGCCCGCCGCGCCCCATCGCGTGAGATAGCCGCCCGTGGAGTCGAACTGCTGGATCCGGTTGTTGCCCGAGTCCGCGACCCACACGTTCCCGGAGCCGTCGATCGCGATCCCCTTCGGCAGGCTGAACTGGCCGTTGCCCTGACCGTAGGACCCCCATTTCCGGATGAAGGTGCCGTCGGAAGTGGAGAACTCTTCGATGCGGTTGTTCCCGGTGTCGGCGACGAACACGTGTCCGGAGTCGTCGACCGCGATCCCCGTGGGCGCCTTCACCTGCCCGTCCGAGCACGAGATCGCGCAATCGCCGTAGCTCCCCCACTGCGTGATGTACGCACCGGATGGATCGAACTTCTGGATGCGGGTGTTCCCCGTGTCGAGGACGTAGATGAAGCCTTCGTCGTCGATCGCGATCGCGGCAGGGTCGCTCAGCTGGCCGTCCCCGTTGCCGGACCCTCCGAACTCCTGGACGAGGTTTCCGTTCACGTCGAACTTCTGGATCTGATCGGTGGACTTCTTCGTCATGTAGACGTTGTTCGACGGGTCGACCGCGAGCCCGGTCGGGAAGTCGGGGACGCCGGTCCCCGGGAAGGCACCCCACTGGGTCTGGTAGACGCCCGCAGCGGAGAAGCGCTGGATCCTGCCGTTGTCCGTATCCGCGACGTAGACCTTGCCGCCGGCACCGATCGCGATACCTTCGGCACCGTTGAGTTGTCCGTCGCCGGCCCCGGAAGCTCCGTACGTCGAAAGGACGGAACCGCTGTTGTCGTATTCGGTGATCGCCGTCGTCGCGATCACCCACGCGTCGTCCGACGCGTCGAACGTGATCCCGACCGCTCCGCTCGATGCCCAGTTGGTCAGAGCGTTGCCCGATGTATCGAACCGTCGGATCTGGCTGCCGCCCGCGACGTACACGACGTCCGAGCCGTCCACCGCAACGCCTTGAGGGCTGCTCACCGCCCACGATCGGATCCAGCCTCCGGAGGACGTGAATTTCTGGATCCTGTCGTTCAGATAGTCCGCAACGTAGACGTCGCCGACCGAGTCGACCGCGATCCCCTCGGGGTGTTTGAACTGACCGTTCCCCGTCCCATAGGTCCCCCACGACGCGATGTAGTTCCCGTACTGATCGAAGTACGACACGCGGTTGGACAAGGCCGAACTTCCCCACTTCTCGGTCACGTAGATGTTGCCGCTCGGGGCGATGGCGACGGCGGAGGGGTCGGCGACCTGCCCCGGCCCGGTCCCGGGACCGGCGATGACATCGATGAAGGTCCCGTCGGGGGAGAACTTGACCAGGCGATCGTTCGTGGTGGCGGTCCCTCCGAGGGTATTGGGCTCTGCGACGTAGACGTTCCCGCTCGCGTCCGTGGCAACGCCCTCGGGAGCATCGAGCCGCGGACGCCCGATCATCCGGAGGAACGTCAGAGGGTCGCTCGCATTCGCCGGTGTGGCGATCGTCCCAACGAGCACCGCAGCGACCACGCACGCGGACAGACAGACGCGGGATGCACGCCTGACCGAACCCACGATGGGGCCACGGACCGCGGGGGACGCTGCCACCCCATCGTTGTCGGCTGGTCGGCGGGCGTGCTTTACGAGGATCGGTCGCGGGCGGTCAGCACCTCGTGGCCCTCGCGGGTCACGGCGACGGTGTGCTCGAAATGGGCCGAGAGCGATCCGTCCGCGGTCACGACGGTCCACCCGTCGGGCATGATCGCGGTCTCGTCCCCGCCGAGGTTCAACATGGGCTCGACGGCGATGACGAGGCCGGGCCGCATCTCCGGGCCGCGGTCGGGCTTCCCCCAGTTCTGGATGAACGGATCCTCGTGCATCGATCGCCCGATCCCGTGCCCCCCGTACTCACGGACGATGCCGAGACCCTCCCGGGACGCGACCGTCTCGATCGCGTGGCCGATGTCGGAGAGCCTGCCGCCCGGAAGGACCTCCGCGATCGCGGTATCGAGCGCGGCCTCCGTGGTCTTGACGAGCCGCTCCGCATCGGCGCTCGGCGCCATGCCGACGAAGACCGTCACCGCGGAATCCGAGTGGAACCCCTCCCAGATCGCACCGAAATCGAGCGAGAGCAGGTCGCCCTCTCGGAGCCGTCGGTCGGCGGATGGGATGCCGTGCACGATCTCGTCGTTGAGCGAGGCGCAGATCGTCGCGGGGAAGGGCGTCCGCGACGCGCCCCGATAGCCCTTGAACGACGGGATCGCGCCCCTCGCCACGATCGCGGACTCGGCCACGCGATCCAGGTCGGCCGTGGTCAACCCTGGCGCCACCGCGTCCAGGACCCGGCCGATCGTGTCGGCGACGATCCGCCCGGCCTTGCGCATCTTGTCCAGCTCGTCGGATGACTTGAGGATGATCACGGTCGGTCAGCCTCCTCGATCGCCGCGAGCATCCGTTCGGTCACGAGCTCGGGTGGCGCTTCCGCGTCGACGTGATGCAGCAGACCGCGCTCCGCGTAGTAGCTCTCGAGCGGCTGTGTCTGCTCGCGGTAGAGCGCGAGCCGGCGTTTGACCGTCAGTTCGTCCTCGTCGCTCCGCTTCTCGAGCGGCGTGCCGTCGACGTCGCAGACGAGGTCGTGGGCCGGCGGCCGCAGCTCCTGGTGGTACGTCCGCTTGCAGGTCGGACACGTGTAGCGACCGATGATCCGGCGGATCCCGGTCGCGTCCGAGATCGAGAACGTGATCACGGCGGTGAGCGGCGTCTGCAGCTCGTCCAGGACGACGTCCAGCGCCTCTGCCTGCCGGACCGTCCGCGGGAACCCGTCCAGGATGAACCCCTTGGACGCGTCCGCGTCGCCCAGCCGGTCTTCGACCATCCGGATGACGAGCGCGTCCGGGACGTACTCACCGCGGTCCATGTACCGCCGCGCTTCGATCCCAAGGCGGGTGCCGACCTGGACGTGCTCCCGCAGGATGTCGCCGGTCGAGATCTGCGGGATGTCCAGCCGCTCCGACAGGACCCGCGCCTGGGTCCCCTTGCCGGCGCCCGGGAGTCCGAGGAAGACGAAGCGCATCGGGCGCTCCTCCCGCTACCGGAGGAAACCCTCGTAGTGACGCATCATCAGCTGCGACTCGATCTGCTTCATCGTTTCGAGCGCGACGCCCACGGCGATCAGGATCGACGTGCCCCCGAACGGGAACTGTTGGAAGTTCCACGTCGCGAGCACGATCGTGGGGATCAGCGCGATCGTCGCGAGGAACAGCGAGCCCGGCAGCGTGATGCGCACGAGGATGTCGTTGAGGTAGTCGGCGGTCGGCCGGCCCGGACGGATGCCGGGGATGAACCCGCCCTGCTGGCGGAGGTTGTCCGCGGTCCGGACCGGATCGAACTGGATCGCCGTGTAGAAGTAGCTGAAGAACACGATCAACCCGGCGAGCATGAACATGTACAGGATGCTTCGCTGGTTGTTGACGTAGTTGTTGACGAAGTTCTGGAGCCACTGGCCGTGATAGACGCTCGCGATCAGGACCGGGAAGTAGAGCACGGAGGTCGCGAAGATGATCGGGATCACGCCGGCCTGGTTCACCTTCAGCGGCAGGTAGGTGCTCCCGCCCATCGTCTGCTTTCGCCCGACCACGCGCTTGGCGTACTGGACCGGCACCTTGCGCTGGCCCTGGTCCATGTAGACGACCGCGACGATGATCGCGATGCCGATCAGGAACACGACGATGAACTTGCCCCATCCGCCCGCACGGAAGATCGCGAGACCCTCCGAGGGCAACCGGCTGATCACGCTCGTGAAGATCAGGATCGACATGCCGTTGCCGACGCCGCGCTGAGTGATCAGCTCTCCGAGCCACATGATGAACGCCGTGCCGGCCGTCATCGTCAGCACGATCAGCAGCACGTTCGGCGGCGTGAAGGTGCCAACCGGGAACAGGTCGGGGATGTTGTTCTGGCCGGAGTGGAACAGGAACACGAGGCCGGTGGACTGGAGGAGCGCGAGGACCACGGTCACGTACCGAGTCCACTGGTTGATCCGCTTGACCCCGGCCTCGCCCTGGTCCTGCCACTGCTGCAGCTTCGGGATCACGACGGTGAGGAGCTGCATGATGATCGAGCTCGTGATGTACGGCATGATCCCGAGCGAGAACACCGAGAAGCGGTTGAGCCCGCCTCCGGAGAAGAGGTTGATGAAGTCCAGGAAGCCGCCGGTGCTCGCCTGGTTCTGGAGGACGCTCGTATCGACGACCGGGACCGGGATGTGGGATCCGAACCGGTACACGGTGATGATGAACAGCGTGAACAGGATCTTGTTCCGCAGGTCCGGAACCCTGAACGAGTTGAGGAACGCCTTCAGCACGGCGGGATAAGGGTACCCCGGATCACCGGGAGGTCATCCACCGAGCGTTTCGACGCGCCCGCCGGCGGCCTCGATCTTGGCCTTCGCCGTGGCGGAGAACGCGTGCGCCGAGACCGTGAGCGCCTTCGTGAGGTCGCCGCGGCCGAGGATCTTCACCGGTCGCCCCTTGTGCGCGAGCCCGTGCGCGTAGAGCGATTCCGGCGTCACGTCGCCGTCGAAGTACTTCGCCAGGACCTCCACGTTCACGGGCGCGAACTCGGTGCGACCCGGGTTGGAGAACCCCTTCAACTTGGGGACGCGCCGTTGGTACGGCATCTGCCCGCCTTCGAAGTACGTGGGGACGTTCTTCCGAGCCCCCGTGCCCTTGGTGCCTCGACCGGCGGTCTTCCCACGGGTACCTGCACGACCCCGGCCGACGCGCGTCCGCTCCTTCTTGGCGCCCTCGGCCGCGCGGAGATGATGCAGCTTCATCCCGTTTCACCCCCGCTCGTTCGCCTCGAGCCCGTGGATGCGACTTCCTCCACGCGGACCAGGTGACGGACCTTGGCCACCATGCCCCGGATGTCTGGGCGATCTTCCTTGAGGACCGTGTCGTGCATCCGGCGGAGGCCGAGCCGGCGAACGGTGTCCTTCTGATCGCCGGGTCGGCCGATGACGCTTCGCACCTGCGTGATCTTGAGCTGGCTCATGAGGAGTCCCCGTCCGTGACGCCGTACTGCTCCTGCAGCGCGGCGGCACGGGCCGCGTTCGTGCGTTCCTCGGCCGCCGCGATCGCCTCAAGCATGGGCTTGGGCGCGACGTCGTGGACGTCGCGCCCACGCCGCATCGCGACGTCCGAAGGCTTGCGCAACCCCTGGAGGCCCGCGACGGCAGCTTTCAGGATGTTGATCTGGTTGGACGATCCGAGCGACTTGGTCAGCACGTCCTTGATCCCCGCGCACTCTACGAGCGCGCGGACGGGGCCCCCCGCGATCACGCCGGTCCCGGGAGCCGCCGGCTTCAACAGGACGACGCCCGCGCCGGCTTCGCCGATGATCTCGTGCGGGATCGTGGTGCCCATCATCGGGACCTCGAACATCTTCCGGCGAGCCTCCTCGACCCCCTTCGCGATCGCGGAGGGCACCTCCTTGGCCTTGCCGTAGCCGAACCCGACGCGTCCCGCCCCGTCTCCGACGACGACGAGTGCGGCGAACGAGAACCGCCGGCCGCCCCGCACAACCTTGGCGACACGGTTGATCGAGATCACCCGCTCCTCGTACGGGCTCTTCTCTTCGTTCCGTGCGTCGTAACGTCGCATCAGATCTGCAATCCTCCCTCACGCGCGCCCTCGGCGACCGCGGCCACGCGCCCGTGATACA
>JBKOUM010000114.1:0-11682 GCA_046723385.1 Actinomycetota bacterium
GCTGGGGGCGGAGCCTGCTCGGCATCGACCAGTCGATCCCGGTCGTGAGCTTCGTGCCGATGATGATGTTCGCGGTCCTGTTCGGCCTCTCCATGGACTACGAGGTGTTCCTGCTCTCCCGGATCCGCGAGGAGTACCTGCATTCGGGGAACAACGTCCAGAGCGTCGTGACGGGCATCTCGACGACCGCCCGGGTGATTACGAGCGCGGCCCTCATCATGATCGCGGTCTTCCTGAGCTTCGTGACGGAGCCTGATCCGATCGCGCAGATGTTCGGCATCGGCCTCGCGGTGGCGGTGTTCATCGATGCGACGATCGTCCGCATCGTCCTCGTGCCGGCCACCATGGTCCTGCTCGGCGACCTGAACTGGTGGGTTCCGTCGTGGCTCGACCGGATCATGCCGAAGATGCACCTGGAGGTCGCCGAGCCGTCGGAGCTTGAGGGCGAGCCGGTTCCCGTCGGGTGAGGGAGATGAAGCAGCCCTAGAAGAAGTGACACCGCACCAGGATCCCTCCTGATCCGCGCGCGGCCGGACCGGTCAGGAATCGAGAAGCGCCGGTCCCCGAGCCGCACCTAAGGTGGATGCGAGGCGGGATCCAATCGGAAGGAAGGGAGGCAAGGTATGAACGCGCATGTGAGCTCGATCCTCCTCGGCGTCAGAGACATGGATCGGTCCAAGCAGTTCTATACCGAAGGTCTCGGCTGGAAGGTCGAGCGGGACTACGGCATCTCGGTGTTCTTCGAGCCTCACGGCGGCTCGCTCGTCGGCCTCTACGGCCGTGACGGTCTGGCCACCGACAACGGTGCGAGCCCGGAGGGCAGCGGCTTCAGTGGGATGGTGTTCACGTACGTGGTCCGCAGCCAGGAGCGGGTGGATGAGATCC
The DNA here is from genome assembly GCA_046723385.1 of Actinomycetota bacterium. Taxonomy (GTDB): domain Bacteria; phylum Actinomycetota; class UBA4738; order UBA4738; family HRBIN12; genus AC-51. The sequence goes on from JBKOUM010000114.1 coordinate 886, forward strand.
TGGCGGAAGCGGACAAGGCGGGCGCCACGATCCTCAAGCCCGCCGCCGATCTGGAGTGGGGCGGCTACGGGGGCACCTTCGCGGACCCGGACGGCTACATGTGGAACATCGGCTTCAGTGCCCAGGGGAAGGACCAGCCGTACGCGGAGTGACCGCCCGGCGGGAGCTGTTCGGGGAGGCTCGTGACCGATCGCGAAACTGGTCGCACACGCATGTGGCGCCTGCGCCACCTCGCGACCCGCTTCATCGATCCGGTGCTGCTGCCGGTCGCAACCAGACTGCCGGCGTTCGGCGTGCTGACCCACGTGGGTCGCAAGACGGGACGCGTCTACCGCACGCCGCTCAACCTGTTCCGCCGCGGTGACGCGTATCTGTTCTTCCTGACGTACGGCTCAGATGTGCAATGGGTGAAGAACGTCATCGCCGCTGGGTCCTGTTCGGTGGAGACCGGTGGTCGGGTCGTGGACCTCGTCGAGCCGGAGCTGATCACCGACCCGGAGCTCCGCCCAGCGCCGCCGCACGTCAGGTTCGTTGAGCGGCGGATCGCCGGTGTGACGCAGTACCTGCGGATGCGTATCGCTTCGACGTAATCGCCATAGGGTCACTCCAAACTTATGGCAACCCTAAGATTGGCAGTATCATGGCCGGGTGGCACAGACGGGTGGGCTCCGCGAACGGAAGAAGATCCAGACGCGAGAGGCGATCGCAGAGGCCGCCCGACGTCTCTTCCTGGAACACGGGTTCGACGATGTGACGGTGGCCGACGTAGCGGAAGCCGCGGACGTCTCGGAGGCGACCGTCTTCAACTACTTCCCGACGAAGGAGGATCTCGCCTTCCACCGGATGGAGGACTTCGAGGAGGAGATGCTCGATGCGGTCCGGAACCGTCAACCCGGGACCTCCGTCGTGGATGCGTTCGGGAGCTTCGTACTCGCGCCGCGCGGCTTCTTGAAGACGGGTGACACGGGTGTCGATCCGCGAGCGGTGACCAAGTTCTTCACGGAGAGTCCGGCGTTGCTCGCGCGCGAACGACAGATCTTCGATCGCTACGCCGAACGGCTGATCGACATCCTCGCCGAGGAGCTCCACACCCCAGCAGATGATCTGGTGCCCCTGGTGATCGCCCGAGCCCTGACGAGCATGCACCGCGCGATGATCGACCACGTGCGCCGTCAAGTCCTCGCCGGCGTGAGTACCGACGTGATCGCTCGCGAGGTACGCACGCGCGGTCGCCGGGCCGTGGCGTTGATCAAGGAGGGATTCGGATGATGTCGGCCCCTTCGGGACCGTTCGCCGGCAAGGTTGCCATCGTGACCGGAGCGAGCCGAGGGATCGGCGCGGCAACGGCGAAGGCGTTGGCTGCCGAAGGAGCGTCGGTCGCGCTCGCCGCGCGCAGCGAGGATCCGCTCCGGCAGCTGGCGGACGAGATCGGCGTGATGGGCGGACGAGCGATGGTCATCCGCACGGACGTCGGGGACGCCGACGCGATCCGCGACCTGGTCGGAGCGACCGTCGGCGAGCTCGGCCGTCTGGACATCGCGGTCAACAACGCCGCCGGAGGAGGCGTTCCGCCGACGCCCCTCGCGGACGTTCCCGTCGAGGCGTACGACTCGACGATCGCGATCACGCTCCGGAGCGTCTTCCTCTCGATGAAGTTCGAGATCCCCGCGATGCTCGAGGCGGGGGGCGGTGCGATCGTGAACATGGCCTCGACCGCAGGCCTTGAGGCGGTCGGGGGGCTCGCCGGCTACGTCTCCGCGAAGCACGGCGTGATCGGCCTGACGAAGACCGCCGCGCTGGATTACGGGCACGGGAACATCCGTGTGAACGCGCTCGCGCCCGGGCCCATCCTGACAGACAACCTGGAGCGGGCCGGTGAGGAGGCGCAGCGGCAGGCGGCGATGGCGATGCCCATGAAGCGGATCGGGTCCCCCGACGAGGTCGCGAGCGCGGTGGTGTGGCTGTGCTCGGATCGGGCGGGCTTCATCACCGGAGCGACGATCCCGATCGACGGCGGCAAGCTCGCGGGCGTTCCCCCGTTCAACGTCAGCTCCAACGAAGAGCTGTTCGGGAAGGGTCGCTGACGGGTGTCGAACCCGTTCCGACGATCGCCGGTATCCGACGGGGCCGCTGAGATCGACCTCGTCAATCGGCTGACTGTCCTCGGACCTTCCGTCGGTAGTCGGGAAGATGGAGCTGAGCAAGGCTGTCGAGGGCGGCACCCGTGAGTGCGGCGAGCCTCACCAGGTTCTCCTCGTCCTGTTCCGTGAAGTCTCCCTCCAGTCGGTCCGAGGCCTGGATGAAGCCGTAGTTGGCGCCGTCTGACCCGATCAACGGGACGGCCAGCCACCCCCGCATCGGAGGATGTTCGTCGACCTCTTCACCGAAGTTCCGCCACTCCGGATGCGCTCGCATCTCTTCGTCCGTGAGCCGCAACGGTCGATCGACCCGGTGCGCGTACGCGTGGATGCCGAACCCCTTGGCCGGCGCCCGGTAGTCCGCCCAGGCCGCGTACTTCTCCGACATCGAGATGTACTTGCGCGCGTGCGCCCATCCCTCACCGATCAGCTGGGTGGCGGCACCCTGGTGAGCGCGGGTCACCACCCTCGCGAGCTCTGCCGCCGGAGCAAGGACCGCGTCGGCGGCATGCATGAACTCCGCGAGCTCGGCCGGAACGTCCGGCGGCGGGGGCGTGCTCGAGTTGTGATACGTGTTGAGGAAGCGCTCTTCGCCCGATGACACCGTTCCACCGCCACGTCCTACCGACTGAGTCAAGGTAACACCCGTCGTCGGATCATCGGGTCTCGGGGGTCCGCTCGCGCACGGAGACACGGAACAGCTCCCACTCGCCCGGGACGCCTCGCAGGTTGGTCGGTCCGAGGGGAGCGAACGCGAGGTCCGTGCCGGTAGCCAGGTCCCGGACCGTGCGCGTGACCACCACCTCGTCGGCGCCGGCTTCCCCGAGCACGCGAGATGCGATGTGCACGCCGATGCCACCGACGTCCGCATCGAGCAGCTCGATCTCGCCCGTGTGGATCGCGGCGCGGATCCTGAGCCCCGATCCGGTCAGCCCGTCGAGGAGCTCGATCGCGCACCGGACCGCTCGCGTCGGGGTGTCGAACGTCGCGAGGATGCCGTCTCCCGTGCTCTTGATCAACCGCCCGCGGAAGCGGTCGACCTCCGTCTGCGCGATGCGGTCGTGTCGATCGAGCAGTTGGCGCCAGCCGCGGTCCCCCAGAGCGGCCGCGTGCCCGGTGGAATCGACGATGTCGGTGAAGAGGATCGTCGCGAGGATCCGGTTCGCGTTGTCCGCGGCCTGCAAGGACTTGATCTGCTCATCCGACCATTCGTACGCCTCCGAGTACTCGCTCGAAGGCTCGTCGCTCGCCGGTCGATAACGGAGGAGGACCACTCCCGAATCGAACGTTCGGGTTCCGACGTGCTGCAGATGGGCGGTGCCGGCGCGATCCCGGAACAGGCGCTTGCCGCTCCCGAGGATGACGGGATACACCATGATCCTGAGCTCGTCGATGAGATCGTGTTCCAGAAGCAGATCGACCAGATCTGCGCTCCCGGAGACGAGGATGTCGCCTCCGGGGCCCTGTTTGAGCTTCGCGATCTGGGCGGGGATGTTCCCGGAGATCACGCGCGAGTTGTTCCACGACGCTTCGGTCAGCGTGTTCGACACGACGTATTTCGGGAGCGCGTTGATCCGTTCGCCCAGGAAGACGTCGGTCGCGAACGGCCAGAACGCCGCCCAGAGCTGGTAGGTCACCCGGCCCAACAGGAGGGCATCGACCTCGAGGAGCTGCTCGGCGGCGTACTCCAGCATGTCCTCACTGGTCAGAGCCAGCGCCCAGGCGTTCCGGCCGTCGCGGTGCTCCTCGTGCCCCGGTGCCTCGATGACCCCGTCGATCGTCTCGAACTCTGCGACCAGGATCCTTCTCATCGATCGGTCAGTCTCTCTCGATCCTCGAGCGGTTCTCCAGCGAGCGCTTAGTCTGGACGGATGACGTGCGCGGTCTGCGGAGAGGTGCTCCCCGAAGGCGCCCAATTCTGCCCCAACTGCGGCGCGTCCGTTTCGACGTTCCTCGCAACGGACGAGCGCAAGATGGTCACGGTGCTTTTCGCCGACCTGGTCGACTCCACCGAGTTGGCTCGTCGTTTCGACGCGGAGCGCGCTCGAGAGATCCTCGGCCGCTTCTTCGACATGGCGACCGAGGAGCTGTTCGCCCTTCGCGGGCGACCGGAGAAGTTCATCGGCGACGCGGTCATGGCGGTCTTCGGGGTGCCGATGGTCGACGAGGAAGACGCCCTCCGCGCGGTCCGAGCTGGGCTGGCCATCCGTGGACGACTGCTGCGACTGTCGGACTCGCTCGGGCTCTCGGAGCCTCTCGAGGTCCGGGTGGGTATCGACTCCGGCGAGGCGGCGGCGGGCCTGGGACCCGCGGGCCAGCTGCTCGTGACGGGCTCCGTCGTCAACGTCGCGGCGCGGCTCCAGGTCGCAGCGGCGCCCGGCGAGGTGCTCGTCGGACAGACGACGTTCGCGCTGACGGACACGGACGTGATGTACGGGCCTCGTCGCGACGTGGAGGCGAAGGGGTTCGACGGAGACCTCGCGGCGTTCCCGGTCACCGGATTGTCGACCAGGTCGCGGCGCAGGACGATCCCGTTCGTCGGACGTCAGAGCGAGCTCACGATCCTGCGCGAGAGCCTCGCACGTGTGTCGAGCACCGGTCGGCCGACCCTCGCCACGGTCCTGGGTGAACCGGGGATCGGCAAGTCGCGCCTCGCCGACGAGCTCCTCGCGGGCCTCGGGGACGACGTGACCGTCGGCCGCGGGCTGGCCCACGCGTTCACCGACACGGCGACGTTCGCACCGGCGGCGGCGATCGTCGGCGACCTCGCCGGCGTGGACGAGAGCGACGCCGCCGAAGCGATCCGGCAACGGTTGCATGAGCTCGTCGAGCGAACGGAGGGATCGTCCGACGGAGACCGGCTCGTGGAGCGGCTCGCGTTGTTGTTCGGCTCGGCGGAGCACGCGGCGGGATCCGGGTTCGTCCAGGCGGTGCAAGCGGGCGTGGTCGAACTGATCGAAGAGCTCGCTCGCGACCGAACGTTCGTCCTCTTCTTCGAGGATGGGCATCGGCTGAAACCGGCCATGCTCGACCTCGTCGAGCGGCTCGGCGCGGCATCGCGGAACGGTCCACGTCGAGCCTTGCTCGTGGTCCTCGCTCGTCCGGAGCTCCTCGAGCAGCGTCCTCGATGGGCATCGAAGACCGCGAACGCCGTGACGATCCGGCTCGACCCGCTCACCCTCGAGGAGTCGATCGATCTGGTCCAGCAGGCGGCCGCCGACCGTATCGACGAGGCCGAGGCCACGCGGATCGCCGTCCGAGCGGACGGCAATCCGTTCTTCATCGTCGAGACGACGGGCATGCTGATGCCCCAGGACGGACGCAAGCGGTCGCCGATCGAGAGCGTTCCGCCGACCGTCCAGGCGGTGGTCGCGGCGCGCCTCGATGCGTTACCGCCGAGGCTCCGCGAGCTCGCCCGACACGCGTCCATCTTCTTCGTGTCGTTCGACCTGGACGAGTTGCTCGTGGTCGATCCCGATGCCACCGTGGACGAGATCCGCGGCCTGGAGGAGGCGGAGATCCTCGTCCGTGAGGAGGGGCGCGGCGCGATCCCGCGCTGGCGTGTCCGCCACTCGATGGTGAAGGACGTGGCGTACACCAGTTTGCCCAAGCGGGCGCGCGTGCGGCTGCATCACCTGGTCGCCGATCGTCTCTTCGAGAAGGGCCATCCGTCCTGGGCGGCCGACCACCTGCATCTGGCGGGCGTCGCGTCGCTGGACCTCGACCCGGACGACCGGACGGTCGCGGAGCCGGCGGCCGATGCGCTGCTCGCCGCGGCCGACCGCGCCCGCCGCCGGATGGAGAGCCGATCCGCGATCGACTATTACGAGCGATGCCTCTCCCTGAGCCTGCCGGACGACCGCTGGGGCGTCCGCGAGGCGCGAGCGCTCGCGGGCATGGGTGAAGCGCACTACTGGCTCGGCGAATATCAGGCGGCGACGGAACGAGCCGAACATGCGGTCGCGCTCGGCACGGCGCTCGACGATCCGTTCACCCTGGCCCTGGCGCTGCGGTTCCTGGGGGATATCGCGCTCAACATCGAGGGCGATATCGACAAGGCGGAGGAGCTGCTCGATCGCTCGCTCGCCTCGGCCGAGGCGCTCGATGATCCCTGGGCGATCGTCCGCACCCTCCTGTTCGCCGGCTGGGTCCCATCGACGCGGAAGGACGACGACGCTGCCGAGGCCATGTTCCGCCGAGCGCTCGAGCTCGCCGCTCCCGAGGATGGATGGGCACGCGCCCGCGCGCTCAACTCGCTGGCCGTCGTCACGATGGACCAGCAGACGGCACTGCGCTTGAGTGAGGAAGCGACGGCGGTCGCCGAAGGGTTCGGTGACCCATTCAGCGTTGCGATGACCAGCGTGCAGCGAGCTCGGATCCTCGAGCAGCTCGGCCGCTTCCAGGACGCGCTTGCGTGCCTCGAAGCGGCGGTCGCGACGTTCGAAGACCTCGGCGCCAGGTGGGAGCTCGCGGACGCCACCGCCGAGCGTGGCGACGCCCGGCGCGGGCTGGGTCAGCTTGACGCGGCCGAAGATGACCTCAAGCGAGCCCTCCATATCTCTGAGGAGCTCGGCGAACTCCAGCTCAGGAGCTGGCTGTGGCGCTCGCTCGCGAGGGTTTCGGAGGAGCGTGGCGACGGACGTCAGGCCGAGGAACGCTGGCGCCGCTCGCGCGAGGCGGATGAGTGGCGCAGCCGGGCCACCGCCGGTCGCGCCACGGTACCCAGACGCTGAACCGGCGAACGTGGCAAGCAGCTGTGCAGATCGTCCAGCAGCCGCCGTGCCCGCTCCGCAAACCGTCAGCTCGAAGGATCGATGCCGAGGGAACGAAGGTGTTCGGTTCCAGGGATCGATCGCGCTGCGTGTCCGGGACCGCGACGGTCGGGCGATCGCCGTGGTCGCGCTGAACATCCACGCGGTCGCGAACCCGGAGAAGCTGCGGCACCTCGGCCGATCGAAGCACGGAACACGTTCGGTGATCCGGATGTAGGGCGGGGCGGGGTGCGATGACCCCACCCCACCTGACATCGCTCACAGACCGAACGCGTAGTCCTTGCTATTCACCTCCCATGTTCGAAGCAGGGCGCTGAGGTCGCTGCCCGCGGTGAATCCGACGGTGATGCAGACGCCGTCGCTGACGATGACCTCGGTACCGTGGTCCGCCTGAACGGTGCTGAATGGCGCGCCATTGACGCCATACGTGCCGGGGCCACCGACGCCGGCATCATCGTCGTACCGCCACACGCCGGCCGTCGCGACCCACGTATGGAACGGGCCCTCCCCCGTGTCGGAGTCGGGCGGCTGCGTGTTCGGCGAGAAGATCGCGTCGTGGTCGCCTTCGAGGAAGATGCGGAGGTACGGCACCCCGACGCCTCCCGTATCGGCCGTCGCCGTGTAGCGAGCCTCGAACGCGAGGTGCTCCACGTCATTCACCGTCATCCCGTCGAGGGCGTTCGTGCAGATCGAGCCGCCGTCGGTGCCACCGTTGTCATACGGCCCGAACGCCACGCCATCCGACGTGTTCACGACGCTGCCGTTGGTCGCCGAGAACCCCTTCGTCGGCAACGTCCCCGTGACCCGGACGGGGATCGCGGCCTGGACTCCTCCCTTGAGGTCCTTCATCGCGACCGTTCCGTCCTTGACGTCCTTGCCGCTCAGCGAGCCGTTCTTGATGTCCTTGCCGGTCAGCGAACCGTCCTTCACGTCGGATCCCGTGATCAGCTTGGCCGCGCCGGCGGTGGTTGCGCCGCAGATCAGCACGATCGCGGCGATCGCGGCGGTCGTGCGGACACCATTGCGTCGGGGGGATCCGCTCCGCGATGGTGCAGGTCCACGCATGGGACCTCCTTCCTCGGTCGCGACAAGGTGCGCGTGACCGATGGCGTGGATCGGACGCTGTTCGCCGCTCACGAGGTTGCGTCCGGAGCGACGTCAGGTCCTCAGGGCTCTTCTCTGGTGTCCGCGCCGCGGAGTAGCACGACCGTAGAACCCATCGCACGAGCGCGCAAATCGAGATCGGCCGATCGCCGACCTTGGCACTGATTCGGTGCGAGAAGCTCGGTCACCTCAGCCGATAGACCCGCGCAGTGCTAGAAATGGATGATCGGCCACGGCGCGACGTCCGAGCGGAACATCGCGTCCGCGTGCGCGACGGCACCCTGGACCCGTTCCTCGAGCCGACCTGCTCGGGAAAGCGTCCCCCACGAGACACTTCCGAAGTAGGTCCCCCCTACAACGTGGGCGGTGCAGGCGATCTCGGGCTCTGCGTCGGTCGGCGAGCACGAGCCCGTGCCACCCTCGACGATCAGCTCGTAGGTGCCGGTGTTCAAGGGAAGGAACTCGTCGCGCACGTCGATCACCAACCGGCCGTCCTCCATGTACCCACGCGCGCTCAAGGCGGCCGCCACGTCGATCGGCCGGACGTACAGGATGTCCTCGAAGGTCGCGCGCAGCGCGCGAGGCTCGGCCATCTGCCAGATGAGGGGGTCGTCGAGCGCCAGGTCATAGGCTCGGATCTGCGACACGAGGTCGACCTCGAAGAGGAAACGCCAGATCGATGCGCTCGCCTCGGGGGTGCACGCGACCACTTGGTGCACCGTGAGCTTGTTGCTCGGCAGCCCTCGTGGCCATCGGTGCTTGATCCGGTACAGCGCATACGCGTCGGGCACTCCCAGTTCGTCCTCATGGACAGCCACGAACTCCTTCTCATCGGGTTTCGTGATCCCGGAGAAGATCCAGGCGTACTGCCGATCGGTCGGCAGGACGGCTGCGGGCCTCGACGACGCGAACCGCTCGTACACGGCCTCCAGTTGGGGCCGAGCCTCCTCATGCGTCAACAGGCGTGTCCGGCCTTCGGATCGCGTCCCGGGTGCCCACCGCACGCGATCGAGTGCGACGTCGAACGAGAGACCGGGGACCGCCAGGCCAAACCCGAACTTGCCGTAGATCTGACCCTCGGACGCGAGGAGCGTCGCGATCGGCTCACCGCGCTCGGCCGCCTGGTCGAGCATCCGACGCATCAGCTCGGTGAGGATGCCGCGCCGGCGATGCGTCGGCAGGACACCCACCCATGTGACTCCGGCGGTGCCGACCGTCCCACCGCCGGGGGTGACGGACGAGAACGTGAACACCGCTGCACAACCGACGATCCGGCCGTCATCGAACGCGGCGAAGGTTCGGTCGAACTCGATGCTGAGTCGGTCGTTCGCGACGTCGTGCTGGCCCGCCTCGACGTCGCCGAACGCGTTCGACAGCGCCAGCTCGAACGCGTCGATCTCGTCCTCGCGGATCGTGCGGAACTCCATGGACGCCAAGGCTATCCCAGCCCTTCGAGGGCGGTGAGCCCTCGCCGATCGGCGAGGGCTCCTCCTCATCATTCATCTGCCCCGCCCGGTCCTGCCACCGGTGCGCGGACGGCGAGATGCGTCGGCCGGGACGTCCGGTGGACCGAGCGCCTGTCGCGAGCCCGTGGAGCCATGGGCTCGGTCGCGACCGCCGCGTAGAGCGGCCAGACGCCCGGGAGCCCTTTCAGCTCGTGGCTCCCGCGCTCGCAGAAGCTCAGTCCCGCGCCGGCGACGACCCTTTGACCGTCTCGGTGACCAGCACCTCGCGAGGTCCGGCAAGGCGAACGACCCAAGCGGCGACGTGGACCGCCACGCCGCGGTACTTCGTCCCGAGCCGATCGCACTCCCCGGTATGGACCCCCACGCGCGCATCCAGGTCGAGCTGCGCCAGGGAATGCGTCAATTCGGACCCGCAGCTCACGGCCTGTGACGCGGTGTCGAAGGTCGCGAGGAAGCCGTCACCTGAGGTGTCGACCTCACGACCGCCGAACCGATCCAGGTGCCCCCGAACGGTCCTGTGGTGGAGCGCCAACAGCGCGTACCGATCCCGATCACCGAGCCGCACGAGCCGCTCCGTGGATCCCACCAGGTCGGTGAAGAGCAGCGTGACGAGGACCCGAGACCGTTCGGTCTCGACGTTCGCAGGTCTTGGCAAACGCTCTTCCAGGTCCATGTCGGACCTCCTGTCCCGCCCGGTGGCGGGGCGCTCCGTTGCTCCTGGTCGAGATCCGTGATGCAGATGCGAGCGGTCGGTCGATGAACGTCAAAGGGGTCACCTTTCGTGGTGCATGGGTGCGTACGCCTTGCCCCAGTGGTCGGGGGAGCGGGGTCCTTCAGGCGAAGCGAGTCAGCATGAAGGAAGGATCAGGCCGCGAGCCCGAAGGGAAGGGACACGGCGATGTTCGTGATGAACGTGTCCGTCAACGTGTCTCCTCCTTCCTCGCGCGCCTTCATGAACTGCCGGAACCTACTCCTGTTCCGAAGTCCGCGCAATGGTTCAGGGGGATCGTGGTCACTCTTTTCCTGATCGGTGGACGGATCGAGTTGGTCACTCCCGAACAGATCTCGGCTTGAACCGATGCGCCATGTCGTCCGTAGTTCGAGTCACCAACTTCACAAGGGAGAAGACGTGCGAATACATGAGACCGCCAGGCGCTTGGTCGGAACCATGGCCCTGATCGCGACCGCGGCCGTGGGGCTCGGCGCGGTTGCCGCCCCGGCCGGTGCGGCCACCGGGCCGACGGCGACGCTGAGTCTGAGAACCGTGTCCGTCACCGGAACCGCGGCACGCGACGTGTTCGCGATGACGCTGGACAC
>JBKOUM010000087.1:0-6931 GCA_046723385.1 Actinomycetota bacterium
CGTGAAACCGCGCCCCTGCCGGGTCCGCTGCGAACCGATCAGCAAGACGGGATGCGCGTGCGGCGGCAACCTCTACCGCTGCTCGGGCTGCGGGACCACGTACCACGCGTGCATCGACCGGCACCCCTTCGGATGGTTCTGTCAGCGGCGTTCGTGCTGACCGCCGTCAGAGCGACGATCGCATCCGAACGCGATACCGCTCGAACGTCGATCCGTAGCTGTCGAACGCGATCCGCCGCGTCCCGGACGTGAGGGCGATCGAGGGCTCGTCGTTCGTGCGGTACGGCGCCGTCGTCCCGTCGGCGAGTCGCTGGAGCGGCGTCCACGACGATCCGCCGTCAGGGCTCTCCGCGTAGAGCACGTCGATCCGTGCCCCCGGATCCGATGGGTCACACGGGTCCGGGACGCCGCTGCGTGCGCGGCACCCGGCGAACGCCACGAGCAGGTCGTCGGCCGCCGCGGGGAGCACCGCCGGTCCGTACGCACCCGAGTAGGTCACGCCAAGATGCACCGACGGCACGTTCGCGACCGCGAGCTCTCCGCCGAGGGTGACCCCGTCCCAGATCCGGACGAGCACCTGGCCGTTCGTCGTGAACGACACCGCGACGCGAGGATCGTTCGCGCTGGGGGACCCGGCCGCGCCGGCGTACCGTTGCCCGTCGTTCGGGCTCGAGCCGGCGAGGATCACCGCCGTCCCGGCCGACGCGAACAGGTCGTCGCCGCCGGTCGAGGAGAACACCGCGTGGGTCATCCCGTTGGGGTCGGCGAACCAAACCACCCCGACGTTCCCGCCGCTGACGCCGATGTCCGGCAGCCCCGCGTACCCCTCGCGCGATCCGTCGGAACGCGACGTCGTCGTCCCGATCGCGCCCTTCGTCCAGTTGCGACCGACGTCGGACGTGCGTGCGAGTCGTACGTCGCCCGTCTCCGCGTTCGTCCACACCGCGTAGATCGACCCGCCGGCGACCGCGAGCCGCGGGTAGTCGACCCGGCCGCCCCGGAGGGACATCCGCTGGGGGCGGCGCCAATGCCGTCCGCGGTCGGTCGAGATCCGGATCCAGAAGACCCTCGGCGCCGTGGGGTCGTAGTGGAGGTAGCTCGTCTGCGTGACCCATCCCACAACGACCACGTTGCCGTCGGCGGCGAGCGAAACGCGTTCGGCCTGGGTATCGCGAGGGCTCACCCGGATCGGCTTGCCCCACGTGGCGGGGATGGTCTTCGCGCCGGCGCGTTGGACGAACACGCGCATCGTCGGCTTCCGGTCGGTCGCGCAGGCACCGCTCGGCGGCGGGCAGTCGCTCGCCCACGCGGAGATCAGGTGGCCGGTGGCGGTGGCGAGCGACTTGCCGGGGTTCCAGCTGAACGGTGCCGCCGCCGATCGGATCCGGGTGAAGTCGACGGCGAGCGCGGTCTCGGTCCAGGAGATCAAAACGAGGAACGAGAGCATGCCGGCGACGAGCGGGCGGGCGACGCGGCGCATCATCCGCCGCATCGTACCGGCGGTACCATCGCAACCGAAGCAGGCCCGGGTGCCGGAACGGTATACGGAGGCGTCTTAAACACGCTGGCCCGCAAGGGCATGTGGGTTCGAATCCCACCCCGGGCACGCACGGGGGTTCGGCTCCGGACGATGCATGGCCGGCACGACCGGCGAACGTCGCGGGAGCTCGACCTCGCCTCTAGTCCACGAACGGCCCGTTGAACACGGGCGTCTCTCCGTAGGGCTGCCCCGCCATGAGGAGGTACCGGGTCCCCGGGGCCGCGTCCGTCACCGTGAACCCATCTCCGGGTCCGAGCAGGACGAGCTGCGCGGGCTTCGCCCGGCTCCTGTTGGATCCGAACGCCGCCTCGCCCTCGAGCACGTAGGCGAAGCCCTGGAACCCGGGCGGCACCGAGGTCGATGTCATCCCCCCATCGGGGAGCTCGATATCGACGATCAGCGCGGGCGTCCCCAGCTGGACGGGTGATCCTTCACCGACCAAGACCCGAACCACGGCGTCTCCGTCGTGCCGCACCGGGATCTGATCAGGCTGGAGCACCAGCGCGCTCGGTTCGGCCTGCTTGTCCTTCCGAGCCAGGTTCACCCAGAACAAGACGCTCCGGAACTCGATGTCGCCCCCGCCCTCCTTGATCTCGTCCTCCCCGATCGCCTCGGCGTGCCAGGCCCCACGACCCGTCCTGAGCGCCAGCAGCGCTCCCGCGGACAGCCGGGCCCGCTCGATCGCTCCACCCGGGCCGGTGCTGTGGCCGGTGCTCGCCGAGCCTTCGATCACGTACCAGACGTTGTCGAAGCCTCGGTGAGGATGCTTGGTGTCGACGCTCGCCATGTCCGAAAGACGGAACCGAGCCTCGTGCACGAGGATGAACGGGTCGAGCCGTTCGTAGGGCAGCGAGCGGGAGGGCAGCGCTTCCAGGACCGGGAACCCCATCATCCGGATCAGCGCCGCGTCCTCGACGAGGACCGCTTCGCGCTCCGTCCCCTCACGTAGCTTCTGCATGCTCCCATCTCCTTCCCACGTCCGGCCGACGCCCGGCCGAGTCCGGTCACGTCGCTGGGAACTTGCGTCCGCAAGCAAATATTCCCCCGTAGACTGGCGAGGATGGTCACCTCTCGGGCCGAACGCCTGGATGAGCTGGAGTTCCGGGGCTGGCGAGCCTTCCTGTACGCCTACGCCAAGGTCGTCCCGCCCCTCGACTTGAGCTTGGTCCGGTCGCAGAACCTGAGCCTCAACCAGTTCGAGGTCCTGGCCTGGCTGGGTCGGGCCGGGAGGCGGGGCCTGCGCATGTCGGATCTGGCATCCCGGATCGTCCTGTCACCCAGCGGTGTGACGCGCGTCGTCGACCGGCTCGAGCAGCGGGGCCTCGTCGAGCGGTGCGTCTTCGAAGGTGACAAGCGAGGCTCGGTCGCGACCCTCACCGGCGCTGGTCGTACGCTGCTGCGCACGGCCGCGAACGTGCAGGTGCTGGACGTGCGAGAGCACTTCCTGAAGCACCTGAGTCGTCAGCAGCTGGAACAGCTGACCACCGCGCTCGATGCGGTCCTCGATGGTGAGGGATCGCCGCTGCCCCCGCTCAGCGCGTCCTGAGTCGGGGCCGGCGGTCCCGGAGAAGGCGCGGCGAGGCCCGACGTCAGTCGTGCCCGTGGATGCGCGACCAGGGAAGACCCTCGTTCGCGGCATCACACGATCCGGGGTCGACGCCGCCGGTGTTCAGGATCTGACCCTTATCGAGGAACGTGCGGGTCTTCACGTGCCGCGATCCCACGACGATGTGGATCACGGGGATGACCCCCGAGGGTTCACACGTCGCTTCGCCGCCGGCCTCGGAGGTGTCGAAGTTGAACTCCTCCGTCTGCGTCAGGATCACGCTGCCCTTGCCCGGCACGACGATCGGGTAGGGACCCCACAGGTCGTAGGTCGTGGAACCCACCTCGACGCTGACGTCGCCGATCGTGAGCGGCTGCGCCGACGGGTTGACGATGCGGATCGCCCCCGCGTCGAAGTGGAGGCCGCCGCCGCGGAACTCGACACCGGGGTCGCCGTCCCAGGGGCTCGGAACCGTCGGGTCGCCTCGCAGGCCGTCGGCGTACCCGACGTAGACCTTCATGGCGTGCACGTTGCTCGCTGCACCGGCGGGTGAGCCCGGCGTCAGGACCAACGCCGCGAGCATGCCTCCGAGCACCAACGACTTCGAACGCGTGCGCATCGAGTTCCCCCTCGTTCGCAGTGGCCGTTCCCGTCCAGCACGACTGTCCGCCCGCAGGTTCTCCACCGGCATCCCGCCGAAGAGTGGTTCTGCTCGGGCGGGCGTGGCTACGACGAAGTGCGGGCGCACCCCGCGACGGACCTACGGTGGAGGGACCGAGCGGTGCGCGGCGGTCGAGGCTCGCGGCACGAGCCGCCCCGGCACGGTTTCGGAGTGCGGAGCCGCGCGCGAGCCTTCGACCAGATCGATCAAGAGCGCCGCCGCGCGCCGCCCGACCTCCCGGTAGTCCCACTCGATCGTCGTGATCGGGGGGTCCATCATCAGCGCGTGCCCGCGATCGTGCGTCGTCGCGAGCAGGACGTCGTCGGGGATCCGCAACCTCATGTCGCGCATCGCCCGGTGCACCTCGACGCCGACGATCTCGAGCGGGACGTACACCGCGTCGGGCGCGTCCGGTCGGTCGAACAACCGCTCGACCGCTCGCGCCATCCCACCTCCGGGATCGCGATCGAGCTCGGGGAGGTCCAGGATCTCGACGATCGGCTCCTGGCCGCGGCCCGTACACCAGTCCGCGTAGGTGTCGGCGGTCGCCTTCAGGAACGCCGTGATCGGAGGGGCGGAAAGCAAGCCGACCCGGTGCCCGCCCCGCTCGACGAGGTGCTCGAACATGGCGACGGTGCAGTCGTGATCCTCACACGCCACGACGGCATCGCCGCCGGGGGAGTCGGGATCCGCCGAGATCGTCACGAACGGGATCCTCCGGTCGCGCAGCACCGGGAGGGCGGGGTCCCCGGCGATCGGGTCGATCACGATCACCCCGTCGAGCGGGACGCGCTCCCACACGAAGTCGCTCCAGGGCGGCGGCGCCACGACGAGCGCCCAATCCTTCGAGACCGCGACGTCGGTCGCCGCCACGATCAGCTCGGTGAAGTAGCCGAAGTCCCCCAAGGAGAGCTTGGGCTCCTGGGGGAGCGACGGCATCACCGCGATCAAGCCCGTCTTCCCCGAGACGAGGCTGCGAGCGGCCGGGTTGGGTCGGTACCCCAGGCGGTCGGCGACCTCGCGGACGCGGGCTCGCGTCTCGGGGTTCAACCGGCCCTTGTCGTTGAGCGCGTGAGACACCGTGGTGACGGACACGGCCGCCTCTCGAGCCACGTCCTTGATGCTGATGCGTCCGCTCCGGGGCACCGAGCAAGGCTAGTCCACTGAACGGCTGCAGCGCTTCCCGTCCACGAGGGCGTTCAGCCGGTTCGGTCGTCGGCGACGCGCTCGATCAGATCGGCCGCCGTCGTCTTCCCGTCCCGCGCCCGGATCCGTTCGCCCTCCCGGGCCATCCTCGTCCGGAGGTCGCCGTCGGCGAGCAGCCCGTCGATCGCGTCGCGCAGGTCGTCGTCCTCGAAGTCGTAGGTCGGGAGCCGAACGCCGAGGCCGAGCTCGTGGACGCGCTGCGCGTTGTCGTACTGATCCCAGAACAGGGGAAGCATCACCATCGGCTTGCCGAAGTGGAAGGCCTCGGTCGTGGTGTTGTTCCCGCCGTGGGTGATCACCAGATCGCACCGCGGGATGATCGAGGTCTGCGGGAGCCGGCTCCCTCCCCACATGTTGTCGGGGAGGTCGAACTCATCGGCGCGCGGGCCCTTGCTGACGACGTAGCGATGCGGCGTCTCGGCGAGCACGGTGACCAGCCGCTTCATCAGGTCGACGTCGGCCGAGCCCAGCGATCCGAGCGAGAGGTAGACGAGCGCGCCGCCGCGGGAACGGAGCTCGTCCGGCACCTCCCACGGTTCTTCGGTCGTCCGGACGGAGGACGGGAGCGCGTGCCACGTGGGCGCGAGCGGGACGCTCCGGGAGTAGTCCGCGAGCTCAGGGTAGATCGACAGGTTGAGGCGGTGGGACTCGTGGATGAACTCGAGGTCGGGCAACGGCGGTGCGCCGGCGTCCACGACGAACGCGTTGTACCTCTCCCAGGTCGCTCGATGCGAACGCGCGTACTCGGCTCGGAACGCATCCCACCCGCTCGGATCGTCGACGGGGTAGCCGCTGAACGTCGGCGGGAGCGCGGGATCCTTCAGCTCGAGGGGGTTGCAGCTCATGATCCTGACCCACGGGGCCCCGTGGGTCAGGAGGGCCGGGAACGCGTTGACGTTGTCCTCCACGATCACGTCGGGCTGCGCGCGATCCAGGATCGCGCGCAGCTGCGGCTCGCAGTAGGTCGCGCCGTCGATCAGGGACGCCCACACGGGCTCGATGAAGGTCGACAGCTGCTCGATCGTGGGCTTGCGGAACTCGGGAGCGGTCTGGGTGATGAAGTCGGTCCAGAACTGGCCCGCGTCCTGCTCGGCTCCGTCCTCCGGTGGCGGCGCCAGGTCGACCAGGTCCTCTTCGAACCCGAGCGGCTCGAGCCGCCCCTTCCACGACGCCTCCGCCGCGAACACCACGCGATGACCCCGCCGTTCGAGCACCTTGCCGATGCCGATGCAGTTGTTCGTGGGCCCGTAGGCGCTCTCGGGCATGAACAGGATCGTCAGACGGTCCGTCATGTGGGCGGTATGGATACCACGCGCCGCGGCGACCAGGTCGACCACGCCCGCCAGCTCCGTAGACTCGGCGGGCCGTGGTTCGGACGCTCGACATCGAGACGCTGCAAGGATCGATCCGCGCGGCGGGTGTCCGGTCGCTGCTCCCCGAGCAGCTCGCAGGTTCGTTCCCGCTGACCGGCGATCCGGCGGTCCTCGACGTCCTCCCCCTCGCGGGGGGCAAGCTCGCCGTCATCCGTTGCGGCGACCGGTCGCTGGCGATCCCGCTCGCGGGTTCGGGGACGGTCCGTCGGGCCCGCGCGGGCGACGGCGTCTTCGCCGGTCTCGTGGGCTTCATCGGGGAAGCCGGCGTCACCGGCGCGTTCACGGGCCGTCCGTCTGCAGCCATCCCGGCCGGCACGATCGAGCGGGCGATCCAAGCCGACCAGTCGAACGACTCCGTCGTCGTGGACGAGGCCGTCGTGGTCAAGGTCTTCGGTCTGCCCGCGCCCTCGCCTCATCCCGCGGTGGAGATCCCTGCTCACCTCGCCGAGGTCGGGTTCGAGGAGACACCGCGCCTTGCCGGCTCGCTCGCGTGGTCCGGGGGCGAGGAGGATGCCGAACTGCTGCTCGCGACGGTGACCGAGCTCCTCCCGGATGCGCGCGAAGGCTGGGATCGGCACGTCCAGCTGCTCGAAGAGGTCTCGGAC